>DASXCV010000030.1:0-9986 GCA_036491015.1 Thermoleophilaceae bacterium | reverse complement strand
GCGCGGCTTCGTGGCGCTGAACGCCGCCGAGGCCGGAATCGGCCGCTCGCGCCGCGACGACCTCGTGCTGGCCGTGAACGAGCTGGCGAGCAACAGCGTCCGCCACGGCGGCGGCACCGGCGTGGTGCGCGCGTGGGCCGACCCCACCGCGTTCGTCTCGGAGATCGCGGACAGCGGCCGGATCGACGAGCCGCTCGCCGGCCGCCAGGCGCCCGCCTCAGGGCAGATCGGCGGGCACGGCCTATGGCTCGTGAACCAGCTCTGCGATCTCATGCAGATGCGCACCTACCCCACCGGCAGCGTGGTGCGGGTGCACATGAACCGCTACTAGCGGGCTACGGCGTGGACACTCCGTGGCGCTCCCCGAGGACGCGCCCCGACGGGAGCTGCACGTAGACCTCGGAGAAGTTGTTGTTCTCGCGGGCCTCGACGATGCGGTTGAACGGGTCCGCCACCTGCACGTAGGCGAAGCGGCCGCGCAGCCCAGTCACGTCGATGTACTGCTCGGCATAGGTGTAGGGGTAGATGTCGGACCAGCCGACGGAGGTGCCGAGCGTGACCGTGCGCTGGTTCGGGTTCTGGCTGCAGGCGGGGTAGACGGCGCCCTTGGGCGACGCGGCCGAGGGATGCGTGCGCTGGAGATCGCGGAAGCAGTAGAAGAGCTTCGGCCCGAAGCGGACCAGCTTGATCGCCTTGTTCTGGCTGTCCACCGACCAGAGCTGGAAGCGCGCGGCGCCGCGGAACTTCCAGTAGCTGAAGTTCGGGTAGGTGAAGCCGTAGCGCCTGCCGGACACGAACTTGAAGCCGAGTAGCGCCTTGCTCGGGAAGAAGGCGCGCGTGCCGTTCCGGCGGTAGATGATCTGGGTGACGCGCATCGAGCGCGAGCTGCGCCGGTGGCCGCGCAGCTCGAGCGGACCCGTGCCGTGGTTGTCGACCGAGCTCGTGGCGCGCAGCAGCACGTGGCCGCGCTCGGTGCGCCTGTCGAGCGTGAGGTGCGAGGGAGGCGACATCACAAGGTCGGGGCAGCGCAGCTCCTCGAGCGGGTTGTCGCACGGGTTGGGCGCGGGGGCCGGCGCCGGTGTGGGCGTGGGAGTGGGCGGCGGCGTCTGGTGGCCGAGCGGCGACGCCGATCCTGTGGCAGCGGTGAGCAGCAGTGCGGCGAGCGCTCCCGCCGCGGCGAGTCCCGAGATCCGTCTCATGGACGGCTGATCGTAGTGGCGGCGGCGGCTGTGCCTAGCCGATCAGGTCGCTGGCGGCCCCGACGATCGTGTCCACGTCGACGCCGAACGCCCGGTACAGGTCGGGCACGTCGCCCGACTGGCCGAAGTCGTCCACACCCAGGCAGGCGATCGGCACGCAGCGGGTGGCGGACAGGAAGCTGAGCGTGTGCGGATGCCCGTCGAGCACGCTCACGATCGGCGCGGCGCGCTCGGGCGGGAACAGCTCGTCGAGGATCCCGTGGTCGCCCTCGGCGAGCCCCTGGCGCGACTGAAGCGCGCGGAACACGAGATCGGCGGAGGTGAGGCAGACGACGTCGCAGGCCACGCCCGACTCGGCCAGCTCGTCGGCGGCGGCCACGACCTCGGGCATGATCGCGCCCGCCCCCGCGAGCACCACCTGCGGCTCGCTCCCCGCAGCCGTGCGCAGCGCGTAGCCGCCGCGGAGCGCCTGGCTGCGGCGCAGCTCGCGTTCCTCCGCGCCCTCGGGCACGGCGGCCAGCGACTGGTCGATCGGCCGCGTGCTGAGGCGGAAGTAGGACGAGCTGCCGCCCGGCCGGCCAAGCAGCGACAGCGCGTGGAGGAGCGTCCATTCGAGATCCTGGCCGAAGGCCGGCTCCCAGGCGACGCAGCGCGGCTGCTCGAGCCCCACCGACGGCGTGATGATCGACTGGTGCGCGCCGCCCTCGGGCGCGAGCGTGACGCCCGACGGCGTGCCGATCAGGATCGACTGCGCGCCCGCGTACATGCCGAACGACCACGGCTCGAGCGCGCGCGTGACGAACGGGTCGTACATCGTGCCGATCGGCAGGAGCGCCTGGCCGTCGCGCGACCAGGTGAGCCCGAGCTCGCCGAGCAGCCCGACGAGGTTGCCCTCCGCGATTCCCAGCTCGATGTGCTGGCCGTGCCCTGACTCGCGCCAGCGCACGAGCGTGTCCGTGTCGTCGGCGAACCAGTCGATGCGCTCGCCCAGCTGCCACACGCCCACGCGGTTGATCCAGCCGCCGAGGTTGGTGGACGACGCCACGTCCGGGCTGACGGTGACCACGTGCCCGGCGACGTCGGGCGCCTCGTGCGAGAGGTCGACGAAGAAGCGGCCGAAAGCCTGCTGGGTGGACGCCTGGCCCGCGTGCCTGCGGCCGACCTCCTCCGGCACCTCGGGCGCGTTTGCCAGCTCGACCCGCGGGCGCTCGAGCCGCTCGGCGGCGGCGCGGCACAGCTCGCCCTCGGGGGTGCCCGCGTCGAATGCCGCCCACGGGTCGGAGGCGTCGGCGCCGAGATCGCCCGCCAGCTCCTCCCACTGGTCGACGGTGAGCAGCGCCGAGTGGTTGCCCGGGTGGCCCTCGGTGGCCAGGCGCCACGCCTTGATCGTGAAGGCGAACACCACCGACGGGCGGTCCGTGACCGCGTCCGCCTCCGCGAAGGCGGCGAGCAGCTCGGCGAGGTCGTGACCGCCGAGGTCGCGGATCGCGCGCGAGAGCTCGGCATCGTCGAGGTGGGCGATGAGGGCGGCGATGTCGCGCTTGCCGGAGCCGCTGCCCGGGATGCGGTCGCGCAGCTCGGCGGCGTCCGAGCGCAGCAGCCGCTGGTACTCCTCGTTCGGCATCGAGTCGATGCGCTCGCGCAGCGCGGCGCCGCCGTCGCGCTCGAACAGCGCCTGCAGGCGGCGGCCGTACTTCACCGTGATCGTGTGCCAGCCCGCGGCCTCGAACATCGAGGCGATCCGGCCGGCCGCGATGTCCGGCACGATGCGGTCGAGCGACTGGCGGTTGAGATCCACCACCCACAGCACCTCGCCGAGGTGCGGCACCACGGGATCGACGATCGCCTCCCAGCAGGCGCCCTCGTCCAGCTCGGCGTCGCCGAGCAGCGCCACCTGGCGGCCACCGCGCGGCACCTCGAAGTGGCCAGCCACGTAGCGGTGCGCGATGGCGCTCCACACCGGCGCGGTCGCCCCGATGCCCACGGACCCGGTGGAGAAGTCCGCGGGCAGCGGGTCCTTGAGCCGGCTCGGGTAGCTCTGCAGCCCGCCGAACGCGCGCAGCGTGGTGAGGTAGTCGCGGTCGAGCTTGCCGAGCAGGTACTCGATCGCGTGCAGGACCGGCGAAGCGTGCGGCTTCACGGACACGCGGTCGGGAGCGCGCAGGTGCTCGAACCAGAGCGCCGACATGATCGACACCATCGACGCCGACGACGCCTGGTGCCCGCCCACCTTCACCCCCGACGGGCTCTTCCTGACTCGATTGGCGTGGTGGACGATGCTCGTGGCCAGCCAGAGCACGCGGTCCTGCACGGCCTCGAGGGTCGACAGGCTGGTGGCGGTCTTGTCGCTAACCGGTTGCATGACACTTGACTAACGCCCGTGACAGGTTAGTCTCCTATTGGCCTGTGACGACGCCCGCGCAGACGCAGCTCTTCGCTCCACCCAGGGTGACCCTGGAGCGGCGCTCGGACGGATCGATCCTGCTGCGCTCTGAAGATCCGCTTCGCGAGCATGAGCGCAGCATTGCGCATGTGCTGCGGCGGCGGGCGGAGGAGCACCCGGAGCGCGTGCTGGCTACGCAGCCCGATCCCGGCGGCGGGCCGCGGCGGTCCCTCACGTTCGGCGAGGCGCGCGCGCAGGCCGACGCCGTGGCGCAGTCGCTGCTCGATCTGGGCCTCAACGCGAGGCGGCCGGTGATGGTGCTGTCCGGCAACTCGCTCGAGCACCTGGTGATGATGCTCGGCTGCTACACGGCGGGCGTGCCGGTGATGCCCGTGAGCGTGGCCTACTCGCTGATGTCGAAGGACCACGCGCGCATCCGCGAGCTGGCCCAGAGCTGCTCGCCCGGGCTCGTGTTCGCGGAAGAGCCCGAGCGCTTCGCCCCGGCGTTCCGGGCGCTCGCCGGCCTCGTGCCGGCCTCGCCGCCATTCGGGCAGCTCGCGGCATCGCGGCCGGGCCAGGCGGTTGAGGATGCGCTCGCCGAAGTCGGTCCCGACACGATCGCCAAGCTGCTCTTCACCTCCGGCTCGACCGGCGCGCCGAAGGGCGTGATCAACACGCACCGGATGCTGCTGGCCAACCAGCAGATCCTGCTCCAGAACTGGCCGTTCCTCGCAGCCGAGCCGCCGGTGCTCGTGGACTGGCTGCCGTGGAGCCACGTGTTCGGCGGCAACCACAACCTCAACCAGGTGCTCGTCCACGGCGGCACGCTGCACATCGACGAAGGCAAGCCCGCGCCGCCGCTCTTTCCGAAGACGCTGGAGGCGCTGCGCGAGAACTCCCCCACCGTCTACTACAACGTGCCCGCCGGCTTCGCCCTGCTCACGCCGGAGCTGGAGAACGACCCCGAGTTCGCGGCGGCCTTCTTCTCGCGGCTGCGCTTCGTGTTCTACGCGGCGGCGGCGCTGCCGCAGGGACTGTGGGATCGCCTGCGCGCGGTCACGCCCGACCACATCCCGCTCACCGCCGCATGGGGAACCACGGAGACCACGGCAACGGTCACGAGCGCGCACTTCGCGAGCGCGCGCTGCGGCTGCATCGGCGTGCCGGTGCCGGGCGTCGAGCTGAAGCTCGCGTTCGCCGACGACCGCTTCGAGATGCGCGTGAAGGGACCCAACGTCACGCCCGGCTACTACGCCGATCCCGTGGCCAGCGCCGCGGCGTTCGACAGCGAGGGCTTCTACCGCACCGGCGACGCCGGCAAGCTCGTGGACGAGGACGGCCCGAACCAGGGGCTGATGTTCGACGGCCGCCTTGCCGAGAACTTCAAGCTCACGAGCGGCTCGTTCGTGGCGGTGGGCGCGCTGAGGGGCGCGCTCGTGACGGCGTGCGGCGGCGTGCTCTCCGACGCCGTGATCTGCGGCCACGACGAGGCGTTCGCGAGCGCGCTCGCCTGGGTGAACGACGCCGAGGCACAGCGCGTGTGCGGCGGCGACCCGGAGCGGCTGCGCGCGCACCTGTCCGGCGCGCTCGCCCGCATGAACGCGGACGTGGGCTCCGCGAGCCAGATCCAGCGGCTGCTGCTGCTCGACGAGCCGGCGAACCTGGACGCCGGGGAGATCACCGACAAGGGCTACGTGAACCAGCGCGCGGTGCTCGAGCGCCGCGCCGAGCTGGTGAGGCGCCTCTACGCGGATCCACCCGACGCGGACGTGATCCTCCCCACCTGACCGACGTGGCAGATTCTGCCGCCGGATACCGACGGCAGAATCTGCCAGTTCGCGGAGTTGGGCTAGCCGGCGGGTGCGAGGACGATGTCGTTCTCGCAAGAGACCCACTCGGTGGTCACGCCGGCGGGCGTGTCCGGATCGTCGGGCGAGTGGCTCACGAAGTCGCGCAACAGCGACGGCTTGACGGCGAAGACCGCGTCCGAGCCGAGGTACTCGCTCTCGCGGTCGAAGATGTGGGTGGTCACCGGCTTGAAGCCCGGGGCGCGCACGATCATGTGGATGTGGGCGGGGCGCCAGGGGTGGCGGCCGCTCGAGTCGAGCATCTTCCCCACCGGCCCGTCGTAGGGGATCGGGTACGGCACGGGCCGCACGGCCATGAACGCGTAGCTGCCGTCCTCGCGCGTGGTGTAGCGGCCGCGCAGGTGGTCCTCCTCGGCCTCCGGGCGCTGTACGGCGTAGAGCTGGTCGTCGCCGTTCTGCCACACGTCGAGCTCGGCGCCCGCGATCGGCGAGCCGTCCACACCTGTCACGCGCCCGTGCACCCGGGCGGGCGTGCCGGCCGGCTCGTGGGCCATGTTCTCCCCGTACTCGCGCGCGGGCGAGCCGGGCACGTAGAACGGGCCGAGCACGGTGGACTCGGTGGCGCCCTCCGGCAGCGGGTTGGCGAGCGCGTCCACGAGCATCGACAGCCCGAGCGAGTCCGACCAGAGGATGAACTCCTGGCGGCGGTCGTCGGTGATGTGCCCGGTGGCGGTGAGCTCGGCGATCGTCCGCGCCCACTCCTCCTGCGTGAGCCCCACCTCCGTGGCGAACGCGTGCAGGTGCCGGACGAGCGCCTGCATCAGCTCGCGCAGGCGCGGGTCCTCGCAGCCCTCGAAAGCGGCGATTACGCCCGCGGTGATGTCCGCCGGAGTGGTCCGCCTGTCAGTGGTGTCGGCCATACCTCAGCGCCCAAGTATGGACGCTGCGATGGCCTTCGCGCCAGGGATGAAGTCGTCCTCGAGCGGCGGGCTGTAAGGAATCGGATGGTCCGGGGTGGTGAGCCGCCAGGCGTCGTCGATGTCGCCAAGGCCGTCCTCGAGCACCTGCGCCAGCACCTCCGCGGCCCAGCCGCCCGTGCGCGGGCCCTCCTCCACCACCACGAGCCGGTTGGTCTTCTCGACCGACTTGAGGACGGTCGCCGTGTCCACCGGCCGCAGCGTGCGCAGGTCGATCACCTCGGCCTCGACGCCCTGCGCCGACAGCTCCTCGGCGGCCGCCAGGGCCTCGTGCACGCCGCGCATCGCGGTCGCGATCGTCACGTCGCCGCCCTCGCGCACCACCTTCGCCTCGCCGATCGTGGCCACGTCGCCGTTCGCCTCGCCCTTGATCGAGTAGAGGCGCTTGTGCTCCACGAACAGCACCGGGTTGTCGTCGCGGATCGCGGCCTTGAGCAGCGCCTTCGCGTCGCCAGGTGTGGACGGGCAGACGATCTTGATGCCCGGCACGCCCTGGAACCAGCTCACCGGCATCTGCGAGTGCACCGCGCCGAAGCGGCCGCCCGCGCCGGCCGCCGTGCGCACCACGAGCGGGATGCTCTTCTGCTCGTTCGACAGGTACCAGTACTTGGCGGACTGGTTCACGAGGCTGTCCATCACGAGCGGCAGGAAGTCCGCGAACATGATCTCGATCACCGGGCGCAGGCCGCCCACCGCGCTGCCGAACGCGGCGCCGGCGATCGCCAGCTCGGAGATCGGCGTGTCGAACACGCGCTCCGGCCCGTGCTTCTCCTGCAGGCCGCCGGTGACCGCGAACACGCCGCCGGGCTTGGCCACGTCCTCGCCGAAGAAGACGACGGTGTCGTCGCGCGCGAGCTCCTCGTCGAGCGCCTCGCAGATCGCGTCGCGGAACTCGAGCTCAGCCACCCTTGAACTCCCTGACCGGCCCGGGCTCCGGGAAGGGCGCGTTCGACGCCGCCTCCACCGCGGCCGCCAGCTCCTGCTCGACCGACTCGTCGATCTCGTCGAGCGCCTCGGCGCTCACGCCGTAGCGGTCGCCGAGGCCCGCGCGCGTGACGGTGAGCGGGTCGCGCTTGCGCCACTCGTCGAGCTCGCCCGGCGCGCGGTAGGCGCCCGGATCGGACCGCGAGTGGCCGACGAAGCGGTAGGTGAGCGACTCGATGAACTGCGGCCCCTCCCCCGCGCGCGCCCGCTCGACCGCGGCCGCGGCCGTGTGGCGCACGGTCCAGACGTCGTTGCCGTCGATCGTCTCCGCATGGATGCCGAGGATGCGCGGCCGGTCGAGGATCGCGCCGCCGGTGACCTGCTCGAAGGGCGTGAACTCGCCGTAGCGGTTGTTCTCGCATACGAAGACCACGGGCAGGTCGAAAACGCGCGCGAAGTTGAGGCACTCGGGAAAGTAGCCCTGGTTGGCGGTGCCGTCGCCGAAGAACGCGACGGCCACGCCGCCCGTGCGCTTGAGCGCGAGCGCCATCCCGGTGGCCGCGCCGATGCTGCCGCCGACGATGCTGAAGCAGCCCATCAGCCGGTGGTCGAGGTCGATCACGTTCATCGAGCCGGAGCGGCCCTTGCACACGCCGGTGGCGCGGCCGAGCAGCTCCGCCATCAGCCCCTCGGTCTCGACCCCGAGCGCGAGCGCCGCGCCGTGGCCGCGGTAGGTGGCCGCCACGCGGTCGTCGTCGCCGAGCACGCTGCACACGCCCACGGCGCCGGCCTCCTGGCCAGAGTAGAGGTGCGTGGTGCCGTGCACGAGGCCCTGCTGGAAGAGCGTCTGCACGCTGTCCTCGAAGCGGCGGATCAGCCGCATCCGCCGGTAGAGGTCGACGAAGAGCTGGGACTCCGCGCCCGGCGAGGTGAACCCGGCGGCGGGCGTCTCGCGAGCCACCCGCGCTACTCCCCCGCGTAAACGGACTCGGAGTCGCTCACGAGGTCGGCGCCGCGCACGTACACCTTGCCGGTGACGAGCAGCTCCTCGGCGGGGAAGCGGGTGAGCACCTCGTGGCCGTCCGCCGTCACGAGCACCTCCTCCTCGATCCGCGCCGCCGAGCGGCCGTCGGTGGCCGGGCAGTAGGTCTCGAGCGCGAACACCATGCCCTCCTCGATCTCCACCGGGTGCTCGAGCGAGTGCAGGCGCGAGATCATCGGCGACTCGTAGAGGCCGACGCCCAGGCCGTGGCCGAACTGGAGGCCGAAGCACGACTCCTCGTCGGGGAAGCCGAGGTCGGACGCGGTGGGCCACACGCTCGCGATCTGGTCCGTGGTGGTGCCCGGGCGCACCAGGTCGATCGCGTTGTCGAGCCACTCGCGGCACTGGCGGTAGGCATCGAGCTGCGACTGGCTCACGCCGCCCACGTTGAACGTGCGGTAGTAGCACGTGCGGTAGCCCATGAACGAGTGGATGATGTCGAAGAAGGCCTGGTCGCCCGGCCGCAGCAGGCGGTCGGAGAAGACGTGCGGGTGGGGGTTGCAGCGGTCGCCCGACACGGCGTTGATCGCCTCCACCTGCTCCGAGCCCAGCTCGAACAGCAGCTTCTGCGCGTTGGCCACGATCTCGTGCTCGCGCACGCCCGGGCGCAGCGTGCGGTAGATCTGCTCGTAGACCGCGTCGACGATCGCCGCGGCGTGATCGAGCAGCGCGATCTCGTCCTCGGTCTTGAGCTTGCGGGCGCTGAGCATCACCGGCTGGGCGTTGGCGGTCGGGATCTGCTTGCGATGAAGCGACGCCAGCGTTTCCATGTCGGTCAGGTCGATCCCCAACGGCTCGCGCTCGAGCCCGTGCTCGCGAAGCTCCTGGAAGATGTGGTCGGCGAGCAGGTCGGGTACGCCGGTCTGCTCGGGCATTGCGCCGCGCATGCTCGACACGCCCGCGCGCCAACTCGTCTCCGGCAGCCACGGCGCGTACAGCTGGTGGTGCTTGGCGGCCGAGCCGAAGTCCCACAGCACTGGATCGCCATGTCGGGGCAGCAGCACGCAACGCGCGCTCTTGTCGCGAGCCCACTCGCCGATGTGGGTGCTGGTCACGTAGCGGATGTTGTTCTGGTCAAACAGCAACACCGCGCCGAGGTCGGAGTCCTGCAGCGCGCTTCGGGCTTTGGCCAGCCGGTCCGAGCGCAGCCGCGCGTAATCGACGCGCTGCTCCCAGTCCACCGCCATCGTCGCTCCGCGTGAGCCGATCATCTCGACTGCGCTCCTTCGACCTGCTCTGCGAGGTACTCCCAGTCGCGGTTGAACCTGTAGGAGTGGTTCGCCGGGGGTTGGGGTGACTGGGTCTCCAGCCAGCGCACTCGCCCCGGGCCTTTGTTCTCAAACGAGTGGACGCAGCCGACGCCCGTCCAGAACACGTCACCCGGGCCGAGCGTGAACACGTCGCCGTCGGCCATCGCCTCGACCTCGCCTTCGAGCACGTAGTAGGTCTCCTCCAGCGGATGGTCGTGGGGTTGGGCAACGCCGCCCGGTTGGTACTCGACCATGAACATCGTGTGCAGCACGGCCCCGAGGCGTTGGTCGACGAGCATCTTCACCGCGATCCCGCTGTACGCCAGCAGCGCCGTGGCCATGCTCGCCGACACGGTCGGCGAATCGACGGCGGCGCCGAGCTTCAGGTTGTCAACGTCCATCT
>DASXCV010000029.1:0-2545 GCA_036491015.1 Thermoleophilaceae bacterium | reverse complement strand
TCAACATCGTGCAGGCCGACGCGATCGGCTGCCACGTGATCACCGTGACGCACGACCTCCTGAAGAAGCTGCCGCTGATCGGGAAGGACCTCGACGAGTTCTCGCTCGAGACGGTGCGGATGTTCCACGACGACGCGCGGGACGCCGGCTACACCCTCTGAAGTGACCAAGTTGCCCGCGACGTGGCCGAAGCAAGTCCCGGAGCTGACGCCCGACCAGAAACGGATCCAGGACGACTGGATGCACTACTTCCACGAGGTGCTGCCGCAGCGCCACGGCGGGCTCGAGCGCTTCAGCCACGAGTACCCCGTCCGGCGGGCGGCGACCGGGGTCACGCTCGAGATCGGCGCCGGCCTCGGCGAGCACATCCGCTACGAGGACCTGTCGAACCAGCGCTACTACGCCCTTGAGTTGCGCGAGGACATGGCGGACGACATCCGCGAGCGCTTCCCGGAGGTCGAGACGGTGGTGGCAGACTGCCAGCGGCGCCTGCCGTGGGACGACGACTTCTTCGACCGCGCCGTGGCGATCCACGTGCTCGAACACCTACCCAACCTGCCGGCCGCGCTCGACGAGCTCGTCCGCGTGCTGAAGCCCGGCGGGCGGCTCGACGTGGTGATCCCGTGCGAGGGTGGCCTCGGCTACACGCTCGGGCGCAAGCTCACGGTCCAGCGGACCTTCGAGCGCCGCTACAACACGAGCTACGACTGGCACATCAAGAGCGACCACGTGAACACGCCCGCGGAGATCCTCCAGGAGGTGGGGGCGCGGTTCGTGATCAGTGATCGGCGGTATTGGCCGTTGCGGATACCGAGCGTCAATCTCAACCTGGCGCTCGGGTTTATGGCAGGGAGAATGTGATGGCACTGCGGTGACCTCGGCTACCGCGGACACCGGTCATCGTCGTTTGACGTTTGGCGGCGTCCGCGGATTGATCAGGGAGCACCGCTGGTTCGTCGGCATCCTCGCCCTGGGCGTGGTTCTACGGCTGGCGACTGTGATCGCGTACCGCCCGCTGCTCATGCGGTTGACGGACACCTGGGGCTACCTGAGCCTCAGCTGGAACCTCGACATCCCGCGGCATTTCGTGATCGCGCCGGACCGCCCGTTCGGCTATCCGCTCTTCCTCTGGATCTTGGCGCGCCCCTTCGGTTTTCACGCGATCATCGTCACGGGAGTGCAGCATCTTGCCGGCCTCATCACCGGCACGCTGGCGTACGCCACGCTGGTCCGGCTCGGCGTAAGGCGTCTGCTGGCCGTGATCGCGGCGGCGATCATCCTGCTCGATACCTACGCGATTGCGCTCGAGCACACGATCCTCGCTGAGTCGATCTACACCGTGCTGCTCATGGCGGCGGCCTTCCTTGTCGTCGTTCCGCGCTCGCCGCTTTGGGCCGTGCCCGTCGCCGGATTGCTGCTCGGCGCCGCTGGCACACTGCGCCTCGAGGCATTGGTCGCGGTACTCCCCTGGCTGGCGTATGTGATCTGGCGCCACTGGCGGCGGCCGGCCCTGATCGGGCTCGCCGTGCTCGGCTTTGCGATCCCGACCGGCGCGTACGCGATCGCGCATCACCACGCGACCGGCCGGTTCGGCTTCGAAGACGCCGGGGGCACCTTCCTCTACGGGCGGGTGGCCGGCATCGCGGATTGCAGCAAGTTTCACGTTCCGGCAGGCACGCGGGCGCTATGCCAGCCGAAATCGCAGCGCGTCGACAATCCCGGGGCGTACATCTGGGATCCCCAGTACTCGCCGGCGCGAAAGCTCTTCCCGGGTGGTTGGGGAGCCACCGCGGCCCAGCAGCATTCTCAGGACCAGGTGTTGGGTCGCTTCGCGAAGGCGGTTATCCGCGGTGAGCCCGTCCAATATCTGGGCTTGGCGGGTCGTGACTTCCTGCGCTTCTTCGAACCTGGGATCCAGCCGTGGGAATTCGAGGCGGATCTCGCCCTGCCACCCGCGCAGAACCCGGATCCCGGCCCCCTTGGCAATGCGGTATGGCCGAGCTACCGCAATCAGACGCACTGGCCCGCCCCGGTGCTTAGCCAAGTCTCCAAAGTGCTTCGCACACCGCGCTGGCTTCTCGGCGTGACCACCTTGGTGGCCTTCGTCAACCTGTTCATGATCCTCGCGCGGGCGATCAGCCGTCGCCCACTCGGCTTCCCGCGCAAGTCGGCCTCGCTGGTGTTCAACGGGATCGCCCTCATCACGCTGGTCGCCGCGGCCGCGACCTCGCTGTACCGGGCCAGGTACATGGTCTCGGTGGCGCCCCTGCTCGTGGTTGGTGGCACGCTCGCCGTGGAGGACGCACTGGCCGAGTGGAAACTCGCGTCCACACTGGTGTCGCTGGTGCGACCGACTCGCGTCCGGCCCGCACCCGTCCCGTCGGACGGGTAGCGCCGGAGCTCGCTAGCCCGCCTGCTCCAGCTTGTCCGCGATCTCGCGCGCGATCGCGAGCGAGGCGGTGGCGCCGGGGGAGGGCGCGTTGCGGACGTGCAGCACGCGGCCGGTCTGGTCGAACACGAAGTCGTCGATCAGGCGGCCGTCGCG
>DASXCV010000028.1:0-4933 GCA_036491015.1 Thermoleophilaceae bacterium | reverse complement strand
GTCGACGACTCGGTGACGATCCGGACCTTCGAGAAGGCGCTGCTCGAGGCGGCCGGCTACGACGTGACGGCCGCGTCCGACGGCCTCGAGGCCTGGAACCTGGTTCAGAAGCAGGCTCCGGACCTGATCGTCTCGGACGTCGAGATGCCGAACATGACCGGCTTCGAGCTCACGGAGAAGGTGCGCGGCGACCAGCGGCTGAAGGGCATGCCGCTGATCCTCGTGACCACGCTGAGCTCGGACGAAGACCGCAAGCGCGGCATTGACGCGGGCGCCGACGCCTACGTGATCAAGGGCTCCGCGGAACAAGACCACCTGCTGGAGACGGTCCGCCGGCTGATCTGAGCGGGCAGATCACAAGGAGACCTGACATGAAGCACTTGAAGCTCGACATCAAGGCCAAGTTCGGCGTTCTCATCGCCGTCGTCCTCGGCGCCGTCGCCCTCTGCGGCTGGAGCGGCATCCACTCGACGAACGGCCTCAACGGCCACGTGAAGACGCTCTACAACCGCGACTTCGCCGGCATGCGCACGATCGCCGACCTCAACGTCCAGCTCGGCCACGTGCAGGACGAGGCGGTCAACTACACGCTCACCGGCGAGAAGAGCGAGGCCACCGAGCTCGAGGGGCGCGCCAAGGTGATCCGCGACGAAATCGCGCAGCTCGCCGGCCGCTCGGACAACACCCCGAAGGAGAAGAAGCTCCTCACCCAAGAGGCCTCGCTCTGGAACGGGTTCACGAGCGACTGGAACGCGGGCAAGTTCGCGGCCAAGGGCGGCAGGACCCAGGGCGACGTCGCGGGGATGCTCGACGAGCGCATGGATCCGCTCAAGACGAACATGGAGACGCTCTCGACGATTGCCAACGCGAGCGCGAAGAGTGGCTTCAAGGGCGCCGAGTCGCTCGCCTCGAGCGGCAACCGCCTGACGCTGATCATGGTCGCCATCGCGGCGTTGCTCGGCCTCGCCGGCACGGTGTGGCTGATCCGCGAGATCGTGCCGCGCGTCCGCCGCTACTCCGACTTCACCACGCAGGTGGCCGGGGGAGACCTCAGCTCGCGCGTCGAGGTCGGCGGCAACGACGAGCTCACGCACCTCGGCGACAACCTCAACACGATGGTCGAGAGCCTCGCGGGCATGTCCTCGCAGGTGCTCGAGGGCGCCCGCGCGATCTCCGCCAGCGCGTCCGAGATCCTCGCCACCGCCAGCCAGCAGTCGGCGGGCGCCAACCAGCAGTCCGCCGCGATCAACGAGACCACCACCGCCACCGAGGAGATCCGCGCCACCGCCGAGCAGACCGCTCGCACGGCGGAGCAGGTGGCCGAGCGCGCCCAGCAGTCCGTGCGCCACGGCGACGAGGGCGCCGAGGCGGTGCACGCGATCGTCGAGGGCATGGCCGAGATCCGCCACCGGGTGGAGGGCATCGCCGAGGACGTGCAGGCGCTGTCCGAGCGCACCGCTCAGATCGGCGAGATCACGAACGCCGTGAACGACCTGGCCGACCAGTCCAACCTCCTCGCGCTCAACGCGACCATCGAGGCGGCGCGCGCGGGCGAGCAGGGCAAGGGCTTCGCGGTCGTGGCCGACGAGGTGCGCAACCTGGCCGAGCAGTCCAAGCAGGCCACGGCGCAGGTGCAGTCGATCCTCGAGGAGATCGAGCGCGCCACCCGCGCCGCGGTCTCCGCCGCCCAGCAGGGCACCGAGGTGGTGGAGCACGGCACGCACCTGGCCGAGCGCGCGGGCGAGATCATCGCCCAGCTCGCCGAGGCGAGCGGCGTGGCGGCCCAGTCCGCGGAGCAGATCTCGGCGTCGGTGCAGCAGCAGAACGCCGGCATGGACCAGATCGCGCGCGGCATGCAGGAGACGAGCCAGGCAACGGGCGAGTTTGTCGCAGGGGTACAGCAGTCGCAGACCGCCGCCGAGGGCCTCAACGCCGTCGCCGGCCAGCTGCAGGAGCTCGCGTCTCAGTACAAGGTCTGAGCCGCAGGCGACCTACATCCGGCAGCATCGTCGAGCCCGGCCTTCGCGCCGGGCTCGACCCGTTTTCGGCCCCTTCAACAGGGCCCGCCGGAGCCTCAAGACACGCGTGCTGAGGCCGATCACCGGGGCGTAGGTGCGGCGGTGGCCGCCCGCCGATTCCAAGGAAGGAAAACACCTCCATGTCCGAACCCCAAGACTTCATTCCCGCGGCTCCCGCCGCCGAGCTGGTGGCTCAGGCCGCGGTCGAGGACATCACCCCGATCCTCGAGGAGCGCGCCGCCGCGCTCTCCCGCTCGTCCGAGGACGCGGAGAGCGGCGAGACGATCGGCATGGTCGTCCTCGTCGTCGGTGACGAGCGCTACGCCGTTGAGGTTCAGGACGTGCAGGAGATCGAGCCGCTCGACAAGGTCACGCCGATCCCCGGCACCCCGGCCTTCTGGACGGGCGTGGTGAATCTGCGCGGCAGCATGTACCCGGTGCTCGACATCGAGCGCTACCTCGGTCTGCCCGCTTCAGAGGGCGTCGAGCACCCGAAGGTCGCGCTCGTCTCGCGTGCCGGGCTCAGCGTGGGCCTGCTCGTGGACGAGGTGGCCGAGATCCGCAAGGTCCGCAGCTCCGAGATCGGCCCGCCCGTGGCGGACGGTTCGAGCAAGGCCGAGGTGGTCCGTGGGGTTACCCCGGACATGCTCTCGGTCCTCGACCTCGAGGCACTCCTGTCCGACCCCGCTCTGGTGGTCGACGACGAGTCCGCCTAAGCCCGGCCAACCCTTCGACGAGCCCAGGAGAACCAAGCCATGTCCATGTCAAACGACGAGCTTCAGCAGCTGCTGCTCGCCACGTTCGCCGACCAGGCGAAGGAGCAGCTCCAGACGATCAACCAGCGCCTGCTCGCGCTCGAAGAGGCCGAGGGCGACGACAAGGGCCCGCTGCTCGAGGAGATCTTCCGTGAGGCCCACAGCCTCAAGGGCGCGTCGCGCGCCGTGAGCCTCGACCGCGTGGAGGCCGTCGCGCACAAGCTCGAGAGCCTCTTCAGCGTGATCCAGAAGGGCGAGCTCGAGGCCGACGCCGAGGTGTTCGACCTGGCCTACAAGGCGCTCGACGCCCTCACCGCGCTCGTGGAGGAGGGACTCGTCGGCACGCCCGCCGACGTCGACATCGACGCGCTATGCGCCCTGCTCGAGGCCGGCGCCGCAGCCGCCACGCCGGCGCCCAAGGCAGAGAAGCCGAAGGCGGAGAAGCCGAAGGCGGAGAAGCCGGTCGCGGAGACCCCGAAGGCCGAGGCCCCAGTCCCGACACCCGACACCCAGCACCCGACACCCGAGCCAGCCGCGAAGCCGAAGACGAAGCCCACGAAGGTCGAGGAGCGCGACGAGACCGTTCGCGTGGCCACCAGCAAGCTCGACGCGCTGATGGCGCAGGTGGGCGAGCTGCTCGCCGCCCGCATCGGCGCCGAGCACCGCATGGCCGAGGTTCGCGGCCTCTTCGACTCGCTGCTCGAGATCGAGGAGAGCTGGCGCAAGACCCGCCCGGCCCGCGTGCTCGAGCTGGCGCTCGAGGGCGACGAGGGCGCGCTGTCCGACTCCCGCCACCTCGTGGAGTTCCTGGAGCGCAGCGACGAGCGCATGCGCGACGTCCGCAACGGTCTCGGCGAGCTGCGCCGCAAGTTCGAGGCGGACAGCCGCCGCATGGCCCAGGTCACCACCGACCTACAGGACGATGTGCGCCGCACGCGCATGCTGCCGGTGTCGACGATCTTCGACACCTTCCCCCGCATGGTCCGCGACATGACTCGCGAGCTGTCCAAGGAGGTCAAGCTCACGATCGAGGGTGGCGAGACCGAGGTGGACAAGCAGGTGCTCGAGCAGCTCCGCTCGCCGCTCACCCACATGGTCCGCAACTCGGTGGACCACGGCATGGAGCTCCCCGACGCCCGCGAGTCGGCCGGCAAGCCGCGCGAGGGCAAGGTCGTCCTGCGTGCCTTCCAGCGTGCCGCTGACCTCGTGATCGAGGTGGTGGACAACGGCGCCGGCATCGACGTCGCCAAGGTGAAGGGCAAGGCGGTCGAGAAGAGCCTGATCACGGCCGAGAACGCCGAGGGCATGAGCGAGCGCGAGGCGCTCTGGCTCATCTTCCGCTCGGGCTTCTCCACGAAACAGGAGGTCACCGACCTCTCCGGCCGCGGCGTCGGCATGGACGTGGTGCGCGAGCACATCGAGCGCCTGCACGGCATGATCGACGTCGAGTCGACGCTCGGCGAGGGCAGCAAGTTCACCCTCAGCGTGCCGCTCAGCGTCGCCACCACGCGCTGCCTGCTCGTGAAGGCCGGCGAGGAGACCTTCGGCATCCCGATCACGAACGTCGAGCGCATCGTGCGCCTGTCGGCCGAGGACATCGGTCACACCCAGGGCCACGAGGCGATTCGCATCGACGAGCGTCCGATGGCGCTGCTGCGCCTCGGCGACGTGCTCGGCGTGCCGACCGAGCCGTTCGAGGCCGCCAACCAGCCGGCGATCATCCTCGGCTCGGCCGACCGCCGCGCGGCGTTCCTGGTGGACGGCCTGCTGGGCGCCCAGGAGATCGCCACGAAGACGCTGCCGAAGCCGCTGATCCGCGTCCGGCACATCGCCGCCGCCACGATCGTCGGCACCGGCGAGGTCGTGCCGATCCTGAACGTGCTCGATCTGCTCAGGGCCTCCGGCAAGGCGCCGGTCGCGGCGCCGCGCACGGCTGCCGGGCCTGAGGCCACTGCGCACAGCGCACCGCGTACTGCGCACAAGAAGGCGAAGCCTGATTCCAAGCAGAGCATCCTCGTGGTCGACGACTCGGTGACGATCCGGACCTTCGAGAAGGCGCTGCTCGAGGCGGCCGGCTACGACGTGACGGCCGCGTCCGACGGCCTCGAGGCCTGGAACCTGGTTCAGAAGCAGGCTCCGGACCTGATCGTCTCGGACGTC
>DASXCV010000027.1:0-11972 GCA_036491015.1 Thermoleophilaceae bacterium | reverse complement strand
GCCGTCGCGTTCGCCGTCGTCCCCGGGATCGTCGCCGCCCACCTGTGGGTCGCCCGGCGCGGCCGGCTCGCCGCGCTGCGGTCGCTGCTCGCCGGCGGCGGGGCGATGGTCCTCGTCGGCGGCGCCTGGCCGGCCCTCGTCGCCCTGACGCCGGCGGCCGACCGGCCGTGGATCTCGGGAACCAGCGACAACAGCGTCTTCTCGCTGATCGTCGGCTACAACGGCGTCGGCCGGATCGCCGGCCAGGCCGGCGGGCCCGCCGGCGCGGCCGGCCCGGGTGCCGGCGGAGGTGGCGGCGGCTTCTTCGGCGGCTCCACCGGGGTGCTGCGGCTCTTCAACAACGCGCTCGGGGGCCAGGCGGGCTGGCTGCTCGGGGTCGCGCTCGTGGGCGGCGCCGGCATCCTCGTGGCCACCCGGCTGCGGCGCTCCGACGCCCGCAGCGGCTGGCTGATCGCGATCGGCGGCGCCTTCCTCACCACGGCGATCGCGTTCAGCTTCGCCAAGGGGATCTTCCACCCGTACTACGTGTCGCTCGTCGCTCCGTTCGCGGCGGCGCTCATCGGCGCCACGGCCGGTCACGCACTCTCCGGCGAGCGCAGCGCGCGGATCGTGGGAGCGCTGGCGCTCGTCGGCGGGCTGGTCACGGAGCTGCTGGTGCTGCACAACCTGCCGGGCGAGTTCGGCTGGCTGCGGCCGCTGCTCGTGGTGGGCACGCTGATCGGAGCGGCGCTCGTGCTGATCGCCTCCTCCACGCGGGTGCGCGCCGCGATCCTGGCCGCAGCGCTGTTCCTGCTGCTGCTCGCGCCGGCGAGCTGGGCGGTCGACACGCTTGGCCACGCCACCGGTGGCACGTTCCCCGCGGGCGGCCCCGCCAGCGCCTCGATGGGCGGCCCGGGCGGCCGCGGTACCGGCGCGGGCGGCGGCGGCTTCCGCGGCGGCCGCGGCTTCGGCGGACCGCCGAGCGCGGCACAGGGCGGCGGCTTCGCCCCGCCGAGCGGGACCGGCTCCCAGGGCCAGGGCGGCTTCACGCCCCCGAGCGGCAGCGGCTCCCAGTCCCAGGGCGGCTTCACGCCCCCGAGTGCCTCCGGCTCCCAGGCCCAGGGCGGCTTCACGCCCCCGAGCGCCTCCGGCTCCACGGCTCAAGGTGGCGGCGCGGGCGCCGGTCCGTTCGGCTCCGACGGCTCCTCCATCAGCGCCATCGAGAAGTACGTGCAGGCCCACGGCGGCGGCACGATCGGCGTGTCGAGCCAGCAGGGCGCGGCGTCCTCGATCATCACCTCCGGCGCTAAGGTGGCCGGTCTCGGCGGCTTCTCCGGCCGCGAGAGCGAGGTGAGCGTGAAGTGGCTAGCCGGGCAGGTGCGCGCCGGCCACATCCGCTGGGTGCTCGCCGACAGCAGCGGCGGCTTCGGCCAGGACAGCCGCGTGGGCTCGAGCAAGCTGATGGCCGCCGTCGAGCAGACCTGCACCAAGGTCACGGTGAGCGGAGTGAGCGGCGGCACGCTCTACGACTGCGCGGGCCACGCGGACGCGCTCGCCGCGCTCAGCTCGTAGACACGAAGCGGCCGTTCGCGACGACGAACTCGCGGAACAGCTCGGTGACGGGCGAGCGGTAGCGCCGCTTGTCCCACACGATCCCGATGCTGCGCACGGCGGTGGGGTCGCTCAGCTCCAGATGACGGGCGTCGCGCGCGAGCTCGGTGCCGGTGATGTGGAGCGGCGGCACCACCGCCACGCCCAGCCCCGCCCCCACGAGCGCGCGGGCGCTGGCCACGTCCTCGGCCTCGAAGCCGCTCTCGGGCTCGAAGCCGGCGCGGCGGCAGAGGTCCTCCACCAGGTCGCGGAAGTCGAACGCGTGCTTGAGCATCACGAAGCGCTCGTTCGCCGCCTCCGCGAGGCGCACGCGGCGTCGCCCGGCCAGCCGGTGCCCGGCCGGCACCGCAAGCTGCAGGCGCTCGCTGCCGAGCGCGCGCCAGCCGAGGCCGGGGTCGCCCGGCCGCGGGGTGATGAGCAGGTCGAGACCGCCCTCGTGCAGCAGGTCCACGAGCTGGCGCACCGTGTCCTGGTGAAGCTGGAAGCGCGGTCCGGGGTGCTCGTCCCGGAAGGCGGACACGAGCGCGGGCACAAGCCATGTGCTGAGAGTGGGCGCGAAGCCGAGCGACACGAGCCCCTGCTCGCCCCCGGCCAGCTCCTCGAGCGCGCGCCCGCCCGCGTCGAACTCCGCGAGCGTTCGCCTGGCGTGCTCGAGGTAGAGCTCGCCGTAGCGGTTGAGGCGCAGGGTGCGGCCGCTGCGGTCGAACAGGCTCACGCCCAGCTCCGCCTGCATCCGGGCGAGCGCCCGCGAGAGCGCAGGCTGGCTGATGTGGAGCTCCTCGGCCGCCTGGGTCACGCGCCCGCGCTCCGCCACCGCCACGAACCAGCGCAGCTCGTCGATTGTCATTCGGCCTTCTCATGCCTTAGGCGCATGGATTAAGTATAAAAGATGCATTGGACTCATCGACGGGAGCCTCGTAGTGTGCGTCCGGTAATCGTTCCTCGTCGGCCTATCGCCGCCGCGCAGCGATTACGTTTCTCCCCCTCCCTCAGTAGCACCCCAGAACTCCGGTCCCGCGCCGGGGCTCTGGGCTGCGCTACCCTCGGCCGCGATGAAGCTGCTTTTCCTTCCCTTCAGCATCCTGGGCGGTGTGATCGCCGGATTCGTCTCGAAGAAGATCTTCGAGCAGGTCTGGAGCGTGATCGACCACGAGGAGCCGCCCGAAGCCAAGCACCGCGAGATCTCGGTGGCGAAGATGCTCGCCGCGCTCGCGCTCGAGGGCGCGATCTTCAGGGCTGTCCGCGGGCTCGCCGATCACGGCAGCCGGCGCAGCTTCCACAAGGTCACCGGCTCCTGGCCGGGCGAGGAAGAGCCCGAGCCCGAGTAGCGGGTCAGGAAGCGCCGGCGGAAGCGCGCTCGAGGTCGCGGACGGCGATGCAGAACGCGCCCACCACCCGCGGATCGAACTGGGTCCCGGCGCAGCGCTCGAGCTCGAACAGTGCGTCGTTCACCGGCATCACACTGCCGTACGGACGCTGCGTGACCATCGCGTCATACGCGTCGCAGACCGCGACGATGCGGGCCGGCAGCGGGATCTCCTCGCCGCGCAGGCCGTCCGGATAGCCCGTGCCGTCCCAGCGCTCGTGGCTCGCGCGGACGAACTCGCCCACGCTGCCGAGCGCGGGCGCGGCGGAGATGATCCGCTGCCCGATCACCGTGTGCTGGCGCATGAACTCCCACTCGCGGTCGTCGAGCGCAGCGGGCTTGCCGATGATCGCGTCCGGGATCGCGATCTTCCCCACGTCGTGGAGCTGCGCCGCGTGCTGGAGCTGCTCGAGCTGCTCGTCGCCGAGCCCCATGCGCCGGCCCACGGCGAGCGCCAAGCGCGCCACGTCGTCGCCGTGCGCGCCGAGCTCCGGCACCCGCTCGGTGAGCACCTGCACGAGCACGTCGCGGCTCTGGCTGCGGGCCGAGATGCGGCGGCTGTTCTTCTCCGCGTACATGCGCTGGTCGGCGAGCCGCAGCGCGTCGGTGGGCGAGTGCCCCTCCTCCGGCAGCAGCACGGACCCGTAAGAGCTCGTGACGGTGAAGGCGTCGCCCACCTCGGACAGGGCCGCCGCCACCGTCAGCTCGAAGTCGAGCCGCGCGGCGCCGGGATCGGGCGCGATCACGCAGAACTCGTCGCCCCCGAGCCGGTAGGCCTTTGCCGTCGGCTCGACGGCCTTGCGCAGCTGGCCGCCCAAGCGCTCGAGCAGGGAGTCGCCCACGATGTGGCCGTAGGAGTCGTTGTAGTGCTTGAAGCCGTTCAGGTCGAAGAGCACGAGCAGCGCCGGCCGCTCCTCGTCGAGCGCCGCCGCAAGGTCGGCGAGCAAGCTGCGGCGGTTGGGCAGGCCGGTGAGCGGGTCAGTGAGCGACATCACCTCGAGCTCCCGCTGCGCCACCTGCATGCGCACGCGCACGTCCTCGTTGAGCCGCCAGGCGATCACCCCGGCGGCGCCCGCCAGCGCCACGAATGCGGAGTGGATGAAGGCCCACTTCCACGGGTGCTGCCAGGCATCCGGGCGGTTGTAGACGTCGTGCGGCTCGAGCGTGCCCATCACGCCGTGGTGGATCAGCACGAAGGCGATCGCGAGCAGGAATACGGTCCAGTCCTCGTAGATCGTGAGCACCACCACCACGACGAAGAAGGTGAAGTGCATCTCGATCAGCCCGCCCGACATGTGGATCAGGAGCGCGCAGCAGGTGAGCATCGCGAGCGCCACGGCGGCGGTGCGGATCTTGCGGCCGAAGCGGCGCATGGTGGCCATCGCGGCGAGCGGGATGATCGACACCAGGTGCGCGCCGGTGTGCCAGGCGGGATAACCCTCGGCCAGGCTGTAGGCGAGCAGCACCGGCACGCATGCCCAGGTGGCGGCGACGATCACCGCGTGCCGCCTGTTCCAATCCTCGGCGG
This sequence comes from Thermoleophilaceae bacterium, assembly GCA_036491015.1. Lineage (GTDB taxonomy): Bacteria > Actinomycetota > Thermoleophilia > Solirubrobacterales > Thermoleophilaceae > JAICJR01. Next base: position 7,488 of record DASXCV010000027.1, on the reverse strand, counting down.
GCAGCGTGCCACCGCGCGGCAGCGCACGACTGACAGTCACCCTCAAGCTGTGGGCCTTCGCGAGCATTTCCTGCACCGCTCCGGTTGATCGACTGTGCCGACTGTCACTTGAACGGCGATGCCGCCCAAGTTCTAGGGCTCGATCAGCCCGCGCCGGATCGCGTAGCGCGTCAGCTCCACCCGGTCGCGCATCCCCAGCTTCTCGAGGATGTTCGACCGGTGGCGCTCGACCGTCTTCTCGCTGATCACGAGCGCCTCGGCGATCTCCCGGCCGGTGTGCCCCTCGGCGATCAGCTTGACGATCTCCGTCTCGCGCGGGCTGAGCGGATCGCTCACGTCCTCCCCGGCGCGCGCGCGCGCCAGGAAGTCCTTGATCAGGGCGTTGATCGCGCCGGGGTATAGGAACGGCTCGCCGCGCATGGTCGCGCGGCAGGCCTCCACGAGATCGCGGTCGGCCACCGACTTGAGCACGTAGCCGGAGGCGCCCGCCTTGAGCGCCTCGAACAGGTACTGCTCGTTGTCGTGCATCGAGAGGATGAGCACCCGCAGTTCGGGCCGGCGGCGATGGAGCTCGGAGGCGGCGTGGAGCCCGGTCATGCGCGGCATCGTCACGTCGAGGATCGCCAGGTCCACGTCCTCGTCGAGCGCGCGCTCGAGCGCCTCGGCCCCGTCGCCCACCTCGGCCACCACCTCGAGGTCGGGCTCCGACTCGAGCACGAGCCGCAGTCCCCGGCGCACCACGGCGTGGTCGTCGGCCAGCAGGATGCGCGTCTTCAGCGGAGTCACTCGCGCTCCTCCGCCACCGGCACGCTCAGGCGCACCTCGGCGCCGCCGCGCGGGCTCCGCGACACCGCGAGCTGCGCGCCCACGAGCACCGCCCGCTCGCGCATCCCGCGCAGGCCGCCGCCCTCCGCGCGGCTCGGGTCGAAGCCACGGCCGTCGTCTGCCACGCGCAGGATCAGCCGCCCGTTCGAGCTCGTCAGGCTCAGCTCGGCCTTGTCGGTGCCGGCGTGGCGCGCCACGTTCGTGAGCGCCTCCTGGGCCACCCGGTAGATCACGAGCTCCGCCTCCTCGGTGAGCGGCGGCAGCTCGCGGTCGAGCACGCGCCGCACGTTCAGTCCGGCGCCCTGGGAGAAGCGCTCGGTGAGCGCGACGATCGCGCTCACGAGGCCGAGGTCATCCAGCGCCTCGGGACGCAGCTCGCGCGAGATGCGGCGCACGTCCTCGAGCGACGCCCGTGCCGTCTCCTGCGTCTCCAGCAGCTCGGACTCGAGCTTGGGGTCCGCGCGCCGCGCGCTGCGCCCGAGCTGAAGCAGCACCGCCGTGAGCGTCTGCCCCACCTCGTCGTGCAGCTCCTGCGCGATCCGCAGGCGCTCGCCCTCCTGGGCGGCGAGCACGCGCCGAGTGGCGTCGCGGCGCTCCTTCTCGAGGCGCTCGAGCATCTCGTTGAAGGTGGTCGCGAGCTCGCTCACCTCGGACTGGTAGCGACCCACCGGCACGCGCTGCCCGGGCCGTGTCAGGTCCACCCTGCGCGCCAGCGCGGTGAGCGCCTCGAGCGGGCCGAGCGCGCGCCGGAGCAGCAGCAGGTTGATCACCACCACGAGCATCAGTGACGCCGCGAGCACGATCGCCTCGCTCGCCGCGAAGGAGTGGAACTTGCCTGGGGAGAGCACCAGGATCGTGACCACGCACGCGCCCACCACCACCGCCGCGTTGAGCGCGGCGACGCGCTTGAACAAGGGCGTGTACTGGCGTACGCCAGGGCTCTGCTCGGGACCGGCGCCGTTTGCTTCCGCCGGCGCGGTCGGCGCGGGAGCGCGACTCATAAGCACTCCTCAGCTTAGGCTGGCAGCGTGCCCTTCGGCCAGTCCGGATCGTCCCGGACGGCCGCGGCGTTGCGCCTGGTGGGCAGCCTGCGAAGGCGCTCGAGCATCGCCCAGCGGCGGGCGGCAAGCCACTTGGGGCGCATGCCCATCACACGCGCGATCTCCTCCGGCGGTGTGCCGTCGAGCAGCATCGCGAGAATCGGCAGGTCCTCGGGGTCGAGCCGTGCCGCTACCACGGCGCGCGCGCTGGGCGCCGCGGGCGGGATCGCGGTGCCGCCGGCCGCGACCGCGCGAACCGTGTCGCACAGCTCGCAGGCCAGTGCCGCCTTGTGCACCACGCCGTCCGCGCCCGCGATCACTCCAGCCAGCGCCAGCGGGCCATCGGCGAAGGCGCTGTAGACCACTACGCGCGTGGGATCGGGAAGCTCTTTCAGCTGGCGGCATAGCGACAGCCCGTCGCGGTCCCCGAGCTGGAAGTCGACGATCGCTACGTCGGGCCGCTGCTCCCGCGCCAGCGCGAGGGCCTCTTCCGCCCCGCATGCAGTCCCCACCGGCTCGAGATCGGGCTCGCCCTCCAGGAGCGCCTCGATCCCAGATCGCACGGCCGAGTGGTCGTCGACCACCAGCACGCGAGCGGTCTGCGAGGCGACGCGGCCATTTACCCCCATGCGCTTGCGGGCTCGCGCAAGGGTTCGGCGTCGTCGAGGGCAGTCAACGCGCTGAGCATGGCCGCCCGCCGGGACTCGAGCCGGGACGGGCTGATGCCCAGCACGTCCGCGATCTCGGAGGGGGCGATGCCCTGGAGGAGCATCCCGAGAATCGCCTGGTCAGACGGCTCGAGTCGCGCGCGGAGCGACCGCTGGACGGCGCGAGGGATGGGAGGGATCGCACGCCGGCCATGGGACAGGACCCTGATGGTCCTGACGACTTCCTCGCCGAGGCTGCCTTTGCTGATCACCGCATCGGCACCCGCGACCACCGCCGCGGCGGTGAGCAGACCGTCGGCGTAGGCGCTGTAGACGAGCACGCGTGGCGGACGCGGGAGGCGCTTTAGGGCACGACACAACGACAGGCCGTCACCGTCGTCGAGGTGGTAATCCACAACGGCGACTTCCGGGGCGACCCTTGTTGCATCGGCCAGCGCCTCCCGCGCGCTCGCAGCGGTGGCGACCACTTCCAAGTCCGTGCGGTCCTCCAAGAGCCCACCGAGGCCTACACGGACAGCGGCATGGTCATCCACCACCAACACGCGGATGGCTCCACCCAAGGCCTGACCGTCGTCCGCTCGACGACTCGCGCGTATGTCGAACGGTCGTACGGTCATAGTGGCCTACTGGTCCGGGGGAGCATCCGTGGTCAACACTCGCGGCTCGCCGACTCTCCGCCCATGCGGGTAAGGCCTCATTCGGCCCGGGTGTGACCCCCATCTAGGCTTCGCGCGTGATCTCGCCGTCGGCACCCACTTCGAGGCGCCAGCATCTGCTGTTCGTGCTCGTGCTTGGCTCGCTGACCGCGTTCGGGCCGCTGTCGATCGACATGTACCTGCCCGGGCTCCCGGCAATGGCGCGCAGCTTCGGCGCCGGCGCATCCGGGGCGCAGCTCACGCTCACGGCCTGCCTGATCGGGCTGGCGCTCGGTCAGCTCCTCGCCGGACCGCTCAGCGACCGGCTCGGACGCCGTCGGCCGCTCCTGTTCGGCGTGGCGGCCTACTCGGTCGCGTCGCTGTTCTGCGCGCTGTCGCCGTCGTTGGGGGTGTTCACCGGCCTGCGGCTCGTCCAGGGGCTGGCGGGCGCGGCGGGCATCGTCATCTCGCGTGCCGCCGTCCGCGACCTGTACTCCGGCGTGGCAGCCGCTCGCTTCTTCTCGATCCTGATGCTGGTCAACGGCCTCGCGCCGATCCTCGCCCCCGTGATCGGCGGCCAGCTGCTGAAGGTCACCTCATGGCGCGGCGTGTTCGTCACGCTGGCTGTGATCGGCGGCGTGCTGCTGCTCGGCGCCGCCGCCGCGTTCCACGAGACGCTGCCGCCCGAGCGCCGGCGCACCGACGGCCTGCGCGCCACGCTCGCCACCATGCGCGGCCTGTGCCGCGACCGGGTGTTCGTGGGCTACGCCGTCACCTGCGGGCTCTCGTTCGCGGCGATGTTCTCCTACATCGCCGGCTCGCCGTTCGTGCTCGAGGACATCTACGGCATATCGCCGCAGGTGTTCAGCGCGGTGTTCGCCGCCAATGCGTGTGGGATCGTGGCCGCGAGCCAGCTCAACCACCGGCTGCTCTCGAGCCACACGCCGCGCGCGCTCCTGCGAGCGGCATTGCTCGCGGGCGCCGGCGCCGGAGTCGTGCTCCTCACGCTGGTGCTCGTGGGCGGGCTCGGCGTGTGGGCGGTGATCGTGCCGCTGTTCGTGGTGGTGTCGTCCGTGGGCATCGTGATGCCCAACTCGACCGCGCTGGCCCTCACCGACCATCCGGAGGCCGCGGGCAGCGCTTCGGCGCTGCTCGGGATGCTCCAGTTCGTGTTCGGCGCCGGCGTGGCCCCGCTCGTGGGCGTGGCGGGCAAGCACACGGCGGTGCCGATGGCGGTGATGATCGCGCTCTTGAGCGTGGGCGCGCTGGTGGCGATGGGCGCGCTCACACGGCGGCGGGCAGGAGCGCGAGACGAGGTCGCTCGAGCCACGCCTTCAGCTGGTGGTACACCGCCGGGTGGTTGAGGAGGTGGAAGTGAGTGGCGCCGCCGAGGTGCGCGCCGTTGTCGAGCTCGAACGGCACGCGCCGCCGCCTGCCGCCGCCTGAGGCGCTCGGGTAGCGCACGAGCAGGTCCCCCATCACGCGCCCGAGCACTCCGTGCTCCTCGCGCGAGAGAGTGGCGCCGATGAAGTAGTAGGTGGCCGTCTCGAGGAAGGGCACGTCCTGGCAGCGGTCCTTCAGGAACTCGTCCGGGTCGCAGTCGCACCAGTCGGCCTCGGAGCAGGAGCCGAAGCGCAGGTCCTTGATGCCCACGCTGCGGCCGTTCACGACCTTGGCGAACGCGCGCGTCTCGGGCAGCCGGCCGAAGGCCCAGCCGGCCGCGTTGGCCGCCTTCTCGAGCGGGGCGCCGAGGTGCGGCGTGCCAAGGCAGAACACGTGGCGGAGCGGCTCGATCCAGAATCTGTCGTCCGCGTGGCCCAGGTGGCAGGCGCTGCGGCACACGAGGCCGCCCATCGAGTGGCCGACGAGCACGATCTCCTCCACCGGCACGGGCCATTCGCTCACAAGCCCGTCGAGCAGCTCGGACAGGTGGCGGCCGTTGTCCGAGATGTGCAGGCCGGTGTTGTAGCGGACGTAGACCGCGGAATACCCGAGATCCTCCGCGAGGCGGTCGCCGTAGGCCGGCTTGTCGCCGAACAGGCTCCAGGCATCGTCGGTCTCGCAGAGCCCGTGCACGAACACCACGATCTTCGGGGTGGCCGGCGTGGTGTCGCGGCGGGCGCTCATGGTCAGCGCCAACTCGCTGCCCGAGCGTGCGAGAGCGTCTCCGATGGCGCCGTTGAGCGCGCCGAGGGCGAAGCTACCCGCGCGCGAGGCAGAGGCGGGCAGAGCGCCGGCGGGCGCGCGTCGCGCCAGCGCGTTCGCCCCGTTGCGCGGCCCGGCGGCGAGCGCCCGGCGGACCGCCGGGTAGATCGCGCCGGTGGCGCGCTCGTGCACCAGGCGGGTGGGCACGCCGAGCGGCCCGAGCGCCCTGAACGTGCGCGACGCGATGCCCTCGTGCATCTCCCCGACGAAGGAAGCGAAGCCCCCAACAGCCTCGCCCGCCAGCCGACCGACCTCCCGCATCTCCGCAGCCCGCATCCGCGCCTCCCTGGTGGTGTGCGGACAAGCTACCGCTCGCCCCGGCGGCTACGCAACGTCTAGCTCAGATGTTGCAGGTACCAGGCATGCGTCTCGCGGAGCCCGTCGTCGAGCTCCCACTTCGGCTCCCACCCGAGCTCCGTCCGGATCGCGGTCGAGTCGAGCCACTGGCGGTCGATCTCGCCGGCGGGCTTGCCCTCCCCCTTGATCTCCGGCTCGACCGTGCTGCCCGACGCGGCGATCAGCCGGGCGACGACATCCCTGACGGCGATCGGCTGCCCGTTGCCGGCGTTCCACGCGCGCCCGCGCAGCTCCTCGAGCTCCAGCGAGTCCGCGATCGCCAGGTAGGCGTCCACCGCGTCCTGCACGTAGAGGTAGTCGCGCTCGGGCGTGCCGTCTGAGCGGATCACCGGCCGCTCGCCCTTGATCAGCGAGCGCGCCGTGTCCGGCACGATGCGCGAGAAGTTGAAGTCGCCGCCGCCGTAGACGTTGGCGAGGCGCGTGACCGCCACGGGCAGCCCGAAGCCGTGGGCGTAGGAGCGCGCGATCAGGTCGGCGCAGGCCTTCGAGACGTCGTAGGGGTAGCGCGGCTCGAGCGCGTAGTCCTCGGTGTAGGGCAGCTCGGCGTGCTCGCCGTAGGCCTTGTCCGACGACGCGACGACCACCGCCTTCACCGGCTCGCCCACCACGCCGATCGCGCGGCACGCCTCGAGCAGCGTGTACGTGCCCTTCACGTTGGTGTCGAACGTGGACAGCGGCGAGCGGTTGGCCGTGCCCACGATCGTCTGCGCGGCGAGGTGGAAGACCATTGCCACGTCGTGCTCGTTGAGGATGCGCAAGAGCGATTCGAAGTCGTGGAGGTCGCCCTGCACCACGTCGCAGCGCTCCTCGAGGCCGGCGAGCTTGAAGCGGCTGAGCGCCGGCACGTCGCGCCGCAGCGCGACCACGCGCGCGCCCTCGTCGAGCAGCCGCTCGGCAAGCCACGAGCCGATGAACCCCTGCGCCCCGGTGACGAGCGCGGTGCGGCCGTCGTAGCGGCCGCTCATGCCTCGACGAGCGGCCGCCAGGGCGCGTCGCCGCTGTCCCACAGCTCGTTGAGAAGCAGGGTGTCCTTGTAGGTGTCCATGCAGTCCCAGAAGCCCTCGTGACGGAAGGCGAACAGCTCGCCCTCGCGCGCCAGGCGCTCGAGCGGCTCGCGCTCCAGCACGTGGTCGGGCCCGATCGCGTCGAGCGCGCGAGGCTCCATCACCATGAAGCCGCCGTTCACCCAGGCGTCGAGCCTGGGCTTCTCGCGGAAGCCCGCCACGGCGTTCCCGTCCAGCTCCGCGACACCCCACGGGTTCGCCGGCCGCACCACCGTGATCGTCGCGGCGCCGCCCTCGCGCGTGTGGAAGTCGAGCAGCGCGCGCAGGTCGATGTCCGCCACGCCGTCCGCGTAGGTCAGGCAGAAGGTGTCGCCGCTCAGCTGCTCGCGCGCGCGGTGAACGCGCCCGCCGGTCGGGGTGTCGGCGCCGGTGTCCACGCAGGTCACGTCCCAGGGAAGATCGGCGGCGAACCGCTCGACCTTCCCCGCCCCGTTGCCTGTGAGCAGCAGGAAGCGGTCGAACCCCTGGCCCGCGTAGAGCGACATCACATGCCACAGGATCGGCTTGCCCCCTATCTCGACGAGCGGCTTGGGCAGGCTCTCGCCGCCCTCGCGCATGCGAGTGCCCTTGCCGCCACAGAGGATCGCCACCACCGGAAGCACGGCGGCAGCGTATCCACTCCGCGGCGCGCAGAAGCTACGATCGACGCATGCCCGACCAGCTCCACTTCACAGACTCCGACGAAGCCAACGCC
>DASXCV010000026.1:0-4687 GCA_036491015.1 Thermoleophilaceae bacterium | reverse complement strand
AGGCGAGCGGCCTCGTGAAGACCGAGAAGCTCGGCCGCGTGCGCACCTGCCAGATCGAGCCGGCCGTGCTGCGCTCGGCCGAGCAGTGGATCACCGAGCGGCGCACGAGCTGGGAGGAGCGCCTCGACCGGCTGGGGGAATACCTGGCCGACAAACCCGATCAACCGAAGCCCAAAAGGAGCAAGAAATGAGCGACCGATCAGTTGTCCATTCGACCTTCGTGCTCGAGCGCACCTACCCGGCGGAGCCCGCGCGCGTGTTCGCCGCCTGGGCCAGCCGGGAGGCGAAGAGCCAGTGGTTTGGCAGCCCGGGTGACAACAACGGCAACTACGAGCTCGACTTCCGCGTGGGCGGTCGCGAGTCGTGGCGCGGCGGCCAGGGCGGCCCGACCGGCAAGTCCACCTTCAGCTTCGACGCGATCTACCAGGACATCGTGGAAGACGAGCGCATCGTCTACGCCTACGACATGCACATGGACGACCAGCGCATCTCCGTGTCGCTGACGACGATCGAGCTCGAGGCAGTGGACGGCGGCACGCGGCTGACGATGACCGAGCAGGGCGCATTCCTCGACGGTCTCGACCAGCCCGACCGCCGCGAGGGCGGCAGCGGCACCCTGCTCGACCAGCTCGGCGAGGTGCTCGCGCGCGCGACCGCCAACACTTAACAACCACGGCTGTCGAAATCGGGGATCCTGCAGCGTCGACTTGGTGAGGCCGCCCACACGGCGCGGCAATCCGAGAACAGGAGGCGACCATGCCCCAGTACATGCTGCTGATCTACACCCCGGGCGACGGCCCGCCCGCGGGCACGAACCCCGAGGAGAGCGCGAAGTGGTTCGAATACACGCAGTCGCTGATCGACGCTGGTGTTCACGTGGCGGGCGATGCCCTCCAGGGCCTCGATACCGCGACCACCGTGCGCGTGCGTGACGGCGACACCCAGCTCGTCGACGGTCCGTTCGCCGAGACCAAGGAGTTCCTCGCCGGCTACTACGTGCTCGACTGCCCGGACCTCGACACCGCGCTCGGCTATGCGTCGCGGATGCCGAACATCCACTACGGCTCCACCGAGGTGCGGCCCGTGATGGACATGTCCGCGGTGTTCGCCGAGGCGGGGCAGGGCCAGGCTCAAGCACAGCAGTGACGATGTCCGGCGAACGGCGGCTGGGGACTGACGACCCAGCCGCCGCCGTCGAGCTCGCGTTCCGCGAGGAGCGCCCGGCGGTGCTGGCCACGCTGATCCGGCACGTGGGCGACTTCCAGCTCGCCGAGGACGCGGTGCAGGATGCGTTCGCGGCCGCGGTGGCCACCTGGCCGCGCGATGGCGTGCCGGACAACCCAGGCGCGTGGCTCACCACCGCGGCCCGGCGGCGAGCCATCGACCGGCTGCGGCGCACGCGCTCGCTCGCCGATCGCGCCGACCGGCTGGCCGAGCTCGCCCGGCTCGACGCCCAGGAGCACCGGCCCGATGCGCTCGACGAGGCGAGCGCCGTCGACGACGACCGCCTGCGCCTGATCTTCACCTGCTGCCATCCGGCGCTCGCGCTGCCGGCGCGGGTGGCGCTGACGCTGCGCATGCTCGGCGGGCTCACCACGGGCGAGATCGCTCGCGCCTTCCTGGTGGCCGAGCCCACGATGGGGCAGCGGCTGTCGCGCGCCAAGCGCAAGATCGCGGACGCCCACATTCCCTACCGCGTGCCCACCGACGACGTGCTCCCGGATCGCCTCCGCGGCGTGCTGATGGTCGTCTACCTGATCTTCAACGAAGGCTACGAGGCGAGTGGCGGCGACCGCCTCGTGCGCGGCGAGCTGTGCAGCGAGGCGATTCGGCTCGGGCGGCTGCTGGCGAGGCTGATGCCGGACGACGGGGAGGTGTGGGGCCTGCTCGCCCTGATGCTGCTGCACGACGCGCGCCGGGCCGCGCGCGTGGACCCGGCCGGCCGCTACGTGGCGCTCGACCAGCAGGATCGCTCGCTCTGGGACCAGGGCCGGATCCGCGAGGGACTCCGCGCCCTCGAGCAGGCGCTCCGCCTGCGCCGTCCCGGCCCGTACCAGCTTCAGGCCGCGATCTCCGCTCTGCACGTGGAGGCGCCGAGCCCCGAGGAGGTGGAGTGGCAGCAGATCGCCGACCTCTATGGCGCGCTCGCGCGGCTCGAGCCGTCGCCGGTGGTGGAGGTGAACCGCGCCGTGGCGGTGGCCTTCGCGCGCGGGCCTGCCGAGGGCCTCTCGCTCCTCACGCCGCTGCTGGGGGACGCCGCGCTCGCGAACTACCAGCCGCTGCACGCCGCCCACGCCGAGCTGCTCCGCCGCAGCGGCGACCGCGAGGGCGCGGCGCGCGCATACACGCGCGCGACTGAGCTGACATCGAACGCGGTGGAGCGCGCGGAGCTCGAGCGCCGCCGGGCCGCGCTCTAGTCCGGCCTGCGGGCGGACACGAACTGGGCGAGGCCGGTCACGCGCTGGGCCACGTGCTCGAGGCCGCGCTCGCGCAGGGCGTCGGTGATCTCGTCGCGGCCGAAGATGCGGATGCCGCTCAGCGGGCGAGCCACGGCGTTGGTGAGCTCATGGGGGAGCAGTCCGCGGTTGACGCTCGACAGCAGCGCCACGCGCCCGCCGGGGGCGAGCACGCGCACGATCTCGTCGAGCGCGCCCATCGGATCCTCGATCAGGTAGAGGGCGGCGAAGCAACAGACGGCGTCGAAGACGCCGTCCATGAACGGCATCGCCGAGGCGTCGCCGCGCACGTACGCCACGTTGTCCGCACGCGTCTCGTGGACGGCCCGCGCGAGCATCGCCGCGGAGGCGTCGAGCCCGACCACCAGCTCCGCGTCCGCGCGCGCGAACGCGCGTGTGAAGTTGCCTGGGCCGCACGCCACGTCGAGCACCCGGTCGTCCTCCGTGAGCTCGAGCATCTCGACCGCGATGCGGTGCTCGTCGCGCATGCCCGGTCCCATCGCGCCGAGCAGCAGCCGTCCGAGCAGTGGACGCCATAGCCGCTCGTAGATGCGCGCGAGCCCCGCGCTCTCCATCAGCTGCTGCCCGAGCCCCGAGCCTGTCGCCCGCTCCTCGCCGAGCAGGTCGAGGTAACCGTCCCGGATGGCGTCCTTACCCGGCCGCCTGGACGGCGGGATCAGCTCGAGGGTGCGCTCGATGGTCCCGCCCATGGGCGGGCATCGTAGCCCGACTCCTCGCACGAGCTGAGAAAGGTGTGCAGCCGCTCGTTGTAGGGAGCGCCCGTGGCGGGGATCGAGTGCCCGCGCCCCGGGATCACGGCGCGCTCGCCGCCGACTCCGTCGGCCACGGCGTCGCAGACGGTCTCGAACACGTCGGAGTGGCCGCCCGAGATCACGAGCTTTGGGAAGGGTGCTCGGGCGAGCGCGGACAGCGGCGGGTCGAGCTCCCACGGCGGTCGCTCACGCATGAGCAGCCGCGCGCCCGCGAGCAGGTCGCCCTCCAGCTCGTCCGGGGTGACGTGCGCGGAGCCCACGCCCGCGCGGAAGAACAGCAGCAGGTCGCGCGGGTCCATCTCCGGCCCGCGGCGGAACAGTTCGGTGCCGGACGCGATCACGGCGTCCACAGCCGGGTGGCCGGCGGCCACGCCCAGCGAGCCGGGCTCGGACACGGTGAGCGAGCGCACCGCCTCGGGCCGCAGCGCCGCGGCGAACAGCGCGATCACTGCACCGTAGGAGTGACCCACCAGGTGCGCGCCGTCGCCGAGCAGATCGGCGATCAGCGGCGCCTCGGCCTCGAAGTCGCCGCGCTCCATCGGCGGGCTCGCGCCGAAGCCGGGGCGGTTGGGCGTGCAGAGCGTCCAGTGCTCGGCGAGCGGTGTCTGCTTGCGCCAGGTCACCGACGCGCCCACCACGCTGCCGTGGACCAGGAGCACGAGCGGCCCGCGCCCCTGCCGCGGCGCGTCGAGCGCGGACGCTTCGAGCCGCGTCACTCCGAGTCGGCGGGGCGCAGTCCCTCGATCAGCCGCCGCATCGCCACGCCCATCCGCCGGCGCGCCGCCTCCGGCTTGTCGTCGCGGGCGATCGCCAGGCTGGCTTCGCTCAGCGCGCCGTAGATCAGGTGGGCGAGCGGCTCGACCGGCTGGGACTCCACGCGGCCCGCCTCGATCGCCTGCGTGAGCGCGCCGCCGATCAGCCCGAGGCCGCGCCGCGAGTCGATCCGCCGCAGCTCCTCCCAGTCGAGCACGGCAGGGCCGTCGAGCAGCAGGATGCGCTGGCGGGCGGGATCGAGACAGCCGTCGAGGAAGGCGTCGCAGCCGAGCTCGAGCCGCCGCAGCGCGTCCCGCTCGGCGGACACCGCCGCCACCATCTCGTCCACCCAGGCCTCCTCCACGTACTCGCACAGCGCGCGGAACAGGTCGCGCTTGTCGCGAAAGTGGTGGTATAGCGCCCCCTTGGTCACACGCGCGCGACGGCAGATCTCGTCGATCGACACATCCGCATATCCGCGCGCCGAGATCAGCTTGAGAGCCGCCTTGAGCAGGGCCGCCCTGGTGGCCTCGGCGTTCTCGGACCTGCGCGTGGCACTGCGGTTGCGCGGCGATGCAGAGCGCAACTCGCCGGTCACGGCCATACGGTTAGTATGTCACATTCCAACGGTATGTCCGATCGGAGGATTCCCATGACGGCGGTGGGCAGCGACCTGAATGAAGTGCTCGTAGGCGATCGCGAGCA
>DASXCV010000025.1:0-4744 GCA_036491015.1 Thermoleophilaceae bacterium | reverse complement strand
GCTGCTCGGCGACGCCGTCGCCCTCGCCGTCGCCCTCCGCCCCCTCGTCGCCCTGGCCGGCGGCGGCATCGTTGCCCTCGCCGGACTCGCGCACGCCCTCGCGGATCGCGGCCTCCTCGGCCGCGCGGAACATGAAGCGCTCGAACACGATCTCGAACACGCGCCGGTCCTCGGGCGACTTGACGAGCGTCGCCGCGAGCGCCTCCTTGAAGGTCGCGGGATCGGTCCAGCCGACCTCGCGCAGGGCCGCGAAGCCGTCCATCAGCTCCGACGTCCCGATGGCCACGCCCTCGAGGCGCAGCGCGTCGCCCAGCTCGAGCAGCTGGGCGTCGAAGCTCACGCCGCCATACCGAGCTTCATGCCGACGCGCTCGGCGACGATGTCGAGGTCCGTGCGGTGCTTGACGATGATCGACATCGTCTGGCGGAACACCTCGGGGGTGATGTCGTCGGCGCCGAGCAGCAGCAGCGCCCGCGCCCAGTCGATCGACTCGGCGATCGACGGCGGCTTCTTGAGGTCCAGCTCGCGCACCATCCCGACGACCTCGATCAGGCGGCGCGCGACGGTCTCCGGCAGCTCGGGCGCGTGCAGGCGGACGATCTCCAGCTCGCGCTCCGTGGTCGGGTAGTCGAGCCACAGGTACAGGCAGCGGCGCTTGAGCGCCTCCGTGAGCTCGCGCGAGTTGTTCGAGGTGAGCAGCACGATCGGCATGCTCTTCGCCTCCACCACCCCCAGCTCGGGGATCGAGATCTGGAAGTCCGACAGCACCTCGAGCAGCATCGCCTCGAACTCCTGGTCGGTCTTGTCGATCTCGTCGATCAGGAGCACCACCGGGTCGTCGGACGCGATGCCCTGGAGCAGCGGGCGCGTGAGCAGGAACTCCTCGCCGAAGATGTCGTCCTGCACCTGGTCCCAGCCGGTGTCGGCGGCCTCGGTCTGGATGCGCAGGAGCTGCTTGCGGTAATTCCACTCGTAGAGAGCCTTGGCCTCGTCGAGACCCTCGTAGCACTGAAGCCGGATCAGCTTGCGGCCCGTGGCGCGCGAGAGCGCCTTCGCGAGCTCCGTCTTGCCGACGCCCGCGGGGCCCTCCACCAGCACCGGCTTGCCGAGCTCGCTGGCGAGGTAGGCCACCATCGCGGTGGACTCCCCGGCGAGGTATCCCACCCGCTCGAGCGAGTCACGCATCTCCGGCACTCCGCCTTGTTCCGCACTGGACATGCGAGCAAGGATACTTTTCGCGGGATGCTGCCCGGCCTGCCGTGGATGGGGGTGTTAGGAGACCTGCCCGGCCTGCCGGGCCAGGACGTCGCAACCGACCCCAAGCGCTACCTGATCCTGCTGGGCGTCGGCTTCCTGATCGCGGTGGTGGGTCACGCGACGAAAATCAAGACGCTGATCGCCTCCGGGCTCGCGCTGATCTTCCTCGCGACCTTCATCCTGCCGCTGTATTTCCACTTCAGTGCGTGAGCACGGCGGGCTTCTACAGGCGCGCCTCCAGCACCATGTTGAAAGGCGTCTCAGCGGCGCGCCGGACCCGCGAGAAGCCCGCCTCCACGAGCACCTCGCGCAGGGCCGGCTCGCCCGCCTGGGCGCCGAGCGCCTTGCCCGGCTCCTGCGAAAGGGCGTTGGCGGTGCAGATGATCGACGAGGCCGAGTAGTACATGCGGCCCACCGGATTGAGGTTGTCCGCGAGGGTGTCGCCGGCCATCGGCTCGACGATCATGTAGGTGCCGTCGGGGGCGAGCGCCGAGGCCGTGTGGCTGGCGGCGCCCACCGGGTCGCCCATGTCGTGCAGGCAGTCGAAGTTGCAGACGAGGTCGAACCCCGTGCCCGGAAAGTCCTGCGCCGAGGAGACCTCGAACACGCAGCGGTCTGCCACACCCGCCTCGGCGGCGAGCTGGCGCGCCCGGGCGATTGACTCTCCGTGGTAGTCGAAGCCGATGAACTCCGAGTTGGGGTAGGCCTCGGCCATGATGGTGGTGGAGGCGCCGTGCCCGCAGCCGACGTCGGCCACCTTCGCGCCCGCCTTGAGCTTCTCTTCCACCCCGTCGAGCGCGGGGATCCATGCGGCCACGAGGTGCAGCTTGTATCCCGGCCGGAAGAAGCGCTCGGTTCCGCTGAACAACCGCTGGTCGTGTTCGTGCCAGCCGATGCCCTCGCCCGTCTTGAACGCCTGGACGAAGCGCTCCTCGTCGGCCCAGATCGACGCGAACAGGTCGAACGCGCCGAGCAGGAAGAAGGGACCGTCCTCGTCCACGAGCGCCGCCGCGTGCTCGTTGGGCAGGCGGAAGCGCTCCTCGTCGGCGTCGTACTCCACGTAGCCGGCGGCCGCCTGACTGCCGAGCCACTCGCGCACGTAACGGCGGTCGCAGCCGGCGCCGTCCGCAACCTCGTCTGAGCTCAGCCAGGAGCCTCCAGCGAGTGCCCGGTAGAGGCCGGTGCGCTCACCGATGCGGGTCATGAGCGCACCGATTCCGGCACTCATGTCACCGACCATCTGGCCGAGGAATTGCTCGAGTCGCGCTTCGTCGAGGGCGGGGGTAGACATCGGAGTCCTCCTTATGTGGGGCATCTCGCGCCACCCGCGCGAGGCGATCCTCTCAGGCGCGCTCGGGTGAGGCAAGGTTGCACCCGCCTTTCAATATCCTCCGCTCGGCACAAAACCGAGTCTTGAGGGAGTTGTCGATATGACGAGCGAGGTCCAGTCTGGCCTCGAGGGCGTAGTTGCCTTCGCCACAGAGATCGCCGAGCCCGACAAAGAGGGTGGCGCGCTGCGTTACCGCGGCGTCGACATCGAGGATCTCGTGGGACAGGTCCGCTTCGAGAAGGTCTGGGGCCTGCTCGTCGACGGCACCTTCGATCCGGGCCTGCCGCCCGCCGAGCCGCATCCGCTCTCGATCCGCTCGGGCAGCGCCCGCGTGGACGTGCAGGCGGCGCTCGCGATGCTCGGTCCGGAGTGGGGGCTCCAGGAGCTGATCGACATCAGCGACGAGCAGGCGCGCCAGGACCTCGCCCGCGCATCCGTGATGGCGCTCTCGTTCGTGGCGCAGTCCGCGCGCGGCGCCGGCAAGCCGCCGATCCCGCAGGCCGACATAGACGAGGCCATCAGCATCCCCGAGCGCTTCCTCATCCGCTGGCGCGGCGAGGCGGACCCCGACCACGTGAAGGCGATCGACGCCTACTGGATCTCCGCGGCCGAGCACGGCATGAACGCCTCGACCTTCACCGCGCGAGTATGCGCGTCCACCGGCGCCGACGTGGCCGCCTGCCTGTCCGCCGCCGTGGGCGCCCTCTCCGGTCCGCTGCACGGCGGCGCGCCCTCGCGAGTATTGAAGATGCTCGACGACGTGGAGCAGTCGGGGAACGCCGAGCAGTACGTGAAGGACCTGCTCGACCGCGGCGAGCGGCTGATGGGGTTCGGCCACCGCGTGTACCGCGCCGAGGACCCGCGCGCCCGCGTTCTCCGTCGTACCTCGAAGGAGGTCAACGCCCCGCGCGCCGAGGTGGCGGAGGCGCTCGAGAAGGCTGCGCTCGAGGAGCTGCACGCCCGCAAGCCCGACCGCGTGCTGGCCACGAACGTCGAGTTCTGGTCCGCGGTCGTGCTCGACTTCGCCGGCGTGCCGCCGGACCTCTTCACCCCGATGTTCACGTGCGCGCGCGTGGCCGGCTGGTCCGCGCACATCCTGGAGCAGAAGCGCGAGGCGCGGCTGATCCGGCCTACTGCCAAGTACGTTGGTCCGCCGCCGCGTTCGATTCAGGAAGTCGAACAGCAGGCGGCTGCGGCTTAGTTGCTAGTTGCTGGTTGCTAGTTGCTGGTTGCTAGGAGCTCCGCGAAGCGGTCGGCTCCTATGTTGCCGCCTGAGATGATCACGCCGATGGTCGTGTTGGGCTCGTAGTCGATCTTTCCTGCCAGCAGTGCTGCCAGTCCGGCGGCGCCGCCTGGCTCGGCTACGAGCTTCAGGCGCTCGAACAGGAACCTCATTGCGTCGATCAGGTCCTCGTCGCTCACCGTGGCCACCGCTTCGAGCAGCTCCTTGTTGATGCTGAACGTCAGGTCGCCGGGCTTCGGCACGTGCAGGGCGTCGGCGATCGAATGGCTTACCGGGATCTCGACCGGCTCGCCGGCGGCAAGGGAGCGCTGGGTGTCGTCGCCGTCGGCCGGCTCCACGCCGACCACGCGGGCGTCCGGCGCCACCACGGTCGCACAGCCCGCGATCAGCCCGCCGCCCCCCACCGGAGCCAGGAGCAGATCGATCGGGCCCGCGTCTTCGAGCAGCTCCAGCGCGGCCGTGCCCTGCCCCGCGATCACGAGCGGATCGTCGAACGGGCGCACCAGCGCCAGGCCGCGCTCCTCGGCCAGGCGCGTGCCGATCGCCTCGCGGTCCTCGTTGTAGCGGTCGTAGGTCACCACTTCGGCGCCGTAGCCGCGGGTGGCGTCGAGCTTGAGCTGCGGCGCGTCCTCCGGCATCACGATCGTCGCGCTCGTGCCGAGCAGGCGCGCGGCGAGCGCCACCGCCTGCGCGTGGTTGCCCGAGGAGAAGGCGGCCACCCCGCGCCCGCGCTCCTCGTCGCCGAGCGACGAGATCTTGTTGTAGGCGCCGCGGAACTTGAACGACCCGGTGCGCTGCACGCACTCCGCCTTCAGCAGGACGCGCGCGCCCAGCCGCTCGTCGAGCGTGCGCGAGCTGAGCACCGGCGTGCGGTGCGCGATCCCGTCGAGCCGGCGAGCGGCCGCCTGCACGTC
>DASXCV010000024.1:0-3983 GCA_036491015.1 Thermoleophilaceae bacterium | reverse complement strand
GGGTCGAGCCTGCGGACGAGCGCCTTCGCCTGGGTCAGGTAGCTGGTCTCCGCCGAGCCGCCGCGGACGATCTCGTTCGCCACCCCCCACGTCATCACCGCGGCATGGTTGCGGTCTCTGAGGACCGTCTGCCTGAGGCGGTCGAGGATCGTGCGGCGGAGATCGGGGCGCGCGAGGTCCTTGCCCTTCAGGCGCCAGACCGGGATCTGCTCCCAGAAGACGATGCCGAGCCGGTCGAAGGCCTCGAGCAGGCGCTCGCTCGGCGGGTAGTGGGCGCGGGTGAAGTCGGCTCCGAGGGTGGTGAGCTGGGCGGCGATCGTGTCCTCGTCGGATCCGGTGAGGGCGGCGCCGCGGGCGAGGTTCTCCTCCTGGAAGCTCGCGCCGCGCAGATGGAGCGGCTGCCCGTTGAGAAGCGGCTGGCCGTCGGCGGCCTTGGACCACTGGCGCACGCCGAAGTGGATCTGGGTGGTCTGGGTTCCCGCCGTGGCCTCGATGTCGTAGAGGTTCGGGCTGGCCGGGCTCCACAGAGCGGGGTTCGGGATCTCGAACGTTCCCGTGACTTTCTCCAGTCCGCCGGGAGCCACATCGGCGGGACCGACCACCGGCACCGACAGCGTGAACCCGTTCGGCCCGCTTATCGCCAGCGCCACGTCCGCCGGCGCGGCCGTCGCTCCCGTGTTCCTCACCTCCGCGCTGAAGGTCACCTGCGCGGGGTTGCCGATCGTCGTCGCGATCTGCGGGTCGCCGAGGTCGAGGTTGCCGACCTTCCGCAGGTAGACCTCCCTCAGGATGCCGCCGTAGTTCCACCAGCCGCGCTCGCGGCCGGCCGGCGGGATGTCGTTGCGGCTGGCGTGTCCCTGCACGCGGACCAGCAGCGTGTTGGCGCCGCTGTGGATGGCCTTGGCCGGCAGCTCAAACGCCAGGTGGGCGCCGGTGTGTGAGCCGATCGGGATGCCGTTGAGCCACACCGTCGCGCTCGTGTTCACGTCCTCGAAGCGGATGCGCCAGCTCGTCGCGCCGGCGTCGGATGGCAGGGAGAAGCGCTCGCGGTACCACTGCACGCGGGAGAGCTCGCCACGCTTGCTGAAATCGCGGGCGTTGAAGGCGTTCGGAATCCGCACGGTGCGCCAAGGCCCGGCTGGACCGCGAGCGGTGCTCCAGCCCTGGTCGAGGAGGTAGCGGCCGCTCGGGCCGTCCTGGTAGAGGGCCCGTTCGGTCGGCGTGTAGGCGTGGGCGGCGGCCGGCGCCACCAGCGCGGCAAGAGCGGCGATCAGGGCTGTCCGCATGGTGAGACAACTACACGCCCGGCCGGAAGTTCCGGCCACCCGCAACGCGTGATCCCGTAACCTCCCCGCCCCGATGAGCCGCCAAAAGGTGCCCGAGACATACGAGGAAAAGCTCGCCCAGCTCCAGGAGCTGCGCGAGGCCGCGGTCCACTCCGCGTCTGAGAAGGCGGTCGAGAAGCAGCACGAAAAGGGCAAGCTCACCGCTCGCGAGCGCGTGGAAAAACTGCTGGATCCAGGCACTTTTCAGGAGCTCGACACCTTCGTTCGGCACCGAACGTTCGACTTCGACATGCTGAAGAACCGCCCCTGGGGCGACGCTGTGGTGACCGGCCACGGCAAGATCGACGGCCGCGACGTCTGCGTGTTCTCCCAGGACTTCACGGTCTTCGGCGGCTCCCTCGGCGAGGTGATGGCCGAGAAGATGTGCAAGATCATGGACCTGGCGGCCAAGATCGGCTGCCCCGTGATCGGCCTCAACGATTCGGGTGGCGCCCGCATCCAGGAGGGCGTCGTCTCGCTCGGCGCGTACGGCGACGTGTTCGTGCGCAACGTGCAGTGCTCGGGCGTGATCCCGCAGATCAGCGTGATCATGGGCCCGTGCGCGGGCGGCGCCGTCTACTCGCCGGCCATGACCGACTTCATCTTCATGGTCAAGGAGACCTCGCACATGTTCATCACGGGCCCCGACGTGATCAAGACGGTCACGGGCGAGGAGGCCACGTTCGAGGACCTCGGCGGCGCGATGTCGCACAACACCAAGTCGGGCGTCGCGCACTTCGCCGCGGACGACGAGGAGAGCTGCCTCGAGGACGTGCGCTACCTCTTCTCGTTCCTGCCCCAGAACAACCTGGAGAAGGCGCCGCGGCTGGACACCGGCGACGACCCCGACCGCATGGACGAGGCGCTCGACCACGTGGTGCCGGACAACCCCAACAAGCCCTACGACATGCGCGACGTGGTGCACCTCATCGTCGACGACGGCGAGTTCTTCGAGGTGCACGAGCACTACGCCCGGAACATCATCTGCGGCTTCTCGCGGCTGAACGGCCACGCGATCGGGATCGTCGGCAACCAGCCCGCGCAACTCGCCGGCGTGCTCGACATCGACGCGTCGGTGAAGGGCGCGCGCTTCGTGCGCTTCTGCGACGCCTTCAACATCCCGATCCTCACGTTCACCGACGTGCCCGGCTTCCTGCCCGGCACGAGCCAGGAGTGGGGCGGCATCATCCGCCACGGCGCCAAGCTGCTCTACGCCTACACCGAGGCGACGGTGCCCAAGCTCACGGTGATCACGCGCAAGGCCTACGGCGGGGCCTACGACGTCATGAACTCGAAGCACATGCTCGCCGACTTCAACTTCGCCTGGCCGACCGCCGAGGTGGCGGTGATGGGGCCGGACGGCGCGGTGAACATCATCCACCGGCGCGACATCGCCGCCTCGCCCACGCCCGACGAGCGGCGCGGCAAGCTGATCTCCGACTACAAGGCGCGCTTCGCCAATCCCTACTCGGCGGCGGAGCGTGGCTACATCGACGACGTGCTGATCCCGCACGAGACCCGCCCGCGCCTCATCAAGGCACTCGAGGCGCTGCAGACCAAGCGCGTCGACCAGCCGAAGCGCAAGCACGGGAACATCCCCCTCTAGGGGAGTCGCTCAGCCCGTGACGCGGAAGCTGCTGCGCCCGATGCGGTCGCCGTAGCGGTGCGCGGACACCGAGCCGAAGCCCGGCCACACGTACCAGCGGTAGTGGCCCGGCGTGAGGGTGTAGGTCTTGCCGCGGTAGTGCCAGGTCGGCGGGATCTGCAGCGACGCCGTGTGCGGCCACTTGCTCATCACCTTCGTCCTGCCGAGGTAGAGCTGCACGTTGTAGTAGCGGGCGCGCTTGACCTTCTTCCAGGTGAGCAGCGGCGGCGCTCCCACCACGCTGCCCACGAAGGGCCGCAGGCTCGACGCGGTGGGGATCGCCCGGACCGTCTTGGTCGTGGAGTTGCCCGCCTGATCGATGTCGGCGACCGTGTAGCTGTATTTCGCGCCGTTCTGAAGATGGGTGTCGACGAACGAGTTGTGCGTGCCGGCGTAGACGACCTTCGGCGCCGCGCTGCTCCCCTGGAGCGCGCGCACGAGCGTGACGCTCGTGGCGTCGGAGGGCAGCGTCCAGCTCACGTCGACCCGGCGGTTGCCCGGCGTCACCTGCACGTCGGCCGGCGAGGGCCGCGAGGCGTCGTACTTGAAGACAGTCCCGCCGAACCCGACGTTGCCCGCGTTGTCCCTGCACTCGCCGCCCACCACCGCGGCGCCGCTCTCCGGACCTGAGTAGGTCGTGTTGCCGTTGCAGGCCGCGACCCCCGACACCGCGTCCGCCCCGGAGACGGCGAACGAGACCGGGTGGTTGTACCAGCCGTTGTGGTCAGGCGAACGGTCCGCCGCGACCCTCACGCCCGGCGCCGTCGAGTCGTAGCCAAAGGTCGTGCCGCCGGTGACGGTGTTGCCTGCGACGTCGCTGCAGGTCCCCGCGAGCTGCGCGCCCGCGCCGTCCGGGCCCGAGTACGTCGGCGTGGTGCAACCAGCGGAGCCCGAGAGGTTGTCGTTGGCCGTGAGCGCCAGGCCGACCGTGTGGTTGTACCAACCGTTCGAGTCTGGCGGGCGGTCGAGACCGGCCGAAGCGATCGTCGGGGGCGTGGCGTCGTACTTGAAGG
>DASXCV010000023.1:0-28637 GCA_036491015.1 Thermoleophilaceae bacterium | reverse complement strand
CGGCGTGCCTGCATGTGACGGCTGAGACGGCGGGGCTCGTGCGCGCGCTTGCCGCTGGTGGAGCATCGGTGGCTCTGTGCGCCTCCAATCCGCTGTCCACGCAGGACGATGTGGCTGCTGCGCTGGTGGACCGGCATGGCGCCGAGGTGTTCGCGATCCACGGCGAGAGCCCGGCTCAGTACTACGGCCACATCGAGGCCGTATGCGACAAGCACCCGCGCGTGACGCTCGACGACGGCGCCGACCTGATCTCAGTGCTGCACTCGCAACGCGAGAAGCAGCTGCCCGAGATCGTGGGCGGCACCGAGTCGACCGGCACGGGCGCCCTGCGCGTGCGCGCTCTGGAGGCGGCGGGGCGGCTGGCATTTCCCGTCCTGGCGGTGAGCGACGCCGCCGCGGCCTCGCTGATCGAGAACCGCTACGGCACGGGGCAATCGACGCTCGACGGCATCGTCCGCGCCACCAACGTGCTGCTCGCGGGCAGCCGCCTGGTGGTGATCGGCTACGGGTCGGCCGGGCGCGGCGTGGCGCTCCGGGCGCGCGGCGCGGGAGCGAAGGTGATCGTGTGCGAGGTGGATCCGTTGCGTGCGCTCGAGGCGGCGATGGAGGGCTACGAGGTGATGCCCGCGCTCGAGGCCGCGCCGCTCGGCGACGTGTTCGTGTGCGTGACCGGCAACCGCGCCGTGCTCTCGAGCGCCCACTTCAAGGCGATGAAGGACGGCGCCCTGCTCTGCAACGCCGGCCACTTCGACGTGGAGATCGACAAGCCCGCGCTCGACAAGCTCACGAAGTCGAAGCGGGCCGTGCGCCCGCTGGTGGAGGAGCACGTGCTGGCCGGCGGCCGCCGCCTCCACCTGCTGGCCGAGGGGCGCGTGGTCAACCTCGCCGGCGCGGAAGGCCACCCCGGCGCGGTGATGGACATGCACTTCTCGGCGCACGCGCTGTCGGTGGAGCACCTGGCCCGCGCCGGCGAAGCGCTCGACAACCGCGTGCACGCCGTGCCGGACGAGATCGACCGCGAGATCGCCCGCCTCAAGCTGGAGGCGCTCGGCGTGACGATCGACGAGCTCACGAAGAAACAGCTCGATTACCTCAGCTCCTGGGAGCAGGGCACTTGAACCAGTGCAGTTGCGCTGACCTGGTGTCGCACGTATGGTCAGCTCATGCTGAGCCGGCGGCTCTGGTCGCTGGTGGTGTGCGTGTGCGCGCTTGCGCTCGCGCCTTCGCTTGCGGACGGCGCGCCCTCAAAGGTTCCAGCTGACCTCCAGGCAGGTCTCACGGTCCCTCAGGACACGATTTACGTCGGGCAACAGATCACCATGACCGCGTCGGTCACGAACCTGGGGCCAGCGGCGACGGTGGGCTTCATCAGGGTCAACGTCGCAGCGCCCAATGTGTCATTTGTGCCTGGGCCTGGCTCGCCTACGTCGTGCTGCAGGTTCACGACGGGGTTCATCGCCAAAGGCACCAGCGCCTCTCAGTCCTGGCAGGTACGGGTGAAGGACGCGAGCCCCGTAACACTGACCGCCACCATCGGCTTGTCCCCACAAAGGCCGAGCGACCCCAACTCCGCCAACGACAGCGCGACGGTCACGTTCACGCCGCAGATCGGACGCTGCACGAGTCCGCTTGCGGGCACGCGCGGGGATGACAAGCTCACCGGCACGGTTGGAGGCGAGGTGATCAACGCGCTGGGTGGCGACGACTTCATCCGCGCGGGCGCCGGCGACGACTGCGTGAACGGCGGCGCCGGAAGCGACACGATGCTCGGCGGCGACGGCGCGGACCTCCTCAAGGGCGGACCGGGCGATGACGTGATCTCCGGCGGGCCCGGCCAGGATCGGATCTCCGGCGGGGCGGGCAAGGACCACATCAACGCGGCGGACGGCGCGCGCGATGTCGTGAACTGCGGCCCCGGCAACGACAGCGGGAAGGCGGACAAGTCCGACTCGCTGCACGGCTGCGAGCGCATCCACATCGTCCACTGAGCCCAGGTGTCATCCAGAACGCACGGAAACCGTGCGTTTTCAAAGACACCTGACGCCGACGCCGCGCGGCGCGACTTCATAGCATCGCGGGCCCCCATGCCCGACGGTCTCGAACAAGCGGTGGAGAAGATGCGCGCCGACGGCGCGCCCGAAATCGCGATCGACAACTTCCGCCACTACTACGAGCGGCTGGCGAAGGGCGAGACCGGCACGATCGCCGAGGACGAGATCGAGCCCGCGCGCGACCTGCCGTCGGCGGCTGAGCTCCCGGAACCGGACAAAGAGGGAAGGCGGGCGCTCGAGCGCGCCGCCGTGATCCGGGTGAACGGGGGACTCGGCACGAGCATGGGCATGACGGCGGCGAAGTCGCTGCTCGAGGTGAAGGACGGGATCACGTTCCTCGACGTGATCGCGCGGCAGGTGCTGAACCTGCGCGCGAAGCACGGCGTCCGTTTGCCGCTCGTGCTGATGCACAGCTTCCGCACGCGCGAGGAGTCGCTGAGGGCGCTAGAGCGCTACCCCGGCCTCGAGGCCGACGTGCCGCTCGACTTCGTGCAGGGGCGCGTGCCGAAGATCCTCGCCGACGACCTCACGCCGGCGAGCTGGCCGGCCGATCCCGAGCTCGAATGGGCGCCGCCCGGCCACGGCGACCTCTACACGTCGCTCGTTACCTCGGGGATGCTCGACGAGCTGCTCGGCAAGGGCTACGAGTACGCCTTCGTGGCCAACTCCGACAACCTCGGCGCCGTGCTCGAGCCGCGCATCCTCGCGTGGTTCGCCCGCGAGCAACTGCCGTTCGCGATGGAGGTGCTGCGCCGCTCGGCGAGCGATCGCAAGGGCGGCCACATCGCCCGCCGCAAGGGCGACGGCCTCGTGCTGCGCGAGTCCGCGCAGACGCGCCCGGAGGACGAGGACGCCTTCCAGGACATCGAGCGCCACCGCTACTTCAACTGCAACAACCTCTGGCTCAACCTCAACAACCTGAAGAAGGTGCTCGACGAGCGCAGCGGCGTGCTCGGCCTGCCGATGATCGTCAACAAGAAGACCGTCGACCCCGGCGACCCGTCGAGTCCGGCCGTCTTCCAGCTCGAGACGGCGATGGGCGCCGCGATCGACGTGTTCGAGGGCGCCGAGGCGATCGAGGTGCCGCGCGCCCGCTTCGCCCCTGTGAAGACGACGAACGACCTGCTCGTGGTCCGCTCGGATGCCTACGAGCTCACAGACGAGGCCGAGATGCGCCTGACCCGCGACGAGCCGCCGCTCGTGAGCCTCGACTCCGAGCACTACAAGCTGATCCGCGACTTCGACGCCCACTTCCCGGGCGGCGCGCCGTCGCTGAAGGACTGCGACGCCCTTACGGTCGACGGCGACGTGACGTTCGGGAAGAGCGTCGTGATCCGCGGCTCCGTGCGGATCGAGGGCGACCGGCGCATCCAAGACGGCGCCGTGATCGAGCAGTAAGCCGCCACGCACGGCCCTGCCTAGTGCACGCGGAAGGGTGCGCTGAGCGCGGTGGCCCCGCCCGCCGCGTTCGCTGCCTTCACGCTGCACTGCACGCGGTGGCCGCGCAGCTTGTGTGTGACCTTGACGCTGCGGCCACCCGCGCCCCGCTTCGGCCTTTCCGGTGGAGCAGACCAGCTTTCCGGGGACGCCCGAGCTCGAGTTCTCGGGCTGGACCGAGCTGTTCGCTGCTCTCGAGGCGGCGCTTGCGGCCGGCGAGCCGGAGGCAGCCGGCCCGCCGGCGGCCAGCGCTTAATCGAGAAGTGCGTCCAGTTGGTCCGTGAGGTCCGCGATGGCCGGCCGCCGCGTGGGCTCCGGGTCGAGGCAGCCGGCCACCACGTGTGAGAAGCCGGCCGGCACGCGGCGATGCGCGCCCACTGGGTCGGCCCGGCGCTCGAGCTGCGGGTAGCGGCCGCTCTCGGCGTCGAACGGCGCGTGGCCCGTCGCGGCCGAGTAGAGCACCGCGCCGATTCCCCACACGTCCGCGCTCGGCCCGATCTCGCCGCCGCGCGCCTGCTCGGGCGCCATGAAGTTGGGCGTGCCACCGCCGGGCCGCACCCTGCCGGGCGGCCGGGCCAGGCTCAGGTCGAGCAGCTTGGCCTGGCCGCTCTCCGCCACCACGTTCGAGGGCTTGAGGTCGCGGTGGAGGATTCCGTTGCGGTGGAGGTAGCCCACCGCGGAGCAGAGCTGGAGGCCGAGGAACACCACGTCGCCGAGCGCCAGCCGCCGCTCGCGCGTCTCGATCAGATGCGCCACGGTCGCGCCGCCGAGGGTCTCCATGATCACCAGCGGGTGCTGGCTCTCGAGCGTCTCGTAGCCGCGCACGATGTGCGGATGCGTGAGCCGCTCGAGCAGCCTTCCCTCGTCGAGCAGCCGCCGCCGCGCGGGCGTGTCGGCCGCGCAGTCCGGCCGCAGGAGCTTGGCCGCGCAGCGGCAGTCGCGCTCGTCGCTCCACACGTCGTAGACGTCGAGCAGCGCGCTGCGGCTGAGGTGCGCGATCACCTCGTAGCCCGGCGCGAGCAGGTCGCCCTCGCCGAGCGGGGCGGCCGGCTTCTCCACGAGCGCCGTCATGCGCTCCTCACGAGCGCCGGCTCCGGGGCCGCGTGCAGCGAGTAGAGCCGCGCGTAGGTGCCGCGGCGCGCGAGCAGCTCCTCGTGGCTGCCGCGTTCGGTCACGGCGCCGCCGTCGAGCACCAGGATCTCGTCCGCGTCGCGCACCGTCATCAGGTTGTGCGAGATCACGATCGTCGAGCGCCCGTCCATCAGCCGCCGCAGCGGCTCGAGCACGCGCGCGCCGCTCTCGGCGTCGAGGCCAGTGGTGGGCTCGTCGAGAATCAGCAGCGGGGCGTCGCGGATCATGGCGCGCGCGATGGCGATCCGCTGGCGCTGCCCGCCGGACAGCTTGCGGCCCTTCTGCCCGAGCGGCGCGTCGTAGCCGCCGGGCAGCCGCTCGACGAACTCGTGCGCGTCGGCCGCGCGGGCCGCGCGCTCGATCTCGAGGTCGCTCGCCCGCTCGCGCCCGTAGGCGATGTTCTCGCGCACGCTGCCGTCGAACACCAGCGTCTCCTGCAGCAGCAGCGACACGCTCTCCCGCAGCGAGTGCAGCTCCAGCTCGCGCAGGTCGTAGCCGTCGAGGCGCACGGCGCCCGCCGCCGGGTCGTAGAGGCGCAGGAGCAGCTTGGCCACCGTCGACTTGCCCGCCCCGCTCGGCCCCACGAGCGCCAGCGTCTGGCCCGGCTCGAGGTGGAACGACACGCCCGTCAGCGCGTCGGCCGCAGTCCCCGGATAGC
Organism: Thermoleophilaceae bacterium; assembly: GCA_036491015.1. Classification (GTDB taxonomy): domain Bacteria; phylum Actinomycetota; class Thermoleophilia; order Solirubrobacterales; family Thermoleophilaceae; genus JAICJR01. The sequence goes on along the minus strand of DASXCV010000023.1, from coordinate 23,360 downwards.
GGAAGCTCACGTCGTCGAAGTCGAGCGACCCGCGCGCGTACATCAGGTGCTTCGGCTCGTCCGCCTCCTTCACGGACGGCTCCTCGTCGAGCAGCTCGATCACCCGCTCGGCGCTCGCCGAGGCCGAGTACAGCGAGTTCGTGAGCTTGCCCAGGCTGCGGATCGGCCCGTACATCTGCGCGAGGTAGGCGGTGAACACGAGCAGACCGCCGAGCGACAGCCGGTGCTGCGACAGCTCCCATGTGCCCATGCCGATCACCACGAGCGCACCGGCCAGCTCGATCAGGTCGATCAGCGGGGAGAACAGCGCCCGCAGGCGCGTGGACGCCATCGTCGCGTGGAAGCTGCCCAGGTTCTCGCGGTGGAAGCGCTCGACCTCGGTCTCCTGGCGGTTGTACGCCTGCACGAGGGCGGCGTTGGCGAGGCTCTCCTCGGCCACCGAGCTGATCGAGCCGCTGCGCCTTCTCTTCTCACGCGAGGCGTGCTTGATCAGGCGCGAGAAGCGGCGCGCGCTCAGCCAGAAGAGCGGCGCGACGAAGAGCGACACGAGCGCCAGGTCCCACTGCAGGTAGAACAGCGCGGCCGCGAAGAACGCGATCTGGAACACGTAGGAGATCGCGTCGGCCACGCCCGACAGCACGAACGTCTCGATCGACCCGATGTCGCCCGTGAGCCGGGAGATCAGGTCGCCCAGCCGGCGGCGGTCGAAGAAGTCGAGCGACAGGCTCTGCACATGCCGGAAGAAGCCGGTGCGGAGCGAGAGTAGGAAGCGCTCGCCCACCCAGGTGGAGATGTAGTCGTCCAGGAACGACGCGACGCCCGCGAGCAGCGTCAGGCCGAGGTAGGCGAGCGCGATCCACCAGAGCGGGCCGAAGTCGTGCGGCACGAGCACGCGGTCGACCACGACCTTGAACATCCAGATCGTGGCGGTCTCGATCGCCGGCACGACCGCGATCAGCACGAGGCTGACGAGCAGCCAGCGGCGGTAGGGCTTCGCGTACGGCCAGAAGCGCCGGAACACCTCGCGCACCTGCACCGCCGGGGTCTCCGGCACCAGCTGGGCGTCGTCGAAGCTCGGCTTGAGCAGCGCTCGGATGCGTTCGCGCACGGCGGTCCTCAACGACGAGACCCCGCCGTGAGGCGGGGTCGTCGGCCGGCTCTAGCCAGCGGCTGTTTCATGCGCGAGGGTTAGTTGTCCCCGCCGCCGTCGCCACCCTTGTCGCCTTCCTGCGACTGCTGGCTCTGCGACTGCTGGCTCTGGCTCGAGTCGTTCCCTGCGTTGTTCTGCGCCGGCGCCTGAGCGTTGAAGAATCCGTGCCGGCGACGACGACGATGACGACCGTGAGACATGACTATCAGCTCCCTGCTGGTATCGATTGCGGTCTCACAAGTAAGAACAGGGCGGCCCCGCGAAACCTCACGGACGGATGCGCGAATTCGCTTTCCAGGGCGAAAGCGGGGCTACCTCAAGTGAGGTAGTACGTCAGCCGGCGGACTGCTCGAGCGCCAGCCACCCGGCGGGCAGCGTGCCCGCCGGGATGCGGCCCACCGGGGCCTCGAAGCCGCTTTCGCCGAGCCTCACGCACGCGCGCCCCGCGAGCAGCGGCCGCAGGTCCTCGAAGGTGCCGAGCAGGCGGATCGCCGCGCCGATCTGCAGGTCCGCCACGTTGGGCGACTCGCCGCCGAGCACACCCTCCTCCATCCACCCCTCGATGCGGTCGAAGTGCCCCGGAAGCGAGCGCACGTCCGCGCGCGAGTGCTCGTCGTCGGCGCCGTTGAAGCGCGAGGCGAAGGCCGCCACCGGCCGCGCGCCGAGCTTGAGCAGCGGGCGGGGGAGGGGCATCTTCGCGTCGGCGGCGTAGCTCAGCATCGCGCCGGTGTCGCGGCTGAGGCCCGCCCAGGCGACTCGCCGCACGAGCCCTTGGAACTCGCCGTCGCCCCACGTCTCGGCCTCCTCCACGCGCGCGCGCAATGCCGGGTCGGCGGGGATGAGCCGCGGCTCGGCCCGCAGTTCCTCGAGCCGGCGCAGGATCGCGCGCGAGCCGAGGATCCGCTCGCCGTCCAGCTCGAGCGCGGGCACGGTCGTGCCGTCGAAATGCGAGCGCACCACGAGCTTGTGGAAGGCGGGGATCAGGTTCACCCGCGTGTGGTCGATGCGCTTGAGCCGCATGCCCGCCTCGGCGCACTCGCACGGGTGCGAGCCGGGGAACACGTAGAGCTTCGGCCTCACGAGCCGACCCTAACGGTCGGCGCGGGGCGGTCCTCGAAGCGCTCGCGCCGCAGCTCGTCCTGCTCGGACTGGAGCAGCATGCGGATGAAGAGGATCACGAACGCGATCACCAGCACGATCGACTGCTCGACCATCATGATCGCGCCGCCGAGGTTCTGGTCCTCGATCGCGCTCAGGCCCCAGATGCGCGGCACGTGCTCGTAGTACGGGTAGGCCACGCCGTGCGACCAGGTGAGGAAGATCCCGAGCAGGCCGATGCTGATCTTCGCCGCCACCAGGTAGCCGAACACCCCGAGCCCGGTGAGCTTGCGCCGCATCGGCACGGGCTGGATGAGCGGCCACCAGACCGCGATCCCACCGGCGAAGAAGCACGTGTGCTCGAGCGCGTGGATGCCCGAGTGGTTGAGCGCCGCGTCGTACATCGCGGGGATGTGCCAGACGTAGATCATCGTCAGCCAGACGACGATGCCCGTGGCCGGATGGGCGAAGGGCCCGAGCGCGCGCTCGATCCCCATCAGCCGGCGGGTGAGCGGGCGCATGATCACGCGCGAGAGCGAGAGCAGCACGAGCAGCGGCGCGATGTCGCCCAGCAGGATGTGCTGGACCATGTGCATCGAGAACAGGTAGTCCTCGCCGAGCGCGTCGATCGGGGACACGAGGGCGATCAGCATCACGAGCACGGCGCCACAGAACGCCGCGAGCTGCGGCAGGCCCGCGCCGCGGCCGCCCGCCTCCTTGCGCGCCTGGCGGAAGCGCCGCAGGTAGATGACGGCGAACAGGACCACGATCAGCAGCTGCGACGGGTCGAACGACCACTCGTAGTGCGGGTGGACCACCATCAGCCCCCGCGGCCCTTCGTGACGCCTTTGTTACACCGCACGCGCGGCATTGTCGCAGTCTGTGCACATGCGTAACGCACGGTCCGGCAGGCTTGTCCGATGCCCCTCGCCCGCCTGCTGTCGCTGGTCGCTCCGCCGCTCTGCGTGTGCTGTGGAGCCGCGGCGCCGCTCCACCAGCCGCTCTGCCGCACGTGCCTCGGCGATCTGCGCTGGCTCGCCTTCGAGCAGCCCCATGGAGCGGGCGTGCCGGTCTGGGCGGCGGTCAGCTACGAGGGCCCGGCGCGGGCGCTGGTGCGCGCGGTGAAGTTCCGCGGCGCGGTCGGACTCGTGGACGCGCTGGCGGCCCAGATGGCGGCCAACGCCCCGCCCGGACTGCTCGCGGGCCGGACGCTCGTGCCCGTGCCGCTGCACCCCGCGCGGCGGCGGCGCCGCGGCTTCAACCAGGCGGAAGAGCTGGCGAAGGCGCTCTCGCGGCGAGCGGGTCTCGTCGCGGCCGGCTGCCTCGAGCGGACGGCGGGCGGCGCGCGCGCCACGCAGGTCGGGATGGGCCGCGCCGAGCGCCTCGGCGCGCTCGACGGAAGCATCCGGATGCGCGTCGGGGCGGCGGTCCCGCTGCGCGCCCTGCTCGTCGACGACGTCGTCACCACCGGCTCCACGCTCGCGGCCTGCGCGGGCGTCCTCGCCGGCGCGGGAGTGCGCGAGGTGGAGGCGATCGTCTACGCGCGAACACCCGGGAGATGAGCGTGAATCTGCGTCGCCCAAGCGTTAAGGCCGGGTTGCGCTCCCCGGTACCATCAGTCATGCGGGATATTCCGATCAAAGGAGGGCGCATGCGCATCGAAGTGAAGGGGCGCAACGTGTCGGTCGGTGACGAGCTGAGGGAGCGCATCGAGAGGCGTTTCCAGAAGATCGCCAAACAGGTCTCCGAGCTCGCCTTCGCAGAGGTGGAGCTCACCGAGGAGCGCAATCCGCGGAATGCCGCGCAGTCGCAGGTAGCCGAGATCACCCTCCACCTGAAGGGCGTCACGCTGCGCGCGCGGGAGGCGACGGACAACATGGTCCGCTCGATCAACGGCGCCACCGACGACGTGGCCCGGCAGGTCAAGCGCCACCGCGACAAGCGCCGCCGCCGGCGGGAGCAGGCGAAGGCGGCAGCGGAGCCGCGGACGGCATAGCGGACCCCCGACCTCCGACCTGAAGGACCTGGCCGCAAAAAGCGGAATTCGACGCCTGAACCAGCAGGCCGTCCCTCGCTACCCTTGCCCCTATGACTCTTCTCGACCGCGCTCTTCGCATCGGCGAGGGCAAGAAGTTCAAGGCCTTCCAGACTCAGGTGGCTCGGATCAACGATCTCGAAGCCGAGATGGAGCTGCTCGAAGACGAGGAGCTGAAGGCTGAGTTCACGGAGCTGAGGCAGCGCGCCGAGAACGGCGAGTCGCTCGACGACCTGCTGTACGAGGCATTCGCGCTCACGCGCGAGGCCGGCAAGCGCGCGCTCAGCATGCGGCACTTCGACGTCCAGCTGATCGGCGGCATGGCGCTGCACGACGGCTCGATCGCCGAGATGAAGACCGGCGAGGGCAAGACCCTCACCGCCACGCTCGCGGTCGCGCTCAACGCGCTGGCGGGCGAGGGCGTCCACCTGGTGACCGTCAACGACTACCTCGCGAGCCGCGACGCAGAGTGGATGAAGCCGCTCTACGACATGCTCGGCATCACCGTCGGCGTGCTCTCCTCGGAGGAGCACGACCCGGCCGTCAAGCGCGCCGCCTACGGCTGCGACGTCACCTACGGCACCAACTCCGAGTTCGGCTTCGACTACCTGCGCGACAACCTGGCGATCGACCTCGAGGACAAGGTCCAGCGCCGCTGGAACTACGCGATCGTGGACGAGGTCGACAACATCCTGATCGACGAGGCGCGCACCCCGCTCATCATCTCCGGCCAGCCCGAGCAGGCGGCCGACCTCTATTACAAGTTCGCCAAGCTCGCTCCCATGCTCGAGCCCGGCAAGAAGCCCGAGGGCTACGAGGCCAAGCAGAAGGATTGGGAGGCGCCCTACGACTACGAGCCCGACGAGAAGCACAAGACCATCGCGATCACGGAACGGGGCGTGGAGAAGGCCGAGAAGTTCCTCGGCATCGAGAACATGTACCTCGCCGAGCACGGCAACCTCGTCAACCACCTGATCCAGTCGCTCAAGGCCGAATCGCTCTACAAGCGCGACGTCGAGTACGCGGTGATCGACGGCGAGGTGCGGATCATCGACGAGTTCACCGGCCGCATCCTCGAGGGACGCCGCTGGTCCGAGGGGCTCCACCAGGCGATCGAGGCGAAGGAGGGCGTGGCGATCCAGGAGGAGAACCAGACGGTCGCCACGATCACCTACCAGAACTACTTCCGCCGCTACGACAAGCTCTCTGGCATGACCGGCACGGCCATCACCGAGGCCACCGAGTTCATGAAGATCTACGAGCTCCAGGTGGTCGAGATCCCCACCAACGAGCCGATGATCCGCGGCGACAAGAACGACCAGATCTACAAGACCAAGGAAGGCAAGTGGAACGCCGTCGTGGCGGAGATCGAGGGCCGGCACGCGAAGGAGCAGCCGGTGCTCGTGGGCACGATCTCCGTGGAGGTGTCCGAGCTCCTGTCAGAGCGGCTCAAGCAGCGCGGGATCAAGCACACGGTGCTGAACGCGAAGCCCGAGCACGCGGCACGCGAGGCCGAGATCGTGGCGGAGGCCGGGCAGCCCGGCGCGGTCACGATCGCGACCAACATGGCCGGCCGCGGCGTGGACATCAAGCTCGGCGGCAACGGCGAGCACCTCACGCACCAGGAGCTCATCAAGCGCGGGGTCGAGCCCGAGGGCGACGACTGGGACAAGGCCTGGGACGAGGCGTACCCGGGCATCGAGGAGCACGTCGAGCGGAGCCGCCAGAAGGTGCGGGAGGCCGGCGGTCTCTACATCCTCGGCACCGAGCGCCACGAGTCGCGCCGGATCGACAACCAGCTTCGCGGCCGCTCCGGCCGCCAGGGCGACCCCGGCGAGTCGCGCTTCTTCCTGTCCGCCGAGGACGACCTCGTGCGCCTCTTCGCGGGTGACCGCATCTACCGCATCCTCGACCGGCTCGGTCCGACGTCCGAGGACGGCGTGGAGGAGCCGATCGAGGCCGGGATGCTCTCGAAGCAGATCGAGAACGCCCAGAAGAAGGTCGAGGAGCAGAACTTCCTCGCGCGTAAGAACGTCATCGAGTACGACGACGTGATGAACCAGCAGCGCGAGGTCGTGTACGAGTACCGCGACCGCATCCTCGAGGGCGAGGACATGTCCGAGACGGCGCGGGTCCAGGTGGCCGAGGCGGTCGACCGCCTCGTGGACGAGTACCTCACCGGCGACTTCACCGAGGACTGGGACTTCGACGGCCTCTTCACCCAGCTCGAGCAGATCTACCCCGTCGCGATCGCGCCCGAGGACGTGAACCCGCAGACGCTCGACAAGGCGGCCCTCGTCGAGGACCTGCGCGAGGACATCGTGAAGGCGTACGACGAGCGCGAGGAGGAGCTCGGCGACGAGCTGATGCGCTACCTCGAGCGCTGGATCCTGCTCCAGATCATCGACGAGCGCTGGCGCGAGCACCTGCACGACATGGACTACCTGCGCGAGGGCATCGGCCTGCGCGGCCTGGCCCAGATCGACCCGCTCGTGGCCTACAAGAACGAGGGCTTCGAGATGTTCACCGCGCTCATGAACTCGATCTGGGAGGAGTTCGCCCGCTACATCTTCCGCGTGGAGGTGCAGATCGAGGGCGAGAACGGCGGCGGGGCCGCTCAAGAGCAGCAGCCACAGCCGTGGGCGCCGTCGGGCAACGCCAGCTCCACCCGCAACTTCTCCTACGCGGGCGGCACGGCGGCCGATCAGCCGAGCGCCGTCGCCGCCGCGGCGGCAGCCGAGGGCGCCGCCTACGCGGGCGGGGAGGGCGCCGAGCTGCTCCCGCACGTCGAGACCCGCCACGTGGACGAGCACGATCGCATCGGCCGCAACGACCCCTGCTGGTGCGGCTCGGGCAAGAAATTCAAGAAGTGCCATGGGGCCGGTTAACGGCGCGCCCCTCCGCGACCAGCTGAAGCTGCTCGCGGACTACCTTTGACCCCCCTGCGCTAGCCGCGCGCCTCGAGGCGCTCGAGCAGAACATGCAGGCACCCGGCTTCTGGGACGACCAGGAGCAGGCCGCGAAGGTGTCCGCCGAGCACGCGAGCGTCGGCCGCAAGCTGAACGGCTACCGCGAGCTCGAGTCGGAGCTCGACGACATCGAGGCGCTCGAGGAGCTGGCGGCCGAGGACGACTCGATCACCGGCGAGCTCGACGAGCAGCGCGGGGTCTTTGCCTCGAAGCTGGCCGACCTCGAGGAGGCACGCCTGTTCGCCGGCGAGTACGACGCGGGCGACGCGCTGGTGAGCGTGCACGCGGGCGCCGGCGGCACCGACTCCCAGGACTGGGCCGAGATGCTCCTGCGGATGGAGATGCGCTGGGCGGAGTCGCGCGGCTTCAAGGTGGAGCTGATGGAGGCGAGCCCGGGGGAGGAGACCGGCATCAAGTCGGCCACCTTCCAGGTGCACGGCGAGAACGCCTACGGCCTCTTCTCCGCCGAGAAGGGCGTGCACCGGCTGGTGCGGATCTCGCCGTTCGACTCGCAGTCGCGGCGGCACACCTCGTTCGCGCTCGTGGAGGTCTCGCCGCTGGTGGACGAGAACGTCGACATCGAGATCAATGACGACGACCTCCAGATCGACACCTACCGGGCATCAGGAGCCGGCGGCCAGCACGTGAACAAGACCGACTCCGCGGTGCGCATCACCCACAAGCCAACGGGCATTGTGGTGCAGTGCCAGAACGAGCGCTCGCAGTCGTCGAACAAGGCGACGGCGATGGCGATGCTGAAGTCGCGCCTGATCGAAGTCGAGGAGCAGAAGCGGCGCGAGGAGATCGCGCGCGAGAAGGGCGAGGCGCAGGACGTGGCCTGGGGCTCGCAGATCCGCTCCTACGTCCTGCAGCCGTACACGATGGTCAAGGATCACCGCACGGGCTTCGAGATGGGCGACGCCCAGCGCGTGCTCGACGGCGACCTCGACGGCTTCGTCCGCGCCGAGCTGCTTCGCCGCGCCGGCATCGACCGCGGCCACGCGGGCAACGGGAACTAGCAGCGCGACAGCCGCCACACTAAGCGCCTGATGGGACAGGCCGAGCTACTCATCGCTGGCCTGCTGGTGGCCGTCGCCGGTCTCAGCACGCTCGCCCGTGTGCTGTCCGTGCCGTATCCGATCGTGCTCGTGATCGCTGGCGCGCTGTTCGGGTTCGTGCCCGGCATGCCGGAGGTCAGGCTCAACCCCGAGGTCGTGCTCGTCGTGTTCCTTCCGCCGCTCGTCTATGCCGCGGCGTTCTTCTCCAACCTCGCCGACATCCGCCGCAGCTTCCGCGGCATCGTCATGGCGTCGGTGCCGCTCGTGCTCGCGACGATGTGCGCGGTCGCGTGGGTGGCGCACTCGCTGATCGATGGGATGTCGTGGGCGGCGGCCTTCTCGCTCGGTGCGATCGTCTCGCCCACGGACCCGCTTGCGGCGGCGGCGATCATGCGGCGCGTGGGCGCGCCGCGGCGGCTCGTGAGCGTGGTCGAGGGCGAGGGCCTGTTCAACGACGCCACCGCTCTCGTTGCGTACCGGATCGCGGTTGCGGCCGCCGTCGGCGGCAGCTTCTCGCTCGCGAGCGCGGGCTTGAAGTTCGTCGGCGGCGCGGCCGGCGGCATCGCGATCGGCCTCGCGGTCGGCTGGATCATCGCCTGGATCCGCGAGCGCATCAACGACGCCCAGACCAGCGTCACGATCTCGCTCCTGTCGGGCTACGCCGCCTTCGTCCCGGCCGACGCCCTCGGCCTCTCCGGCGTGCTCGCGGCCGTCACCACCGGCATCTACATGGGCATTCGCGGCCCGAGCATCATCTCGGCGCGCACGCGGCTTCAAGGCTTCTTCGTCTGGGACATCCTCGACTTCATCCTCAACGCGTCGCTGTTTGCACTGATCGGACTCCAGCTGCGCACGATCGTGGACGGGCTATCGGGGTTCGAGATCGCGTCGTTGGCGGGCTGGGGCCTGGCGGTTTCCGGCACGGTCGTGGCCGTGCGCTTCCTGTGGATGTTCACGATGCCTTACGTGATGCGCGCGTTCTACTACCGCAGTCCGGCCGCGCGCGAGCGGCGCGTGGGTGCTCGCCAGCGGATCGTCTACGCCTGGAGCGGCATGCGCGGCGCGGTCTCGCTGGCGGCGGCGCTCGCGATCCCGTTGACCACCCACGCCGGCGACCCGTTTCCCGACCGTGACCTGATCCTGTTCCTCACCTTCTCGGTGATCTTCACGACGCTCGTGGTCCAGGGGCTGACGCTCCCCAAGGTGATCCGCAAGCTCGGCATCACCGACGACGGCGACGGCGAGCACGAGGAGATCAAGGCGCGGCTCGTGGCCACGCGCGCGGCGCTCGCGCGGCTCGATGCGCTGGCGGAGGAGGACTGGACGCGCGACGACACGATCGAGCGCATGCGCGCGCAGTACGAGTACCGCACGCGGCGCTTCGCGGCGCGCGCCGGCAAGATCGAGGACGACGGCTACGAGGACCGCTCCGTCGCCTACCAGCAGATAGTGCTGTCCGTGCTGGCCGCCGAGCGCGAGGCGCTCGTGGAGCTGCGCAACCAGGGCACGATCTCGAACGAGGTGATGAACCGCCTGATCCGCGACTTCGATCTCGAGGAGGAGCGGCTCGAGATCTAGCGGGAGGCGAGCACGTGTTCGTGCTTGCCGTCCGACGTGGGGCGTATCCCATTCGCCCCATGTCGATCCGCGAACAGCCCCTCGCGAGCGCCGAGTTCCTCGCCGTCGACGTCGAGACGAACGGCCGCGCCGGCGAGCTTTGCGAGCTCACCGAGGTGGGCGCGGTGCTCGTCGGTGGGGGCGAGCTGCACGACCGCTACGAGTCGCTCGTGCGCGTGCAGCAGCCGCTGTCGCGCGGTATCGAGCGCTTCACCGGCATCACGCAGGCGATGGTGGACGCGGCGCCCGAGCCGGCAAGTGTGCTCGAGCAGCTGGCCGACATGGCGCGCGACCGGGTGCTGATCGCCCACAACGCGAGCTTCGACCGGCGTGCGCTCGCCCAGGCGTTCGAGCGCGCCGAGGTGGACTGGCCGAGTCCGCCGTTCCTCTGCACGGTGAACCTGGCGAGGAAGCTCTCGCCGCTCTCGCGCCAGCGCAAGCTGGGCGCGCTCGCCGAGTCGCTCGGGATCGAGGTCGAGGGCGCGCACCGCGCGCTAGTCGACGCCGAGACCTGCGCGCGCGTGTTCTGCGCCCTCTTCCCGCGCCTGTGCACGCACGCGCGCACGGTCGGCGACGCGCTCGAGCTGGCCAGCCCGCGCCGCCGCGCGGGCAAGCCGGCGCCGGTGCGCGTGCCGCGCGCGGAGCGGCCCGACCTGAGCAAGCTGCCGGACGACCCCGGCGTGTACGTGTTCCGCGACGAGCGCGGGCGGCCCGTGTACGTCGGCAAGTCGGTGTCCGTCCGCAGCCGCGCCCGCTCGCACTTCTGCGCGCCGTCGGGCTGGACGGAGAAGGCGGCGGTGGTCGACTACAAGCCCACCAACTCGGAGCTCGGCGCGCTCGTGCTCGAGAACCGGCTGATCAAGGCCTGGCAGCCGCCGGGCAACAAGCAGCTCAAGCGCACAGACGGCTGGCTCTACCTCCGCGCGCGGCTCGACATCTCCTACCCCGTGCTCGAGCTGTCCGCGGAGCCGGCGCCGGGCCTCGCGATCAACATCGGCCCGCTGCGTGGCAAGGGCGCGGCCGAGGAGCTGATCGGGCAGCTCGAGTCGCTGTTCCTGCTGCGCCACTGCGGGAGGCGCCTGCGCCGCCGCGAGTCCGCCTCGATCTACGGGCAGATGGGGCGCTGCTCCTCGCCCTGCCTCGGTGACCTCGACCCGAATGCCTACCGCCGCAAGCTCGACGAGGCACTGGCGCTGTTCGACGGCCCGGACGACGCGAGCACGCTGCTGCTCGGCCACATCGAAGAGCGCATGCGCGAGGCCGCCGCCGAGCGCCGCTACGAGCGCGCCGAGGTGCTGCGCCGCCGGCTCGAGCGGCTCGCCGACCTGCTCGGGCGGCTCGGCGGCGTGCTGCGGGCGACTCACGCCTCCTCGCGGCTCGTGCTCGCGCGCCACCCGGTGAAGCCGCGTCTCGACGCCTTCTGGGTCGTGGCCGGGCGGGTGCGCGACTGGGGGCCGCTGCCGCCACTGGCCGAGCTCGAGCAGCGCACGGCCTCCGTGCTCGAGGGCTCGAGCCCGGGCGCCGGCGCCGTGCCGGTGGACGAGGTGGACGAGGTGCGGATCGTCAGCTCGTGGCTCGCCGCCAACGACGCGTATGAGCTGCCGCTTGACCCGGCGCCGGGCCGCACCGCGCTGTCAGAGCTGGTGGCGGAGGCCATCGCCAAGCGCCGCGCGCCCGTGGCTGCCTGATCAGGCCTCGCGGGTGTCGGCCGAGGGCCAGATCAGACCCTGGGCGACGATCACCTGCTCGCCGTCGAAGGTGGCCGCCGGCGAGCCGTAGAGCCGATAGCCGAGCGCGAGCGCCTCGGTCACGCGGTGGCAGAAGGTGTCGTCGTCCGGTCCGGTGAGGATGCGGTAGGCGGGCAGGCCGTCGGGCGGCTGATCGGGCATCGCGGCATCGTTGCAGGATGCCGCTAGTCTCGCCCGCGATGCAGGAGCTGATCGACCGCGCGCTCGCCGAGGACCTCGGATCCGGCGACGTCACGAGCGCGGCCACGGTGCCCGCCGACGCCGTGGCGCGTGCCCGCATCGAGCAGAAGGCCGCGGGCGTGATCGCCGGCCTCTTGGCGGCGGAGTCGGTGTTCCGCCGCGTGGACCCGGAGCTGCGCTGGCACGCTCACGTGGCGGAGGGCGAGTGGCGGGACGGCGGCCTCGTCGCGGAGATCGCCGGCTCGGCGCGCTCGATCCTCGCCGGCGAGCGGGTGGCGCTCAACTTCCTCGGCCGGCTCTCCGGCATCGCAACGCTCACCGCCCGCTACGTCCGCGCGATCGAGGGCACCGGCGCGCGCATCCTCGACACGCGCAAGACCACCCCGGGCCTCCGCGCGCTCGAGAAGCAGGCGGTGGCCGCCGGCGGTGGCCACAACCACCGCATCGGCCTCTTCGACGCGATGCTCGTGAAGGAGAACCACTCGGCGCTCGGCGGCGGCGTGGGGGAGGCGACGCGGAGCGCGCTGGCCGCCGCGCCCGAGGGCATGGTCGTGGAGATCGAATGCGCGACGCTCGGCGAGGTGGACGAGGCGCTGGCCGCGGGGGCCAAGAGCATCCTGCTCGACAACATGACGAACGACCAGATGCGCGAGGCCGTCTCCCGCGCGAAGGGCCGCGCCGACACCGAGGCCTCAGGCAACGTGAACCTCGAGACGGTGCGCGCCATCGCCGAGACCGGGGTGGACTGGATCAGCGTCGGCTCACTGACCCACTCGGCGCCCGCGCTCGACCTGAGCCTCCTGCTGGATCCGCTCTAACCCCGGGTCCGCGGAACGCCTGCCCGGCCGCCGCGCCTGCCTCATCCGGCGCTTGCCAATTCGTCAACAACGTTGACCCGGGGGGAACAAAGTTGCTCCTGGAACAGATCTGTTGTCAACGAACTTGAGTGGCGGTCAAGTTTGTTGACGGGGGATCAACTTTTTTGACGAATTGGCAAGCGCTCGTGGGAGCACGCCGGGAGGGAGCACGCCCCGGGGCGCGTCACGGTGAAGGCGGGCGTCAGTCAGCCACCGGACCGCCCCGAGTCTCTAAACTTGGTTGCAAGGTCAACAGCTCGTCGTCTCGGTGAGCTTCATTTCGACACCTAGCGAGGTTCGAAACATGCAGTCCCTGCCGATGGCCCCCACGGGTCCAATCGCATCGCACCTCTCCGCGGAGGAGATCGAGCGGCTGAAAGGCGAGGTACGTGCGCTCGCGGAGGAGCGCAGCGCCGTGATCCTGGCCCACAACTATCAGGTGCCCGAGGTGCAGGACGTGGCGCACTTCGTGGGCGACTCGCTCGGCCTTTCGCGCCGGGCGGCGGCCGCGGACGCCGACACGATCGCCTTCTGCGGGGTCCACTTCATGGCCGAGACGGCCTCGATCCTCAGCCCCGAAAAGACCGTCCTCCTGCCGGACCTCGGCGCCGGCTGCTCGCTAGCCGACTCGATCACCGCGGACGAGCTGCGCGTGTGGAAGGCGGAGAACCCGGGGGCGATCGTGGTGATGTACGTGAACACCACCGCCGAGGTGAAGGCCGAGACCGACTACTGCTGCACGTCCGCCAACGCTGTGCAGGTGGTCGAGCACATCCGCCGCGAGCACGGCGAGGACGTGGAGATCCTGTTCGGCCCAGACATGTTCCTCGGCGCCTACGTGGAGAAGGTCACGGGCCGGCGGATGAAGGTGTGGATGGGCGAGTGCCACGTGCACGCCGGCATCCGGCCCGACGACATCTCGCACGTGCGCGAGGAGAACCCGGATGCGGAGTTCCTGATCCACCCCGAGTGCGGCTGCTCCACGTCGGTGATGGAGTACGTGGCCTCAGGCGACGTGGACCCCGAGCGCACGCACATGCTGTCGACGGGCGGGATGCTCAAGTTCGCGCGCGAGTCGGAAGCCCACAGCTTCATCGTCGCCACCGAGACGGGGATGCTGCACCCGCTCGAGCAGGAGAACCCGGGCAAGTCATTCATCCCGGCCAACCGCGCGGCCGTCTGCCAGTACATGAAGATGATCACGCTGCCGAAGCTGCGCGACGCGCTGCGCGACGGTGGCGAGCGCTACGTGGTGAAGGTGGACCCGGCCGTGGCCGAGCGTGCGCGCGTGCCGATCGAGCGCATGGTGGCGATAAACGCCTAGCCGCCGCTTCCGTCTCCGCCCTTGCCGGAGCCGGACCCGTCGCCGTCCTTGCCGGAGCCGCCGTCCACGACGGGCGGTAGCGGGGTGGTGAGCGGCGCGGTGACCACGGGGTCATCGCCACCGTGATCGTCGCCGCCGTCCTGCTTGGTCTGGTCGCCCGAGAGCGGCGTGGTGGCGCCGTCGCCGGAGCCACTGTGGCTGCTGTCACCGCCCGAGTCGTCAGAGCCGCTGCCCGAGCCGTCGCCCGTGTCGCCGCGGTGGCTGGTGCCATCGCCGCCGCCGCTCCGCTGCTTGCCCGAGCTGCCGCCACCGGAGTCTCCGCTCTGGCCTGGCAAGCCGCTTTGGCCCTCGCCCGAGCTCGGGTGGTCGTCTGACCCGGAGCCGCCGCCCTTGCCGCTGTGACGCGTGCGGCCGCTGTGGCGCGATCCCGAACGGGAACCTGAGCCGGTGCCCTTGCCGGTCCGGTCATCGACCTGCGTGTTGCGAAGGCCGGAAGGACCTGACGACGCCGGCGAGCCGCCGCCCGAGCCGGCGGACGGCGCGGCCGAGCTGTGGTCAGCGGTGGTGCGCCCCGCCTCATGGTGAGAGCGGTGCAGCGGCACCGTGACGGCGCCGGTCGCGATCACGCCGGTGGCGAGCACGGCGGCGCCGAGCTTCACGGCACCGGTGCCCAGCCCGATTCCGGCGGCGGTCTCGGCCACGCGTGCGGACGGGTCGGCTCCGCCGGAGGCGAGCATCGCGGCGATCCGCTCCACGAGGCCGATGGGCGTGACCGCGGTCATGCCGGCACGCAGCGTCGCGCGGGCGCGGTGGAGGAGCTGGCGCACGGCGCCGTCGCCGACGCCGAGGGCGGAGGCGATCTCCTCGTAGCTCAGGCCCTCGATCTCACGCAGCAGCACCGCGTTGCGCTGGCGCTCGGGCAGCGCCTTCACCGCGCTGACGGTCGAGCGCAGCCGCTCGCGCAGCTCGAAGGCCTGGTCGGGCCGCTGGACGCCGTCCATGTTCTCGTCGAGCTGCTCGTGGCTCCAGCCGTTCTGGCGGAGCAGGTTCAGCGAAGCGTTGTGGGCGATGCGGTAGAGCCATGGGCGCAGGTTGAGCTCGGCGTCACCGGACACCATCGCCTGGTAGGCCTTGAGGAAGGTCTGCTGCACGGCGTCCTCGGCGCGCGAGGCGGGCAGCAGACGCGAGCAGTAGGCGAGCAGCGGCTTGCGATAGCGCTCGACGATCGCCTCAAATGCGGACGCGTGGCCCGCGCGTACGAGATCGACAAGACGGGCGTCGCTCTGGGTGCGAAGCATCGACGTCCCGGCAAGCCGGGCTGGTTCGATCAGCCTTCGTGGCGTCACGCGATAACTATTTCGACGACTGTCCTGCCCATCTAAACCCCTAAGACGCGATCGAGTCACGCTTTCGTCCAGCTAATCTGGCCGCGCATGGGTCTGCACCGAATCCACCCTGAACCCACTGCAGTGGACCCGGCCGAGGCCATCTCCGGACTCGGGTGGGACGAGCTTGCCCCTCCGGACCGACCTTACCTCGCGTTGAACATGGTGGCCACGGCGGACGGGAAGGCCGCAGTAGAGGGGCGCACGCGCGCAATTTCGAGCGAGACAGACCGTGCGATCTTCCACAACCTGCGCACCCAGGCCGACGCCGTGATGGCCGGCGCGGGCACGGTCCGCAGCGAGGGCTACGGCCCGATCGTGAAGAACGACGAGCTGCGCGCCAAGCGGGTGCGTGAGGGGCTCGAGCCGAATCCCCTGGCGCTGATCGTGAGCGGAAGCCTGCGCCTGCCCGTGGACGTGCCGCTGCTGCAGGACCCGGACTCGCGCGTGGTGATCCTCACCCGCTCGCATGACGAGCTGAGCGGCCAGCGCGCGCAGGTGGACTACCTGCGCTCGGAGGGCGGGACATTCGACCTGCGACCGCTGATGGAGCGCCTGCGAACCGAATACGGCGTGCGCTCGGTGCTGTGCGAGGGCGGGCCGACTCTCAACGCCTCGCTGCTGCCGTACGGGCTCGTCGACGAGTTGTTCCTGACGATCGCGCCGTCGCTCGCCGGCGGCCAGGACGCACTCACGATCGTGGCCGGCGCACCGCTGCCGGAGCTGGTCGACCTGGAGCTGGTTTGGGCGCTGGAAGAGGGCAGCGAGCTGTACCTGCGCTACCGCACGAAGCCCCGCTAGTCCTGCAAGAAGCGCTGCACGTTCCCCACTCGGGTGCCCGACCCGGTATCAAGTAGTGCCCGATGGCTTCGGTCCCGAGGACAGATATCACCGTGCCCGCGCGGCCGCTCGAGCGTCCGCGCAAGCCGCAGGGCCGCAACGTGCCGGTCGTCGAGTTCGACGACGTGACGAAGGTCTACGACGGCGGCTCGGTGGGTCTCGAGCGCGTGTCGATGCGCATCGGCCGCGGCGATTTCGTCTTCCTCGTCGGCCCCACCGGCTGCGGCAAGTCGACCTGCATGCGCCTGCTGATGAAGGAGCTCGAGCCCTCGCAGGGCCGGATCTCGATCGCCGGCCACGTGATCGGCGAGGTCCCGCGCAAGCGCGTGCCGTACCTGCGCCGCAACATCGGCGTGGTCTTCCAGGATTACAAGCTGCTGCCGAACCGGACGGTCTACGCGAACGTGGCCTACGCGCTCGAGGTGATCGGAGAGCCGCGCGAGTCGATCCGCCGCAAGGTGCCGGACATCCTCCGCCTGGTGGGCCTCTCGACCAAGCTGCACAACTACCCGGATGAGCTCTCAGGCGGCGAGCAGCAGCGCGTGTCGATCGCGCGCTCGTTCGTGAACCACCCGCCGCTGCTCCTCTGCGACGAGCCCACCGGCAACCTCGACCCCGAGACCTCGATCGGGATCATGCAGCTGATCTACCGGATCAACCGCACGGGCACGACGGTGATCGTGGCCACCCACGACCGCGAGATGGTCGACAAGATGCGCCGCCGCGTGATCGAGCTGTCCGAGGGCCGCATCGTGCGCGACCAGGTGTCCGGCCTCTACCGCCCGGACGAGTCGACCAAGGAGTTCGCGATCCGCCTGCGCGGCGAGCTCGGCATCGGCGACGAGGGCCACCCCAACTGATGCGTCCCGGCTTCTTCCTCAAGGAGGCGTTCCGCGCGCTCAGCCGCAACGCGGCGCCGAGCCTCGCGGCGATGCTCACCATCCTTCTCACGGCGCTCGTGCTCGGCGTGTTCATCCCGGTGGTGCAGGCCACGACAGGCACCGCCAACCGCGTGCGCGACCGCGTGGTGGTGAACGTCTACCTGAACGACAACATCAGCCAGCCGCAGCAGACGACCCTGCGCAACAAGCTCACCTCGACGCCCAACGTGAAGAGCGTGACCTACGTCTCGAAGCAGCAGGCGCTCAGCGAGCTGCAGTCGAGCCGCAAGGGCACGGCGGACGCGATCCAGCTGCTCGGCTCCAACCCGCTGCCGGCCACATACCGCGTGGTGCCGCAGGACCCGGGCCAGGTGCAGGGCATCATCAACTCGCTGGTGCACACCGACCCGGCGAGCGGCAAGCAGACCTACACGATGCCGGGCATCCAGAGGGTGGCCAACCGCGAGTCGGACACGAAGAAGATCCTCTCGGCCACGAGCCTCGTGAAGACGCTCACGGCCAGCATGGCCGCGCTGCTCGTGCTCGCCTCGATCGCGCTGATCGCGAACACGATCCGCCTCTCGATCTTCGCCCGTCGCCGCGAGGTCGAGGTGATGAAGCTCGTGGGCGCGACCAACTGGTTCATCCGCTGGCCGTTCGTGATCGAGGGCGTGATCGTCGGCTTCCTGGGCGGTGTGCTCGCCGTGCTCGTGCTGTGGATCATCAAGGACACGCTCGTCGACCCGCTGTCGAGCAAGTTCGCGCTGATCGCGGCGCCCAACACGATCCAGTTCCCCTGGCTGATCGCCGTCCTGCTCGCGTCCTGCGTCGCCGTGTCCGCACTGGGCAGCGGGCTGACGCTGAGGCGCTTCCTAAGGGTTTAGTAACGGTCAACGGTCAACGGTCAACCGTCAACGGCCGCTTACTACCCTCTCCAAATCGGCTCAACCGCCTACCGCATCGCCACCCTCGGGCTGCTGGGAGCCCTGCTCGTCTTCGTCGTTGGGCTCTGGCTCGGCGGCCACCCGAACGATCTTCCGAACGGGCTGCGCAAGCACTTCGTGGCCTCGGACATCTCGGCGCGCGACCAGCTGATCGACGAGATCGAGCAGGAGTACTACAAGAAGGTTCCGCGCAGCGCGCTCGAGACGGCGTCGCTCAAGGGCATCGTCGCCTCGCTCGGCGACCGCTTCTCCCAGTACCTCACGCCCGACGAGAGCAAGTCCTTCGACAGCGAGCTGAACGGTGGGGAGTTCGCGGGCGTGGGCGTGTCCGTGGTGCCGGAGAAGCGCGGGCTGCTCGTGACGAACGTGATCCCGGACTCGCCCGCCTCGGGCGCCGGCATCCGCCAGGCCACCGTGATCACCGCCGTGAACGGCAAGTCGATCGCCGGCGCGGCCGCGCGCACAGCCAGCTCGCAGATCCGCGGCAAGGCGGGCACGACCGTGCAGCTCACGGTCGCCACGCCGGGCAAGCCGAGCCGCACCATCACGGTCAAGCGCGCGAAGCTGCACGCCCCGCTCGTGGAGGGCCGGCTCGTCACGCGCAACGGCGTGAAGCTCGGCGTGACCGAGCTCTCGAGCTTCGGCGAGGGCGCTCACGGGCTGCTCCGCCAGGAGATCAACAAGCTGCTCGGCCAGGGAGCGAAGGGCATCGTGCTCGACCTGCGCGGCAACGGCGGCGGGCTGCTCGAGGAGGGCCGGCTCGTGGCGAGCATCTTCGTGAACAAGGGACTGATCGTGTCCACCAACGGCCGCGCGAGCCCCGAGCAGAAGCTGAACGCCACGGGCGGCGCGATCTCGCCGAAGATCCCGGTGGTGGTGCTGGTCGACGGCGGCACCGCGAGCGCGTCGGAGATCGTCACAGGCGCGCTGCGCGACCATCACCGCGCCACGATCGTGGGCACGAAGACGTTCGGCAAGGGCGTGTTCCAGCAGGTCGAGCCGCTGTCGAACGGCGGCGTGCTCGACCTCACCGTCGGCCGCTTCTTCCTGCCTGACGGCGAGAACCTCGCCGGGCATGGCATCGTGCCTCCGGTGAAGGCGCAGGACAACCTGCACACCACGCCGGACGAGGCGCTGGGCGTGGCGCTCCGGACCCTGCTCCAAAAAGGCGCTTGAGTCCACAGCCCCGGCGCGGGCGCGCCGTGCTCGAACCGGTGGTGGCGGTGCTGTCGAGGCGCGGGCGGCTGCTCGTGGCCGAGCCGCTGTTCGAGCGCGCCGGGCAACGCATCTCGCTGAACGGCAAGGCGAGCGCCGGCGCGAGCGTGGGCGACCTCGTGCTCGTGGGCGGCGGCAAGCGCGGGCCGCGCGTGGTGCGCTCGCTCGGCAAGCCCGACGTGACGCGCGACGTGCTCGAGGCGCTGATGCTCGACCGCGGGCTGCGGCGCGCGTTCCCGCGTGCGGTCGAGATCGAGGCCGACGAGGCGGCGGAGGACGTGCCGGCGCGGCCACCGGACCCGGCCCGCCGCGATCTCACAGAGCTGCCGACCTTCACGATCGACCCGGCCACCGCCAAGGACTTCGACGACGCGATCTCCGCGGCCCGCGAGGGCGATGCCATCCGCGTGTGGGTGCACATCGCGGACGTGAGCGCGTTCGTGCGGCCCGGGCGAGCGATCGAGACCGAGGCCTACCGCCGCGGCACGAGCGTGTACGTGCCCGGCGCGGTCGAGCCGATGCTGCCCGAGGCGCTCTCCAACCGTGCCTGCTCGCTGGTGCCCGGCGCGGAGCGCTTCACGGTGACCGTGGAGATGGAGCTGCGCGGTGAGCGCGTCCAGTCCGTGAGCTTCTACCGCTCGCTCATCCGCAGCGACGCCCGCCTCACCTACGACCAGGTGGACCGCATCTTCGCGGGGGAGGAGCGCGCCGAGGAGCCCTGGGCCGAGCCACTCGCCGCCGCGCGCGAGGTCGCGCGGGCGCTGAGGGAGTGGCGCGAGCAGCGCGGGTCGCTCGAGGTCAGCTCCACCGAGCCGCAGTTCGAGTTCGACGAGGCGGGCCATGTGGTCGGCGTGACCCACGAGACGCAGACCGAGTCGCACTCGCTGATCGAGCAGCTGATGATCCTGGCGAACGAGCGGGTGGCGTCGTACCTCGCCGAGCGCGGCGCGCCCACGCTCTACCGCGTGCACGAGCGGCCCAACCCGCAGTCGGTCGAGTGGGTGGTGAAGCAGCTGGCGTCGCTCGAGGTGCCCACGCCGCCGGTGCCCAAGGGCATGTCGCCCCAGCAGGCCGGCGAGCTGGCGGGCGAGATCAGCCGCATGGTGGCCGAGCACGTGCGCCGGACCGGTCGCGGCCGGGCGGCGCTCACCTCGCTCGTGCTGCGCTCGCTCAAGCAGGCCTACTACACGCCGCGCAACCTCGGCCACGCCGGCCTCGCGAGTTCCGGCTACTGCCACTTCACCTCGCCGATCCGCCGCTACCCGGACCTCGTGGTACACCGCGCGCTGCTCGCCGCGCTGGGCGTGGACGACGCCGCGCCGCGTGCCGAGGAGCTCGAGGAGGCGGGCCTCGAGAGCTCCGCCGCCGAGCGCCACGCGATGCAGATCGAGCGCGCCGCCGCCGACGTCTGCGTCGCGTTCCTGCTCGAGCGGCGGCTGTTCGAGTCCGGCTTCGAGCTCGAGTTCGACGGCGAGGTTGTCGGCCTGATCGGTTCAGGTGCGTTCGTGGAGTTCGGCGAGGAGGGCTTCGAGGGCTTCCTGCCCGTGCGCCGGATGCGCGGCGACTGGTGGGAGCTGAACGAGGAGGGCACGATGCTGCTCGGCGAGAAACACGGCGGCGTCATACGCCTGGGCGACGAAGTGAAGATCAAGGTCGACAGCGTCGATTCGCCAAGGGGCCGCGTAGATCTCGTGCCGGCCGCATAGATTTCAGGTCGTGGCCAAGAAAGGCAAACGCAAAGCCGCCCCCGGCGACATCGCCACGAACCGTCAGGCTTCGTTCCGCTACCACCTGCTCGAGAAGTGGGAGGCGGGCATGGAGCTGCAGGGGTCCGAGGTGAAGTCGCTGCGTGACGGCAAGGTGCAGCTGAAGGACGCCTACGCGGCCGTGCACAACGGCGAGGTGTGGCTGCACAACGTCCACATCGCGCCCTATCCGGCCGCCTCGCGCGAGAACCACGAGCCCGAGCGCGAGCGCAAGCTGCTCATGCACCGCCGTGAGATCGAGCGGCTGGTCGGCAAGACGCAGGAGAAGGGCCTCACGATCGTGCCCACGCGCATGTACTTCAAGGGCCGCAACGCGAAGGTCGAGATTGCGCTCGCCAAGGGCAAGGAGATGCACGACAAGCGCCGCGACCTGCGCGACAAGGATCAGCGCCGCGAGATCGACCGCGCGCTGCGCGAGCACCAGCGCTAGCCCTTGTGTGACGGATCTGCCCTTGCCTCGGGCAAGGTCGCCCGGATAGGGTCGCTCGTACCCCCATATGCGACGACTCGCTCAACTGGCCCTGACGAGTTCGATTGCAGCATTTGGACTCGTCGCACTCCCCGGCGCCGCCACGGCGACATCGCTCCCTGGGGCGAACGGGAAGGTCGTCTTTACCAGCGGACGGGCGAATACGGACTTCCCGAGTCCGGCCGCCAACGACGACAACCACGCGCGCCTCTGGGTGGCCGACTATCCGAGCGGAACGCCGGTGCAGGTGACGAGTACGAGCGCCAACGTGCAGGATCGCCACCCCAGCTGGTCACCGGACCACACGAAGATCGTCTATGCGGAAGGCCCGGCGTTCGAGGCGAACGGGCACTACGAGATCTGGATCAAGGACCTGGTCACGGGCTCGCAGACGAAGTTCCTCGACGGCGCCGACCACTCGGATCACCCCGTCTGGTCGCCGGACGGAACGCAGATCGCATACGGCGCGGGCGGTGACATCTTCGTCAAGGGGATCGCGCCGGGATCCCAGCCCGTACAGATAACAAACGACCCTGACCTGGAGGAGCGTCCATTCTGGAGCGCGGACGGCAGCACGATCTACTACACCCGGGTCGTCGGGGTGGGCAACCGTGACATTTACAAGAAGTCGCCGGTCACGCCCACCGGCACTGAGACGGACATCGTCTCGGGCGGCACGGACGACTGGCAACCGGCGGCGTCGCCGGACAACAAGCGCCTCTGCTTCCTGCGCGGGGACGGGGTGAACGGGTCGCTGAACAGCAATGCCGACATCTACATCGGCAACACCGATGGCTCGGACATACATGCATTCGCCAACGTCGCAGGCACGGGCGAACTGGACTGCGTCTGGGCCTCGGACGACTCGAGCATCCTCTACACGTCCGGCATCTTCTCCGCCGGCGATCTGCAGACGAAGGACTTCTTCGGCAATGTCACCTCCCTGGACAGCATGAACGTGGCGAGCCACTTCGAGGGCAACGCCGACTGGGCCACCAACCTCCCGCCCACCTGCGCCAACCAGACCGTGAGCACCGGCGTGAACAAGTTCGTGTCGATTCAGCTCGCCTGCACCGATCCTGATTTCGGCCCCGGCGCCGACCCGCCGACGCCGACGCCGATCGACGCCGTGTTCATGGACCTGAACACCCAAGGCCTGAAGGGCAACATCGGCAACCTGTCCGAGGACGCGAAGTTGATCTACACGCCGCCGAAGGACTTCAAGGGCACCGACTCGTTCACCTTCACCGGCAACGACACCGTGTCGACCTCCCAGCCGGGCACGATCACCGTCCGCGTGGGCACCAATCCCAACGGCACGATCGACAACACGGCGCCGAAGCTCTCGAGTATCAGAGTCTCGGCCAAGCGCTGGCGCCGCGGGGCCGCCCTCCCGCACATCTCGAAGACCAAGGTGGGCATGACGATCTCCTACCGCCTCGACGAGGCGGGACAGGTCACGCTCAACTTCAAGCGCAAGACGACCGGCCGCCGCTCCGGCCACAAATGCGTCAAGCAGACGCGGCGCAACCGCTCGAAGAAGCGCTGCGCCCGCTATGTGAGCGCGGGAAGCATCCCCGCGCTGGCGGGCAAGGTGGGACTCAACCGTGTGCTCTTCCAGGGCCGCCTCACCACCCGGCGCCGCCTCGCGCTCGGCACCTACCGCCTCGCCCTCAGCGTGGTGGACGCCGCCGCCAACCGCTCCACCCGCAACGGCCCCACGTTCACGATCGTCGCTCACTGAAAGGACCCGAGATGAGGAACCGCCTGATCGCCACCGCTCTCGCCGCCTGCGCGGCAGGGCTCGTGTTCGCCTCCGTGAGC
>DASXCV010000022.1:0-3332 GCA_036491015.1 Thermoleophilaceae bacterium | reverse complement strand
TGCTCGAGGTGCTCGACCCGGCCCAGAACCACTCGTTCCGCGACCACTACCTGGACGTGGAGCTCGACCTGTCGCAGGTGCTGTTCATCGCGACGGCCAACGTGGCCGACACGATTCCGGCGCCGCTGCTCGACCGCATGGAGGTGATCCGTTTCGACGGCTACACCACCGCGGAGAAGGTCGCGATCGCACGCGGCTACCTGTGGCCACGGCAGCTCGAGCGCAACGGCCTGCGCGAGGACGAGGTGACGGTGGAGGACGACGTCCTCAGGACGATCGTCACCGACTACACGCGCGAGGCCGGCGTGCGCCAGCTCGAGCGCGAGCTCGGCACGGTGCTGCGCAAGATCGCCACGCGGATCGCATCGGCTGAGGCACAGGCCCCGGTGGCCGTCGACCTCGACGCGGTGCACGACGCGCTCGGGCGGCAGAAGGTGTTCCACGAGGCCGCGGAGCGCACGGCGCTTCCCGGCGTGGCCACCGGACTGTCGGTGACCAACACCGGCGGCGAGGTGCTGTTCGTGGAGGCGAGCGGGATGCCGGGAGGCGAGTCCTCGCCGCTCACGCTCACCGGCCAGCTCGGCGACGTGATGAAGGAGTCGGCCCAGATCGCGCTCACGTGGGTGCGTGCTCACGCGGACGAGCTGGGCATCGACCCCGAGGACGTGGAGAACCAGCGCTTCCACGTGCACGTGCCGGCGGGCGCGATTCCCAAGGACGGCCCGAGCGCCGGGGTGACGATGGTCACCGCGCTCTCGTCGCTCCTGAGCGGGCGCCCCGTGCGTCACACCGTCGGGATGACCGGCGAGGTGACGCTGCAGGGCCGCGTGCTGCCGATCGGCGGCCTCAAGCAGAAGGTGCTCGCCGCGCACGCGGCCGGGCTCACCGACGTGATTCTCCCCGAGCGCAACCGCGCGGACCTCGACGACGTTCCCGAGGACGTGCGCGAGCAGCTCAAGTTCCACCCCGTGATGACGGTGGGAGAAGTGCTCGAGCTGGCTCTCGAGCCGCACACCGCCCCAGCTCTCTCCTAGGGGCCAAGACCGCAGCGCCCCGGCCGCTCCGAGCGGCCGGGGCGCTCGCGTTTGATCTGCTCCAGCCGGACCTGTAGGGCCCCCTCGCACGGGCCTCGCGAATGCCTGGGCGCCAAATCCTGCGCAATTTGAGGTACTAGAGTGAAGGCCGCGAATAGCGGGTAAAACGCGGCCTAGGGGAAGGGTTAAACGTGCCGCAACGGGCAGGGGCGAGAATCACCAGCGATCCGGCTATCCAGAGTCCGGAGGAGACGGTCCGACTGGCTTACCGGGCGTTCGCAACGCGCGATCACGAGCGGCTGCGGGCCTTCTGCCATTCCACGCTCGAGCTGCGACCGGTCGACGGTCTCGGCCTCGTGGGCGACACGCTCTCCGGCTTCGACGCGGCCTGCGACTGGGTGCGCGAGCACTCCGAGCTCGGCTACCACGTGACCGTTTGGCTGCGCACGCTCGAACGGGTGGCCGGCGACTCGGTGCTCGGCGTGGGCGTCGTGGCGGAGCGCGGCCGCGGCTGCGCGGCCACGGTCGCCTGGGTCTGGCACGTCCGCGACGGCCTGATCGACTCGGTCTGCGGCTACCCCAGCGAGGCCGCCGCACGGCGCGACCTCAGTTGCCACTGCTGGCCGCACGCATGAGTTAGCCTCCGCCTTCATGGCGGACTCGCGCTCGGTCGTCCTGGTACACGGTGCTTGGCACGGCCCGTGGGCGTGGACGAAGCTGCTGACCCCGCTGCGCGAGCGCGGGCTCGACGTACACACCGTGTCAAACCCGAGCAGCGGCCCGGACCCGACCTCGCTCGGCGACCTCTACGACGACGCGGAGAACCTGCGCCAGACGCTGGCGAGGCTCGACGGCGAGGCGCTCGTGGTCGCGCACTCCTACGGCGGCGTGGTGGTCACGGAGGGAGCGGCGGGCGCGTACAACGTCGGCCACCTGCTCTACGTCACGGCGTTCATGCTTGACGAGGGCGAGTCGCTGTTCTCGGCCGTGGGCAGCCAGGAGCCGGACTGGTGGATCAAGGACTCCGCCGAGGTGAGCGTGCTGGCGGGGCGGCCGGACGAGATCTTCTTCAACGACTGCACGGGCGCGGACGCCGCGGACGCCGCGAGCCGGCTCGAGCCGCAGTCGCTCTCGTCCTTCAAGCAGCCGGTGCGCTCGGTGGCCTGGCGCGACACGCCCAGCACATACGTGATCTGCGAGCAGGACAACGCGATTCCGCCCTTCATGCAGGAGCAGCTGGCGCAGCGGGCCGGGGACGTGCGGCGCCTCGGCGCGAGCCACTCGCCGTTCCTCTCACAGCCGGGCGGCGTGGTCGAGATCATCGCCGAACTGGCCGGCTAGCCAAAGCTTCGGGCTAGACTGCCGCGCCGTGCCAAGCGGCTACATCTTCTTCACAGGCTTTCCGGGGTTCATCGGACGGCGCCTCGTGAGCGCTCTGCTCGAGCGCGACTCGAAGACGCGCGTGGCGGCGCTCGTCGAGCCGCGCTTCGCCGGCGCCGCCCGCGAGGTGGCCGCGGCGATCGATCCCGAGCGCATCGAGATCCTCGAGGGCGACATCGCCGACCGCCGCCTCGGCCTCGACGACGACGCTTACGAGCGCCTCACGTCGAAGGTCACGGCGGCCTACCACCTCGCCGCGATCTACAACCTGGCGGTGCCGCTCGAGGTGGCACAGCGCGTGAACGTGGACGGCACGGGCAACGTGGTCGACCTGTGCGCGCGTTGCGACAAGCTCACGCGGCTCAACTACGTGAGCACGGCCTACGTGGCGGGCGATCGCACCGGCGTGGTCTACGAGCATGAGCTCGTGCTGGGCCAGGGCTTCAAGAACCACTATGAGTCCACGAAGTTCCAGGCCGAGCTGTGGGTGCGCGAGGCGATGGACGTGGTGCCCACCACGATCTACCGGCCGGCGATCGTGGTCGGGGACTCGAAGACGGGGGAGACGCAGAAGTTCGACGGCCCCTATTACTTCCTGCGCACGATCTCGCGCTCCGTGAAGCAGGGCATGCCGATCCCGCAGTTCGGGCGCGCCGAGGCGCCGTTCAACTGCGTGCCGGTGGACTTCATAGTCGACGCGATGGTGGTGGCCGCGGACGATCCGAGCGCGGTGGGGGCGACGCTCCACCTCGTCGATCCGGAGCCCGTGACGGCGGCGGAGGTGGGCCGGATCTTCAGCCGCGAGTACGCGGGCAAGGATCCCGTCATGCGCATCCCGCCGCGGCTGATCGAGAACGCGCTGCGCTTCAAGCCGATCCGCGATCTCTATGGCGGCGCCCCCCACGAGGCGATCAGCTA
>DASXCV010000021.1:0-26400 GCA_036491015.1 Thermoleophilaceae bacterium | reverse complement strand
GTTCCCCTGTCGGACCTCGGCGCGGTGTCGCAGCGCCGCCGCATCCTCGCGATCGGCGGCCAGGCGACGAGCGGCACCGTGGCGACGCTTGTGGAGCTGCGGCCACGCCGATGAGGCGACTCGGCGCCGGTGTGATCGCAGCGCTCGCTCTGATGGCTGCGGGTTGCGGCGTGGACTCGGACCTGGACTCGGACGCACCGAAGGCGCCGCCCGTCGTCGTGCCGGCACACGTGGCCGGCCGGCACGCGCGCCGCAGCGATCTTCTGCCCGGCATGCCGCCGCCGCTCGACCCGCACAACGTCTACGCGGCCGATGCCGCCGGCCGCGTGTCGGTCGCCGCCCGCGGCGCGCGCCCGCTCGTGTACGTGCCCAACAGCCAGTCGAACACGGTCGACGAGATCGACCCCCGCACCTACAAGATCGTGCGGCGGTTCAACACGGGCGCAACGCCGCAGCACGTCGTGCCCTCGTGGGACCTGAAGACACTCTGGGTCGCAAACGACGACGGCAACAGCCTCACCCCGATCGACCCGCGCACCGGCGTCCCCGGCAAGCAGGTGCCGGTGGCGGATCCCTACAACCTGTACTTCACGCCCAACGGGCGCTACGCGATCGTGGTGGCCGAGCGCCTCGGGCGGCTCGACTTCCGCGATCCCCACTCGATGAAGCTGCACAGGAGCGTGCGGGTGCCGTGCAGCGGCGTGGATCACATGGACTTCACGGCCGACGGCCGCTTCGCCCTGGTGAGCTGCGAGTTCTCGGGCCGGATGATCGTGCTCGACGTGGAGCGCGAGCGGATCACCCGCGTGGTCGAGCTGCGCGCCGGCGCGATGCCGCAGGACGTGAAGCTGTCCCCCGACGGGCGCGTGTTCTACGTGGCCGACATGGCCTCGAACGGCGTCTGGATGATCGACGGCCACGACTTCCACAAGCTCGGCTTCATCCCCACCGGCAAGGGCGCGCACGGCCTCTACGCGAGCCGCGACGCGCGCTACCTGTACGTGTCGAACCGCATGGAGGGCTCGGTGTCGCTGATCTCGTTCAGGACGCGCCACGCGGTGAGGAAGTGGCGGCTCCCC
Organism: Thermoleophilaceae bacterium; assembly: GCA_036491015.1. Lineage (GTDB taxonomy): Bacteria > Actinomycetota > Thermoleophilia > Solirubrobacterales > Thermoleophilaceae > JAICJR01. Next base: position 25,321 of record DASXCV010000021.1, on the reverse strand, counting down.
GGCGGCGGCAGCCCGGACATGGGCGGCGTGTCGGCGGACGGCCGGGTGCTCTGGCTGAGCGGCCGCTACAACGGCGTGATCTACGCGATCGACACCCGCACGGGCCACCTGATCAGGGCGGTGCCCGTCGGGGCGGGGCCGCACGGCGCGTGCGTGTGGCCGCAGCCGGGGCGCTACTCGCTCGGGCACACCGGCGTGCTGCGCTGAATCAGCCGGGTTGATTTCCGTCCCCCGCATGAGGTACGGATATGCACGGACTCCTAGCCCCAACCCCGGAAGGTATGGCCCGAATGACCCTTTCACCGAGGCGGCTGCTGCTCTGCACCGCGCTCCTGTCGGCCCTGCTGGCGATGGCGTTCGCCGGCTCGGCGTCGGCGAGCCGCGAGCTGATCAACGGCTACGACAACGACTACCACTGCGCCGGCGGCTCGGACGATCCGTGCGGCTTCTTCAACGCGATGGTTCCGTGGATCACGGGAGCGGCCCCGGATCCGTCGAAGCCGGTGCTCGTGCTCGACCGCGACGGCACCACGGACCCGGACTGCGGCACCAGCTGCAACTCGAACGGGGTCGAACTCGACACGTCCCTGACGATCGCGTTCGGGCCGGGCGGCCTCAACTACCAGGTGGTGGATCCGCGCTCGCCGGAGTTCGCCGCCCTGCCGCTCGACGTGAACCACTACTCGGCGATGATCGTCGCCTCCGACGTGAACTGCGGCGGCTGTGACCTCAACAACCTTCTGGCGCAACCGGACTCGGATGCGCTGGCAGCTCGCAAGGCGGACATCCTCAACTTCTTCCTGAACGGCGGCGGCGTGATGGCGTTCTCCGGCGGTGAGGTCGAAGGCGGGAAGCTGCTAAAGACGAGAGGCAGCTCCAGCGGGTCGCCCGCGCGCTGCGCCCACTACTACGACTTCCTGCCCATCGCGGCTCCTCCGTGCGCGGTCGGCGACAGCGGCGTGACCACCACCACGGCGGGCCAGGGGATCGGCCTGCAGGACGTGTACTACGAGGAGTCGCACAACGCGTTCCAGCCCCCGGATCCGTCGAGCCCGCTCCAGATCGGCGCGGTGCTCAGCTCGGACATCATCAAGGTGGGCCAGCGGTCAGGCTCGCGCGGCGAGGGCGGCGTGGACGGCACTCCGCAGACGCTGTTCGCCGACGTCCCGAACCAGTCCACCGTCACGGCGGCGGCCACGTCGGCCACCTGCGCCGGCAGCTTCACGGTCAGCGATCCCGGCGGCATGGGGCCGAAGGCGGTCCACTACAAGGTGGACGGCGGCGCCGAGCAGGTGCTCGCCACCCCGGCCGGCACGGCCTCGGTCACGTTCCCCGCGGGCTCGAAGTCCGTGGAGTTCTGGGGCGAGAACGCGACCGGTGCCCAGGAGGCCACGCACCACACGCTCACCCTCACCGGTTGCGCGGTGCCGGCCGCTCCGAGGATCTCGGTGGCCGGCGTGCGCCGCGCGTGCACGTCATCGTCGAGCATCCACGTCCGGATCAGCGTGACGGCGCCCGGCAAGGTGAAGAGCGTGGTCGTCTCGCTCGACGGCAAGAAGATCAAGACCACGTCCAAGTCCCGCTTCACGCTCAGGATCAACCTGAAGAAGCTCACGGCGGGGCGCCACTCGCTGCGGACGGTGGTCACGGACCAGGCCGGCAGCAGGAAGACGTCCACGCGGACGATCGCCCGCTGCGCGGCGGCCAAGCCCAGGCGCCAGGCGGCGCCGCGCTTCACGGGCTGACGGTCAGCGTCCGGTCGAAGCACCGCGAGAGGCCCCCGTTCGCGGGGGCCTCTTTGCTGTGTAACGGCTCATCTGGGCTTGGTAGCGTGGCCCCGCTGTGAAGCCGCCGAAGCGCGCGCAGCGCCGCCTGAAGCTCCTCGTCCTGCGCATCGGCCAGCCGGTCGGCCGCTGCGTGGTCCGGCTGCTGGCGCGAGGCGTCAGGCCCGCCCCTCCCGGCGGCGCGCGCCCGCGCGTGAGCTTCCTGCTGCTGAACGCCTACGGAGTGGGGGGGACGATCCGCACCACGTTCAACACCGCCGCGTGGCTGGCGAAGACTCACGACGTCGAGGTGATCAGCGTGGTCCGCCGCCGCGACGATCCCGCGCTGCCGTTCCCGGAGGGTGTGGACCTCAGCGCGGTCGACGACCTGCGCGCCACGCCGGGCCTGCTCGGCCGCTTCGCGCGCGCGTTGCCGAGCGCCCTGATCCACCCCGAGGACTACGGCTTCCGCGCCTGCAGCTTCCTCACGGACGTGCGGCTCGCGCGGCGGCTGCGCGCGCTGCCTCCCGGCGTGCTCGTCTCCACGCGCCCCGGCCTCAACGTGGCGGTCCCGAGCCTCGCGCCCGCGGGCGTGACGCTGGTGGGGCAGGAGCACATGAACTTCCTGGCGCACCGGCCCGGGCTGTTCGCGCGCATCACGAGCACCTACCCCAAGCTCGACGCGCTCGCCGTGCTCACGGACGGGGACCTCGAGGACTACACGCGGCTCCTGTCCGGTGCGAAGACGAAGGTCCGGCGCATCCCCAACGCGCTGCCGCCCTCGGACGCGCCGGCGGCCGCGCTCGACCGGAAGGTGGTGATCGCGGCCGGCCGCCTGCGGAGGCAGAAGGGCTTCGACCTGCTGATACGCGCGTACGCCGAGGTGGCGCGCACCCACCCCGACTGGAAGCTCCACATCTACGGCGCCGGCGAGGAGAAGGCTGCGCTACAGGGCTTGATCGAGGGCTCGGTGCTCGAGGACACGGTCACGCTCATGGGCACGACCCGCACCCTCTGCGACGAGCTGGCCAAGGGGTCGATCTTCGTCCTCAGCTCGCGCTACGAGGGCTTCGGGATGGTGATTCTCGAGGCGATGAGTCAGGGTCTGCCCGTGGTGACCTTCGACTGCCCGCGCGGACCGGGTGACATCGTCAGCGACGGCGAGGACGGCATCGTCGTCCCGAATGGGGACATCGACGGCCTGGCCCGCGCGATCGTGGAGCTGATCGAGGACGAGGACAAGCGGCGGCGCTACGGGGCTGCCGCTCCCGCGAAGGCACACCGGTACGACATCGCGAACATCGGGCCACAGTGGGACGCTCTGCTCGGTGAGTTGTAGATGACGACGGCGATTGTGTTCGCCACCGCCCCGGCGGCGGATGGCGGCATGGCGGCTGCCCTGCGCCTCGAGGGGGGCACGCCGCTCGAGCGGCTGCTCACGCAGCTCGTCGGGGTCGACGTGCACGTGATCGCGCGGCCGGCGTTCTACCCGGCGCTCGACACCCTGCTCTCGGACGCCACCGTGCACGCCTCGCCGGACGTCCGCGGCGACCTGCACGCAGTGGCCGGCATCGCCGGCGCCGCCGACAGCGACGTCGTGCTCCTGCCGGGAGAGCTCGTCACGCAGCCGTCGCCGCTCGACCGTCTCGGCGCGGGCGGCACCGCGATCCTCACCAAGGCGCGGCCGCCCGACGGAACGCGCCTGTACGCCGTGCGCGCGCCGGGCGGACGCGTGCTCAGTGCCGCCAGCCCGTACCACTGGGTGGGCGCGCCCAGCGGCTACTTCGCGGAGGTGCTGCGCGTGGACTCGGGCCACAAGCCGCGGCTCGTGAGGTCGGCCAAGCGGGTGGTCCAGCTCCTCGAGGAGCTGCCCGACGGCTGGGGCACGGATGGGCTCGAGGACGTGCCCGCGCTGCTCGTCACCGCGCTGGTGCGCGACGGCACGCCGGTAAGCGGGCGCGATGCGCGCACGCAGTTCTGGGCCCGCCCGCGGTCGAAGGCGGACGCGGAGCGCACGGAGCGCGCGCTCGAGTCCTACGACGAGGACCGCGCCCGGCTCGATGCCGCCGTGAAGTCGGCGGACGGCTTCTTCACCACCTTCTTCGTCAGTCCCTACTCGCGATACGTCGCGCGCGCCGCGGCGCGCATGCGGCTCACGCCCGACCAGATCACCGTGCTGTCGATGTGCCTTGGAGTGCTGGCCGCCGCCGGTTTCGGCACGGGCAGGCGCTGGGGCCTCGTGGCCGGCGCGCTGCTGCTCCAGGTGGCGTTCATGTTCGACTGCGTGGACGGGCAGCTCGCCCGCTACACGCGCCGCTTCTCGCGCTTCGGCGCCTGGCTCGACTCGACGTTCGACCGGCTCAAGGAATGGGTGGTGTACGGCGGGCTCGCGATCGGCTCGACGCGCGGCTTCGGTATCGACGTCTGGCCGCTCGCCGCCGCGGCGCTCAGCCTCCAGACGGTCCGGCACATGTTCGAGTTCTCCTACTGGGACGTGCACTACAAAGCGCTCGCCGCCGCGCCGCGTCCGCCGCTCGACCAGCCGGGGGACCGTGCCGGACCGCCGCCAGGCGCGGACGGCGGCGTCACGCGCGCGCCCGCAGCGATCCACGATGACGACGGCTCCCCGCGCGGAGTCGCCTGGCGCGCACTCGGCGTGTCGCGCCTGCTCGACCGCCCGCCCGGCATCCACTGGATCAAGAAGATGATCGTGTTCCCGATCGGCGAGCGCTTCGCGGTCGTGTCGCTCACCGCGGCGCTGTTCACGCCGCGCACCACGTTCGTCGTGCTGCTCGTGTGGGGCGCGATCGGCGGCGTCTACTCGCTGACCGCGCACCTCATGCACACCATCACCCGGCGCTCGGGCTACATCGAGTCAGGCTTCGTGTCCGCCCTCCGCGACGACGGTCTGCTCGCGCGCGCGATCGCGCGGAGCGTGCCCATCCGCAGCCGCTTCAACTGGCTGGCGCCCGGTGCGGTCCGCACCCTCGAGTACGGCGTCCTCATCCTCACCGCGGCGCTCGCGCACGGCAACGCGATGCGCGCCTGCTTTGCGCTGCTCGTCGTTCTGGCCTTCCACCACTACGACACCGTGTACCGTCTGCGGCAGCAGGGCGCGCCCCCTCCCGCCTGGGTAAGCATCGTGGGTGGCGGCTGGGATGGGAGGATCATCCTGGCGGTCATCGCGCTACTTGTGGCAGTGACCACCGCCGGGATGGCTGTGGCGGCCGGCCTGCTGGCCCTCGTGTTCGGGGGCGAGAGCGCGGCGAGCTGGCTTCGCCGGGCACCCGCAACCGGACCACCGACGATCGACGCCTACGAGGAGGACGACAACGAATGATCGGGATGGTGCTCGCGGCCGGAGCCGGTAGACGGCTTGGCCCGCTCACCGAAGACCTGCCCAAGACGCTGCTTCAGATCGACGACGGCCGCTCGATCCTCGACCTCGCGATCGCGAACCTCAAGCAGGTGGGCATCGACGATGTGGCGGTGGTCACCGGCTTCGCGGCCGAGCGCGTAGATGAGCGCAAGCCTGAGCTCGAGCGTCGCTACGGGGTGAAGCTCGAGCTGGTGTTCAACGACAAGGCCGAGATCTGGAACAACGCCTACTCGCTCTGGTGCGCGCGTGAGCTGTTCTCCGAGGGGGTGCTGCTCGTGAACGGCGACACGGTCCATCCGGTGGCCGTCGAGGAGCGGCTGCTCGCCTCGCGCGGCCAGGACATCGTGATCGCGATCGACGACGATCTCGGCCGGCTCAACGACGAGTCGATGAAGGTGAAGTTGTCGGAAGAGGGCTTTCTGCGGAAGATCACGAAGCAGATGCCTGTGGCGGACGGCCGCGGTGAGTACATAGGGCTCACGCTGATCGAGCCGGCTGCCGCGCAGCCGCTGGCCGGGGCGCTCGAGGCCACGTTCGAGCGCGACCCGCAGCTCTACTACGAGGACGGCTTCCAGGAGTTCGTGGACCGCGGCGGCACGATCGCGACAGCGCCGATCGGCCCCGTCGACTGGGTGGAGGTCGACGACGACGAGGACCTCGGCAAGGCGAGGGAGATCGCTTGCCACTTCTAGCCCGCATGATCGCCGCCCCGATGGCGGTGGAAATCGGGCCCGGCGCCGTCGCGGGGCTCGGCACACTGCTCGCCGACCGCCGCATCTCGAGCGGCGGCCACGTGGCCGTGGCGGTCGGCCCCGGCTACGGCGACGAGATCGCCGCGGTGGTCGACCCGGCGATGGAGAACTGCGACATCCTGCGCGTGGAGGAGGGCGGCACGCTCACCTCGGCGCTCGACCTGGCCGATCGCCTGCGCAAGCAGTTCTACGACGCGGTGGTGGGCATCGGCGGCGGCGGCACGCTCGACGTGGCAAAGCACGCGGCGAGCCTCGTTGGCCTGCCGATGGTGGCCGTGGCCACGAGCCTCTCGCACGACGGGATCGCCTCGCCGGTGTCGTCCCTGTCGCACGAGGGGCAGAAGGCCTCCTACGGCGTGCAGATGCCGGTGGCCGTGCTCGTGGACCTCGACTACGTGCGGCTCAGCCCGGTGGAGATGCGCCGCTCCGGCGTGGGCGACGCCGTGAGCAACCTCTCCGCCGTGGCCGACTGGAAGCTCGCCAAGCGCGTGCGTGACGAGCCGGTGGACGGGCTGTCGATTGCGCTCGCGCACAGCGGCGCGGAGGCGGTCCTCTACCGCGACGGCAGCGTGGACGACGACGACTTCCTTGTGGTGCTGGGCGAGGCGCTCGTGCTCTCTGGCCTCGCGATGGCGGTGGCGGGGAGCAGTCGCCCGTGCAGCGGCGCCGACCACGAGATCGTCCACGCGATCGACCACCTGTTCCCCGACACGGGGCTGCATGGCGAGTTGGCGGGCGTCGGCGCGATCTTCGCCGCGCACCTCCAGGACGATCCGGAGCTCGTGATGGAGTTGAGCACGTGCCTCGGCCGTCACGGCCTACCGCGCAGCCACCGCGACCTCGGGCTGAGCGACGAGCAGTTCGTGCAGGCGGTGGCCTACGCGCCGTCCACCCGGCCTGACCGCTTCACCATCCTCGAGCACCTTGACCTCGACGAGGAGGCGATTCTCGATCACGCAGGCTCGTACGCAGAAGCCGTCGCTGGCTGAGGTCAAGGCGATCGGCCAGCCGGCCGAGATCTTCGACCGCCACAGCGCTGAGCACTGGGCCGGGCGTCTGTACATGCGCCGGCTGTCGCCCCACCTCACGCGCGCGCTGCTGCCCACGTCCGTCTCGCCGAACGCGCTCACCGGGCTGATGAGCGTGGTGGGGCTGGCGGCCGCGGCGCTGCTCAGCCTGAACGGCCTGGCGGCCGCGCTCGGCGCGGTGCTCCTGATCCAGCTCCAGCTTCTGCTCGACTGCTCGGACGGCGAGCTCGCGCGCGTGCGCGGGCAGTCCTCGCCGGCCGGCATCTATCTCGACCGCATCGGCCACTACCTCACAGAGGCGGCGCTTCCGATCGGGCTCGGCATCCGCGCGGACGGCGGCTGGCACTCGCTCGGTGGGTGGACCACGCTCGGGCTCGTCCTGTCGGTGATGGTGCTGCTGATCAAGTCCGAAACCGTGCTGGTGAACGTGGCGCGGGCCGAATCCGGGCGGGCCAAGGCCGAGGACGCCCCCGCCGTCGCGGCCCCTCGCGGCGGGCTGCTGCGCCGCCTGCGGAGCGCGCTGGGGGTGCTGCCGTTCTACCGCGCCTTCGTCGCGGTCGAGTTCTCGTTGCTAGCCTTCTGCGCCGCAATCGCGGATGCGGCCGCGGGCGACCAGATCGGCTCGCGCGTACTCGTGATAGCTCTGCTGCCGGTGGGCGCGGTGACGCTCGTCGGACACCTCGTCGCGATTCTTGCCTCAGACCGTCTACGGTGACCGTCTGAGGCGGCACACTTAAGTGAGCAAATGAGCACGACCTCGGCTGAAGAAAAGGGCATCAAGGGCGCGATCGCTGAGGAGCGCGAGGCGATCGAAGGCGGGCACCTGGTCCCTGAGGCCTACCGCGACGACGAGTACGCCGAGCGGCACGTCTACCTCCCGCACAAGGTCGGCCTGCCCCCGATGCGGCACTACCTCGACCTCGTGTGGAAGCGGCGCGAGTTCGCGCTCGAGCTGTCGCGCACCACGATGCGCGCCAAGCACTTCGACACGGCGTTCGGCCAGCTCTGGCTGCTGCTGAACCCGCTGCTTCTCGGTTGCGTCTACTTCCTGCTGATCGACCTGATCCGCCAGCACCCGCGGCCGATCAGCTTCTTCGCTCACCTGCTGGGCGGACTGTTCCTCTACCAGGTCCTCCAGACCGGGGCCACCGAGGGCTCCACGGCAGTCGTACGCGGTGGCGGGCTGATCCTCAATACGGCGTTCCCCCGCACGCTGCTGCCGCTCGCCTCCATGGCCACGTCGTTCAAGCGCTTCCTGCCGACGATGCTCGTGTGGCTCGTGATCCACTTCGCCGCGGGCGGGCACCTCTCGATCTACATGCTGTGGGGCATCCCGATCGTCATCATGGTCACGGTCTTCGCCACCGGCGTGGCGATGTTCTGCGCCGCCGCGCAGGTCTACTTCCGCGACCTGTCGAGCTTTCTGCCGTACGTGCTGCGGATCTGGATGTACGTCTCGCCGATCCTCTACCAGTGGCAAGAGGTGCCGGCGCACATCCGCCACTGGCTGCTGCTCAATCCGATGTCGTCGATGCTCGCCTCGTGGAGCACCGTCCTCAATCAGGGCAGGCCGCCCGACCCGAATCTGATTCTGATCGGCACCGCCTGGGCGATCGTCGGCCTGGTGTTCGGAGCCCTGTTCTTCATCTCGAGGGAGCGTGACTTTGCCGTCCGCATCTGAGACCCGGGTGGGCGTCGACGCCGGGACCGGCGTGAAGCCGCCGCTGCACGAGACCAGCATCAAGGTCGAGAACGTCTCGATCACGTATCGCACGGCCTACGAGAAGATCCCGACGCTGCGCACCACGCTCATGCGCATGGGCCGGCGCGAGAAGCTCGTGCGCGAGATCGAGGCGGTCAAGGACGTGTCCTTCGCGGTCGAGCGCGGCACGGTGATCGGCATCGTGGGCGCCAACGGCGCCGGCAAGTCCACGCTCGTGCGCACGATCGCCGGGATCCTGCCGCCCACCCTGGGCCGCGTCGAGGTGCAGGGCCGCGTGAGCACGCTGCTCGCCTTGGGCGTCGGCTTCAACCGCGAGCTGAGCGGGCGCGAGAACGTGATCCTCGGAGGTCTCGCCGCGGGCCTTCACCGCGAGGAGCTCGAGGAGAAGTACGACGAGATCGTCGACTTCGCCGAGCTCGAGGAGTTCATGGACCTGCCGATGCGCGCGTACTCGTCCGGCATGTACGGGCGGCTCGCCTTCTCGGTCGCGATCCACATGGACCCGGACATCCTGCTGATCGACGAGGCGCTGTCCGTGGGCGACGCCAAGTTCCGCCGCAAGTCGTTCGAGCGGATGCGCGAGCTATGCGCTCAGGAGCGCACGATCGTGCTCGTCTCGCACGCCTTCGGCTCGATCCGCGACCTCTGCCACCAGGCCGTCTGGATGAACAAGGGCCACATGGAGATGTGGGGCGAGGCGAATGATGTCGTCGACCACTACCGAGACTTCCTCGGCGTGGAAGAGGACCGGACGGACAAGGAAGACTTGTAGGGAAGTAGGGGGTATGGAGTAGGGGGTATGGAGGAAACTGCTCTCCCTACTCCCCACTCCCTACTCCGCCGTTGCCGTTAATGGCATTCCACACCCGCTCGCCATTCGCGGGCATGTCGATGTTCTTCACGCCATAGGGCTGCAGCGCATCCACGACGGCGTTGTGGACGGCCGGTGTCGCTCCGATCGTTCCTGACTCGCCTATGCCCTTTGCTCCGAGCGGGTTCATCGGTGTGGGGGTGACCATCTCCACGCGCTCGATCGGCGGCAGCTCCGCCGCCGAGGGGAACGCGTAGCCGATGAAGCTGCCGGTCACCGGGCTGCCGTTCGAGTCGTACAGGACCTCCTCGAACAGCGCCTGCGCGATGCCGGTGGCCACGCCGCCGTGCACCTGGCCGTCGGCCACCACGGGGCTGATGATCGTGCCGGCGTCGTCCACGGCCACGTGGCGCAGGATCGCCACCGAGCCGGTCTCCGTGTCCACCTCCACCACGGCGACATGGGCGCCGAACGGGAACGTGGGCGCATCGGCGGTGAAGTCGGTCTCCACGGCCAGCTCCTGGAGCCGGCCCTCGCCGTCGAGCCGCGCGGCCAGCTCGCCCCAAGAGAGGCCGGACTGCGGCGCGCCCGCCACGTGGAAGCGGCCCTGCTGGGCGTCAAGCACGATGTCCTCCGGGCTCGCCTCGATCAGGTCAGCCACCAGCCGCCGCGCCTTCTCCACCAGCTCCTCGGACGCCTGGCTGGCAGCCGCGCCGCCGATCTGCGTGGACTTCGAGCCGTAGGTGCCGGTGCCGCGCGCCACCTGGTCGGTGTCGCCCTTGATGACGGTCACGTTCTCCACCGGCAGGCCGAGTCGCTCGGCCACGATCATTGCGAACGTGGTCTCGTGGCCCTGGCCATGCGAGAACGAGCCTGTGCGCAGCACCGCCTCGCCGTCGGCGGTGATGTGGACGGCGCCGAACTCGGACTCGCCGAGGCCGTTCGTGATCTCCACGTACACGCTGAGCCCGATGCCGAGCTGTTTGGCGTCGCCGTTCGAGCGCCGCTTCTCCTGCTCGGCACGCAGGTCCTCGTAACCCGCCGCCTCGAGCGCCTTGTCGAGGGCGCCCTCGTAGTCGCCGATGTCGTAGGTCACGCCGGTGCCGGTCGCGTACGGGAACTCGTCCGGCTGGATGAAGTTCACACGCCGCGCGTCGCCCGGATCCATGCCCAGCTCCGCCGCCCACATGTCGATCGCGCGCTCGAGCGCCTGCGTGGCCTCCGGGCGGCCGGCGCCGCGGAACGGCCCGATCGTCGTGGTGTTGGTGGTCACGGCCGTCACGTCCACGCCGATCTTCGGGATCTTGTAGACGCCGCTCGCCATCATCGCCGTCAGGTTCGGCAGGAAGGCGCCGAGGCCCGGATACGCGCCGGCGTCCGCGAGGATGCTCAAGCGGAGCGCCCCGATCTTGCCGTCGCGACTGCCGCCGATCTTGAAGTCGATCACCATCGCGCGGCCCTGGTTCATCGCGACCATGTTCTCGCTGCGGGACTCGACCCAGCGGATCATCCGGCCGGTCTTGCGCGCCAGCCAGGAGATCAGGATGTCCTCGACGTTGAGACCCTTGGCGCCGAAGCCGCCGCCCACGTCGGGTCCGATCACGCGCACGTCCTTCGGCTCCATGCCGAGGTTCATGGCGAGGCCGTCGCGGTCCTGGTGCGGCGTTTGCGTCGAGAGGTAGACGGTGAGCTTGCCGTTCTCGTCCACCGACGCGGCGGACGCGCGCGGCTCGAGCGGGCTGGCCGCGAGCCGCTGGCTCACGAGCGTGCCTTCAACGGTGGCCTCGCACCCGGCGAACAGCTCCTCGTCGGACTGCTCGGGCGGGCGCCTGATGCAGGTGTTGGTGCCCACGTCGGGGAACAGCACCGTCTCGTCCTTCAGCGCCTCGCGCGGGTCGGTGACCACCGGCAGGTCCTCGTAGTCCACGTAGATCAGCTCGGCGGCGTCGGCCCCCGCGGCCTGCGTGTCGGTGAGGATGCAGGCCACGATGTCGCCCGCGAAGCGCACGGTGTCCTTCGCCACGAACGGGCGGTGCATCCGCTCGTCCACGCCAAGGAACGGGGGCAGCGGATTGCTGCCCAGTTCGATGTCGTCGGCGGTGAAGACCTGGGTGTCGGGAAGGGCTCGCGCCTCCGACACGTCGATCCCGGTGATGCGCGCATGCGCAACTGGAGAGCGCACGTAAGTCAGGTACAGCGCGCCGTCGAGCGGCATGTTGTCGACGTAGCGACCTTCACCTCTGAGGAAGCGCGGGTCCTCCTTGCGACGGACCCGCTGTCCGATCACGTTGGCCATGCCGCGGGAGTCTGCCATGCGGCGGTGCCGGAGGGCAACAGGGGGCGAATCAGCCGGCGCTGAGGACGTGCGTTTCGTGCACGGATTTCATGCGCGGGGATCGGCCAGGTCAGGGTGTACGGCGACGTCCGCGGAGAGCGAACCGTCGGCGATCGCCGGGCGCCTGATCGCGATGCCCTGGCGGCCGAGCTGCGCGAGCTCGTCCCAGGCGGGCCACGCGAACTCGCGGTGCTCCCAGATGGGCTCGCGCCAGCGCAGCGCGGTCACGAGCGCCGCCATCTCGCGTCCCGTGTCCCACGCGGGCGGGCCGTCGAGGGCGGCGCGGATGTCCGCGAGCGCCGCCGTCACGTTGCGCTCGTTCAGCTCGAGGATCTCGCCCCACAGCGCCTGGTCCGAGCTCGCCACCCGCGCGATCTCGCGCAGCGAGCCGCCGGACAGCGCGGCCGGGAGGTGCGTGGGCTCCTGCCGCGCGAGCGACGCCGCCATCGCCATGGCCACCACGTGCGGCGCGTGGCTCGTGCGGGCCACGGCGGCATCGTGCTCATGCGGGTCGCACACGATCAGCCGCGCGTCGAAGGCGTCGAACACGTGCGCCCAGCGGCAGAGCAGCTCGGCCGGGGCAGTCGGCGACGGCGGGCAGACCGCCCAGATGGTCGCGTGCAGGAGATCGGCGCGCGCGGCGTTCCAGCCCGTCCTCTCTGCGCCCGCCAGCGGGTGGGAGGGCAGATAGCGCTCCTGGGGGCCGAGCTGCTCCACGATCGGCCCCTTCACGGACGCCACGTCGGTGACGAGGACGCTTTCGTCCGCCCGCAGAACGGCGGCGATCACGGAGGCGGTGGCCTTGGGCGGCACGGCCACGATCACGAGGTCGGCCGCCTGCGCGAGCTGCTCCACGGAGCCGGCCACCTGAAGCCCGGCGCGCGATTCCTGCCTCAGGTCGAAGCCGACCGGCTCATACAGGTCCGGGAACTCGGCGAGCCGCCTCGCGATCGAGCCGCCGATCAGCCCGAGGCCGACCACTCCCACGCGAACGAGGCTCACGGGTCGATCTTGCCGAGCATCTGGTCGTAGGCAGCGGACGCGCTCGCGCCGTCCACGCGGTGCTGCTCCGGCCGGCCCGCGTCCTCTGGGAAAGACCCGAGGAAGCGCGTCACGCTGTCGAAGCGGAGCACGCCCAGCACGGCGTCGTGCAGGTGCGGCTCCCGGATGTGACCCTCGCACTCGATGTAGAAGATGTACTCGCCGAGCAGCTCCTTGGTCGGGCGCGACTTGATCGCGGTGAGGTTGATGTCGCGCAGAGCGAACTCCTGAAGCAGGCGCACGAGACTGCCCGGCTCGTCGTGGCTCGGCAGGAACGAGAACGCCGAGCGGTCCTTGCCCGTCGGCTCGGGACAGCTCGTGCGCAGCACGATGAAGCGCGTGGCGGCGCGCTCGTCGTCCTCGATCTTCGTGCGCTCGGCGCGCAGCCCGTACATCTCGCCGGCCACCGGCGGCCCGATCGCGCCCCAGCCCTCGCGCGGAGACTCCGCGAGGTCGCGGCAGGCGCCCGCCGTGCTGGCCGCCTCCTCGGTCGCGACGCCGGCCTCCTCGATGAAGCGCGAGCACTGGGCGAGGCCGAAGGCGTGGCTCGTGACCCCCTGCAGCGGCGACTCGTCCGCGGCCGTCCGGAACAGCGTGAACGACACCGGCAGCACCCGCTCGCCCGAGATCATGCAGCGGTTCGTCCTGAGCAGGAGCTCGTCGAGGTTCGCCGGCACCGGACCCTCGAGGCTCGACTCGAAGGCCACTACCCCGGCGGCCGCCTCGCCCGCCTCCACCGACTGCACCACTTCCCGCACGCTCCCGAGCGCGATGAGCTCCTCATCCGCGCGCGCGAGATCCCGCGCCGCCTGGTGCGTGAACGTGCCCTCCGGCCCAAGGTAGGCGAGCTTCGGCATCAGGGAATCCTCGCACGAAGCCGGGCGGCCACAGCCCTCAGCGTGGCCTCCACGTGTGCCGGCTCGTAGCGGATCTGCTCGTGGGTGAAGCGAAGGGGCACGAGGCCGGCCGCGGTGTGGCGCTGGTCGCGCAGGCGGTCCTTCGTCTGCTGGGCCGGGGTGCGGTGGTAGCGCAGCCCGTCGGTCTCGACGATCAGGCCGAGCTCCGGCCAGAAGAAGTCCACTCTCACACCGCCCTCGTGCCGCCTCGTCTCGGGCGTTTCGAGGCCGGCTCGCCTCGCGACGGGCAGGAACAGCCGCTCGAGCTTTGAGTCGGTCAGGCGGAAGGTGCGGCGGTCGAGGGCCCGTCTCAGGGCCGCCGTGCCCGGGCGCTTACGGCAGCTGGTCAGGGCGGACCGGAGTCGCTCCGGGTCTGTGAGGTCGCGCTTGTCGGCTTCGCTGATCGCTGCTTCGAGGCTGTCGCGGTCAAGCTGGGTGGCCAGGTCGATCAGCGTGAGAACGACTGCGGTTACAGGAATGCCTCGATGCTCGGTCACCTCTGCTTCGCTCAGTGCGCGGCGATGGACCGTGATGCCTGGGCGTGAGCGTGTGACGTGCGCCGGCACGGTCACGTCGATCCGGGCGATCGGCGGCCGGATTCGGCAAAGCGCCGCGGCGCTGGCGTGGCTGAGCACCGCACCGGGCCCGCAGGCGAGGACCGCGGCCATCCACAGTCCCTCTCGCGTCAGCTCGGGCCGCCCGACCGCGTAGACGCCTCTGTGCACCGGGAACAGCCGCCCAGTTGCAATGCGGCTCTTTATCGCCTCCGGCCCCAGCCCGAACTCGAGCAGCTGCCGGCGAGCAACCACTCCGTGCTGCTCCCGGACCAGGTTCCAAATCGCCCGCGCAACCGTTGATTGCAGCTTTTGGGTCCTCACAGCCCCTAAAGGCTTCGACCAACGAAAATTCGCCCCCCGCGCTCACCACGCGGCGACAGTCGAGGCGCCAAGAGGCGCTAGAGTCAGCGAGCCGGATGGCCACCGCCTCGCGTCCCAGAACGGCGCCCGTGGCGCTTTCCGATGGCCTCGTCGCGCGGGGGCGAAGGATGCTTCCCGCGCTGCTCGTGATCGTTGGCGTCCCGGTCGTCCTTTGGCTTCTCTACAAGCCGAGCTACGTCAACTTCGACGCGCGCTACTCCCTGCTCTGGGCGCGCGACATCCTCCACGGCCACTCGCCCGACTACACGGGCGCGTTCGCCCCCACGCCGCACCCGCTGCAGACGCTCGTGAGCTTCCCGGTCCTGCTCGCGGGGGCGGGCTCGGCCAAGGTGATGGTCGCGCTCACGCTGCTGTCGCTCGGCTGGCTCACCTGGGTCGTGTACCGGCTGGGCGCCGAGCTGTGGACCCCGGCCGCCGGCATCGTGGCCGCGGTGGTCGTGGCCAGCCGCCCGACGATCGACCGCTTCGCGCTGATCGGCTACCAGGACCTGGCGTTCGCGGCACTGGTGGTAGGCGCGCTCCTCCTCGAGACCAAGAAGCCAAAGCGAGGAACGGGACCACTGGTCCTGCTCCTCATTGCCGGCCTGATGCGTCCCGACGCCTGGCTGCTCTCACTGCTCTACCTCGCCTACCTCTGGCGCGACATCCCGGATCCCGCACAACGAGCCAGGCTCGCCGCCCTCGCCGTGGCGGCGCCCGTCCTCTGGGTGGCCCAGGACTGGATCATCACCGGCCAGCCGCTCCACTCGCTCCAGGGCACGAAGACGCTCGCGGGCGAGGTGAACAGGAGAAGGCCGCCGCTCACCATCCCGAGCCGCACCGCCTGGTACTTCAAGCTGCTGCTGCTCTGGCCGCTCGCCGCCGGCGTCCCGCTGGGTCTGGTGTTCGCCTGGAAGTACGCGCGCCGGCGCTTCGCGCTGCTCGTGGCCACGGCAGCCGCGCTCACCCTCTGGATCATCCTCACCTCGATCGTCGGGCTCTCGCTGATCCAGCGCTACCTGGTCACCCCGAGCGCGCTGCTGGCGGTCGTCTACGGCGTCGGCGTGTTCGGCTGGATCAAGCTGAGGCCCGAGCAGAACCGGCGCGCATGGCAGATCGCCGGCCTGATCGGCCTCGCGCTGTCGGTGGCGTACATCCCGGCACAGGTCGACAAGCTCGAGTCGATCAAGACCACGATGAACCACGAGGCCCGCAACTACGCGGACCTCAAGCTCGTGGGCAGAGCGCCCGCCGTCAGGGCCAAGTTCAGGCAGTGCGGCACGGTCTCCACGATCGGCCACAAGGCGGTGCCAGACCTGCGCTACTGGCTCGACGGTTCGCCGAACTCGATCGATCTCGTCGAGGGAGCGAAGACCCGCGTGGGCCCGCTGATGGTCGAGCCGCGCGCGACCAAGCAGATGTGGAGCTTCGACCGCCAGCACTTCGCCAAGGTCAAGCCGCCCGCCGGCTACTCGCGCGTGTACGAGAACCACTCGTGGGCCGTCTACGCCGCGCCCGGCTGCACCGGCGGCAGGCTGGCCGCCCCGCCCGGCGGCGACGTGCAGGCCGACCCCGGCTAGGGCGTCTGGTCGTCAGCCGGCAGGTTGTTGCACGGCGCGATCCGGCACGGATACATGATCCACGCGCGCAGGTCGCCCTGCGGGTCGAACAGGTAGGCGCCGTCGCCGATCGACTTTGCCGCGTTCACGTTGTCGAACACCGGCGTGGTGAGCCCCCAGTAGAGCGTGGTGAGCGTGTCGTCGCCCTTGCCCACGTGCACCATGATGTGCGTGCCCGGGGCAATCGACACGCCGGTGGGGAAGTGGAAGCGGCGGGTGGATGAGTCCCGCAGCCACCAGCCGTCGAGGCTCAGCGGCCGCGCGCCCTTGTTGTAGATCCGCACGTACTCGCCGTTCGGGTTGAGCGTGTCGTTGCCGGCGGCGTTCGGGTGCACGGTGAGCTGGATCGGGATGTCCTGGTCCGGCCCGAAGCCGCAGAAGGTGCTATCGAACAACCCGATCCGCTTCTGCGCGGCCTGCTGCATCAGGAACATGTACTCGCGGTTCCACGCCGTCTCCGTGCTGTTCGGCAGGAACAGCGCGTCGCCGCGCGACACGAGCAGCGCGTTCAGGTCGTGCCACGAGCCGCGGACGAACACCTGGATGTCCTTCACGAAACGCACGCCCGCCCGCGTGAGCCGGTTCTGGTAGACGAGCCGCACCTGGTTGTTCGCGCGGGCGATCATCGTCGTGGTGAGGTTGGTGGCGTTGAGCGCGTGGCACTCGCCCTGCTGCTTGGCGAGGTTGCTGTTGTAGACCGATTGCTCGGTCGCGTTCACCCCGGTGAAGCGGATGCGATGGTTGCCGGCGCCGTGGATGTCCACGTCGATCGTGTCGCCGTCGTCGACGAAGTCGAGCGTGGCGTCCTCGCCGAAGCAGAGCTCCGCCTGCCCCGGGATGCACGGCACCTGAAGGATCTTCGACGCCGCGCTCGCCCGCCCCGCGAAGAGGCAGGCAGCGAGCAGTGCGAGCGCCGCGATCGTAAAAGCCCTGCTTGAACGCATACGCGAACACAACACAGGTAGTCCCGGATGGATGCGGGGCCCGCGCCCGGGGTGTCAGCGCGAGGCCCCGCAGCCGCCGGACTCAGGCGTTTGCGTACATCAGCGAGCCCGGCGTGGTGAGCTGCTCGCCGGTCTCGAGCACCGTCTTCAGGCCGGAGAGGATCATCGGCCAGCCGCCGTAGATCTGGTCGTTCACGCCCTCGGGCAGCTGGTCGTGGGTGACGACCAAGCGGCACGAGTCCTCGACCTTTTCGATCTCCCACGTGACCCGCGAGGTGCCCGCCGCGCGCACGTCGTCCGACCAGACGGCGTTGAAGGACTGCACCAGCCGGTTGGGCGGATCGACCTCCAGGTTCTCGCCCTCGGAGATCATCACGCCGGCAGTGGGGTGCATCGCCTTGTACGCCGACCCGGTCGTCCAGTCCGACTCGACGCCGACGCCGAACGTGTACTGCTGGCGCAGCTCGCTGCTCGTGATCGCCTCCCACAGGCGCTCCGGGGTCGTCTTGATGTAGATCTCGAACACCTTTTCCATGACCTTCTCCTCAAGGTTGTGCTTGAGCCCTGTGAGCGTGGCAGCCCATGGCTCCGCGTATTTGCTCACCCACCTGTCGTGGACAAGCCGAATCGGGACGGGGTTCAGGAAATGGAGCTTCTCGCGACCGCGCTTCCTGGTGGTCACGAGCCCTGCCTCCTCGAGCACCTTCAGGTGCTTCATCACGCCGAAGCGCGTCATCGGGAGGCTTGCCTCGAGCGCGCTCAGCGACTGCCCGTCTTCCTTGAACAGCTCGTCGAGCAGGCCGCGGCGCGTCGGGTCTGCCAGTGCCTTGAACACGTCGTCCATGTCCGGAGAATACGTGACCATATAGTCACATGTCAAGTCGAGCGATGAATTCCGCAGGAGTGCCGGATCTGCACTTCCAAAGACGGCAATCGATGGAGGCGGACATGGCAGCGATACAAGGCAAGGCAACGACGCGCTGGGTGGTGATCCTCGCGGGCATCGGCTCGCTGATGGCGGCGCTCGACACGCTCGTGGTGGCTTCGGCGCTGAGCACGATCCGCGTGGACCTGCACGCGTCGGTCGAGCAGCTCGAGTGGACGGTCAACGCATACAACCTGAGCTTCGCGGTGCTGCTCGTCACGGGCGCGGCCCTCGGCGACCGCTTCGGGCGGCGCAAGCTGTTCGCCTCCGGCCTCGTGCTGTTCGCGGTGGCCTCTGCGGGCTGCGCGCTCGCGCCCGGCGTGGGCTGGCTGATCGCGGGCCGCGCCGTCCAGGGCGCCGGTGCCGCGCTGATCGTCCCGCTGGGCCTCGCGCTCCTCACCGCGGCCTTCCCGCCCGAGCGGCGCGGCGCGGCGATCGGCATGTTCAGCGCGGTCACCGGGCTGGCCGTCGCGCTCGGCCCGCTGGTGGGCGGCGCGGTGGTGCAGGGCATCAACTGGGAGTGGATCTTCTGGCTGAACGTGCCGATCGGCCTGATCGCGGCGCCGCTCGCGCTCACCCGCATGAAGGAGAGCTTCGGCGGCGACACCGGCCTCGACCTGCCCGGCCTCGGGCTGCTCATGGCCGGGCTGTTCGGCGTGGTCTGGGGCCTCGTGCGCGGGAACCCCGCGGGCTGGGAAAGCGCCGAGGTGGTCGGCTCTCTGGCGGCCGGCCTTGCCCTGATCGCCGTGTTCGTGGCCTGGGAGCTACGCGCCCGCGAGCCGATGCTCCCGATGAGCTACTTCCGCTCGCGCGCCTTCTCGGCAGGCACCGCGGCGATCTTCTTCACGCTTGCGTCGCTGTTCGCCTGCGTGTTCTTCTACTCGCAGCTCCTGCAGACCGGGCTCGGGTTCGACCCGCTCGGCGCCGGCCTGCGGCTGATCCCGTGGACGGCGACCTTCATCACCGTCGCACCGATCGCCGGCTCGCTGGCCGACAAGATCGGCGAGCGGCCGCTGCTCGTCACCGGCCTGTCGCTGCAGGCCGTGGGCACGGCGTGGGTCGCGTTGCTCGTGGACCCGGGCGTGCACTACTCGCAGCTGCTGATTCCGATGATCGTCGGCGGCGTGGGCGTGTCGATGGCGATCCCCGCCGCGCAGAACTCGGCGATCGGCTCGATGGCAAACGAGGCGCTCGGCAAGGCGGCGGGCGTGAACAGCATGATGCGCGAGCTGGGCGGCGTGTTCGGCGTGGCGCTGGTGGTCACGGTGTTCGCCGGGGCCGGCGGCTACGCGTCGGTGCAGGCGTTCACGGATGGCTTCGGTCCCGCGATGGGCGTGGCCGCCGGCCTGGCACTGGCGGGAGCGCTCTCCGCGCTCGTCCTGCCGTCGCGGCGAACCACAGGCGAGGATGCCCCACCGCTGGCACAGGCGCTACACGAAGGAGGCGGAGCATGAGGACCGTGATGGTTCGCTACCGAGTCAGGCCTGATCGGGTGGCCGAAAACGAGGAGCTCGTGCGCGCGGTCTACGCCGAGCTCGCCGAGATCCAGCCGGACGGTCTCCAGTACGCCACCTTCCGGCTGGACGACGGCGTGACCTTCGTCCATGTGGCGGCGCACGCGGCCGACGACAACCCGCTCAACCGGGTAGCGGCATTCCAGCGCTTCCTGGAGAACATCCGCGATCGCTGCGACGAGCCGCCGGCAGCCGGCGACACCAGCCTGATCGGATCGTTCAAGCTGTTCGAGGAGCGACCATGACGAGCGTGAGCTATGCGGACGAGCAAGGGCTGCTCGACGCGGCAAGGCAGGGCGACCAGGATGCCTTCGGGCAGCTGGTCGCCTCGCACCGCGCGGGCCTGCACGCGCACTGCTACCGGATGCTCGGCTCGGTGGCCGACGCCGAGGACGCGCTGCAGGAGTCGCTCCTGCGCGCCTGGCGCGGGCTGCACCGCTTCGAGGGGCGCAGCTCGCTCGGCTCCTGGCTCTACCGCATCGCCACCAACGCGTGCCTGCGTGCGATCGAGCGCCGGCCCAAGCGCGTGCTGCCAATCGACTACGGCCCAGCGAGCGACCCGCACGAGAGCATCGGCGAGCCGCTCGTGGAGTCCGTGTGGATCGAGCCGTATCCGGACGAGCGGGTGGGGGTCGAGGACGGCTTCGCCGCTCCCGAGGCCCGCTACGAGCAGCGCGAGAGCGTGGAGCTGGCATTCATCGCGGCGCTGCAGCACCTGCCTCCGCGCCAGCGCGCGGTCCTGATCCTGCGCGACGTGCTCGGCTTCTCCGGCGAGGAGGTGGCCGAGGTGCTCGAGTCCACGCCGGCGTCCGTGTACAGCGCGCTGCAGCGCGCCCACAAGGTGGTCGACGAGCGGCTGCCCGAGCGCAGCCAGCAGGAGACGCTGCGCTCGCTCGGGGACGAGCAGATGCGCGGGCTCGTGCAGAGCTACGTGGACGCCTGGGAGCGCGCCGACGTGGACGCCGTGGTGGCGATGCTCGCCGAGGACGTGGCGATCGCGATGCCTCCGACCGCCGCCTGGTTCCGCGGCCGCGACGTGGTGGGCGACTTCCTCGCGCGGCGCCCGATGTCGGGCGCGCTTCGCTGGCGCGGGCTCCCCGTGCGGGCCAACGGGCAGCTGGGCATCGGCTTCTACCAGTGGAGCGACGACGACGGCGCCTTCGTGGCGCACGGCGTGAACGTGCTCACCCTCGACGGCGACAAGGTCGCGCACATCACGGCCTTCCTCGATCCCGGCACGATCGCGAGCTTCGGCCTACCCCCCAAAATCTCGCGCTGAGGCCCTCCACAGGCGTAGAGTTCGCTCGTGATCAGCGAGCCCGATCGCGCGCACGTTCGCCTCGCCGAGTTGGTGGCCGCGCTGTCGCTCGGTATCGACCTCGGCTTCGGGCAGCCGATGGAGCACGTTCTGCGCCAGTGCCTGATCGCCCTGCGCCTCGCCGAGCGGCTCGGCATCGACGAGGAGGGGCGCGCGGCGATCTACTACGCGGCGCTGCTCGTCAACGTCGGCTGCCACTCGGACGCGCACGAGCAGGCCAAGTGGTTCGGCGACGACATCGAGCTCAAGTCGCACAAGTACGACTACGACTCGAGGAGTCTCCGAATGATCGCGTCCACCATGCGCAAGGTGGGCTCCGGAAACCCGCCGCTGCACCGGCTGCGGGTGGGCCTCGAGTTCGCGATCTCTGGCCACCGCGACATGGACGACGAGGTTCTCGGCGTGCACGCCGCCCTCGCGCGACTGCTCGGCGAGCAGCTCGGCCTCCCGGATCCGGTGCTCGACGGGCTTTCGAGCTCCTACGAGCGCTGGGACGGTCGTGGCTGGCCGGAGGGCCTGGAGGGCGACGCCATCCCGATCACCTCGCGCATCGCCCAGTTCGCGGAATACCTGGAGGTGGCGCACCGCTTGGGCGGCGCCGGCGCGGCCACGGCGCTCGCACGCGAACGCAGCGGCGGGCAGTTCGACCCCGCCCTGGCGGATGCCCTCTGCCGGGACCCGGCGGCGATTCTCGAGGGGCTCGACGCCGTGGGCACCTGGGACGCGGTGATCGGCGCCGAGCCGTCGCTGGCCGTCGTGCTGTACGGAGAGCGCTTCGACGACGCGCTCACCGCGGTTGCGAACTTCGTCGACCTCAAGTCGCCCTACACGCTCGCGCACTCGCACGCGGTGGCCGACCTCGCAGCCGAGGCCGGCGCCAGCCTCGAGATGTCCGCCGGCGAGGTGCTCACGCTCAGGCGCGCCGGCCTCGTGCACGACTTCGGCAAGCTCGGCGTGTCCAACGCCATCTGGGACAAGCGCGGCCCGCTCGGTGTCGGCGAGTGGGAGCGCGTGCGGATGCACCCGTACATCACGGAGCGAATGCTGTCGGCCTCCGACGCGCTGGCGCCGCTCGGCGCGATCGCGGTCCAGCACCGCGAGCGCCTCGACGGCTCGGGCTACCCGCGCCAGCTCTCGGGCGCCGCCATCACCCGCCCCGCGCGCATCCTCGCCGCGGCGGACGTCTACCAGGCGATGTGCGAGGCGCGCCCGCACCGTGCCGCGCTGTCCGCCGCCGACGCCGCGGGCGAGCTGCAGGCCGAGGTGCGCGCCGGCCGACTCGACCAGGAGGCGGTGGAGGCCGTGCTCGGCGCGGCGGGCCACCGCGTGCGCCGGCGCCGCGAGGGACCGGCCGGGCTCACCACACGCGAGGTGGAGGTGCTCAGGCTTGTTGCCCGCGGGCTCTCGAACAAGGAGATCGCCCAGGAGCTCGTGATCTCGCCCAAGACGGCGGGCAATCACATCGAGCACATCTACACGAAGATCGACGCCACGAGCCGCGTGACCGCGAGCATGTTCGCGGTCCAGCACGGGCTGCTTCCGGAGGACGAGTTCGCGGGCAGCGTGGCTACGACTTACGCGCCGTGAACTTCAGCTTGCCGGTGTCGCACTCCACCGGCTGGTCGTTCACGAAGACCTGGTCGGTCTCGCGCACGAAGCCCGTCGCCTTGCTCCCGCTCACCTTGATCGAGAGCTCGGTGAACCCGACCGGGTCCGGAGCCGAGGTGTAGGCGTAGGCCCTGAGGTGCATCGAGCCGGACTTCGAGAGCCGCAGCCTGCTGAACGAGGACACAAGCGCGGTCTCGCCGGAGATGCTCGCGCCCTGCGGACAGGTGATGTTCACGGGCGGGTCGTCACCGGAGTTGAAGCAGAGGCCCTTCCGCGCGGGTCCGTGTCCCGCCATCGGGTTGTTGAGGTTCTTCGGCGGCGGCACGCACTTGCCCTTGTGGATCGTGAACGTGAATGCCACGCCGCCGCTGGCCTTGAACTTGCCGGTGGCGGGGGCCTTGGCCGTCGCGGCCGTGGCGCCGAACACGAATAGCGCGACCACCAGCACGGCCAGCGCGCGAGCCCTTGCGTGCATGTGCCAAACGTAACCGAGCGCCGCGCGCTACGCCAGTGCCTTGCCCTCCACCACGGCTGTATGAACCGGGAAGTCCTCGAGCTCGTCGGGCTCCGGCAGCCCGTGTCGTACCCGCAGCCCGTTGAACGCGTCGCTTTGAACAAATCCGTCGAACACCTCCTTGCTCGGGCAGGTGTCCACGAGCACGAAGCCGTCACTCGCGCGCAGCACCAGCTGCAGCCGGATGTTCTCGCTCGGTATCTCCGCGGACATGGCGTCGAAGCGCCGCAGCAGGTCGTCGGGGTCGCCGTTGAATTTCCAGATCGACGCGTGCATCAGAGCCTCGTCCAGTGCGTACGCACGTACGGCCGGGTGAAGCCGAGCGTGGCGAAGTGGTCGTACGCGGGCGTGTCCATCGCTTCCGACGGCGCCTCGATGTCCGTGATGAAGCCGCGCGCGCCGTGCGCCAATCCGTGCTCGACGATGGCCGCGCAGATCGCGGCGTCGGGCTCGTAGTCGTCGGTGGTGATCCCGGGCACGGGGCCGTCCATGCCGAGCCACGCCATGCCACCCGGCCCGATGTACATGCCCCGGGCGGCGACGATCTCACCGTCCTCGCGCGCGATGAACTGGTGCCAGCCCGGGCGGCCGATCAGGCGGGGGGTCCAAGGCCCCGTGTCCAGCCGGTACACGCGCTGGAGGAACTCGGACCACTCGTCCGTGGTGGCCGGAACCACCTGCTCGACCTCGAACTCCCGGCCGCCGAGATCCGGCGCCGCGCCGGCGGGCTCGCCGCCGCGCACGATCCGGTCCTGAGCGTCGAACGGCTCGAGCCCGCGCTCGCGCAGCCAGTCCTCGTACCCGGCAGGCTCGCAGTGGGGGACCGACTGCAACAGGAACATGTCGATGCCGAGCTCCGCCCAGAGGCCGAGGATGGCGTCGAGTGTCTGCTCGGTGGCCGGCGCTGTCACGCCGAGCCCGATCGCCCGGCTGAAGTAGCGGCGGCCGGTGGCGCCCCAATGGAGCACGAGCGCGCCTCCTATTTCACGCAGCCCGACGCCCATTTCCGCCGCCCAGTCGAGCGGCGCCGCCTCGTAGAGATCCGCCCAGGCGCGAGCCTCGGCGGTTTCGATTGCCGCCGCCGCGGTGCGGTCGACGCCTGCAGTTTGGACTGTCAATCTAGACACCATGTCTAGAAACGTAACAGCTGTCGCACACGCTGTCTAGACTCCGTGTCGATGGTTGGCGCACAGGCATATAGGACCCGTCAGCGCGGTCACACGCGCTCCGAGCGCACGCGCGAGCGGATCATGCAGGCCGTGCGCGAGCTGCTCGCCGAGGGCAAGTTCCACGAGTCGACCGTCGAGGAGGTGGCGGAGCGCGCCGGAATATCGCGCGCGACGCTCTACCAGCACTTCCGTTCGCGGCTCGATCTCGTGGACGCCATCTGCGACACGTTCGCCGTCAACCCGGCGCTCGTCGAGATCCGCGACACCGTGGAGCTTCCGGATGCCGAGGCCGCGCTCACGCAGACGATCGCGCTCGCCATGCGCTTCTGGGCCTCCGAGGACGGCGTGCTGAGCCAGCTCTACGGCGTCGTGGCGATCGACCCGGCCGCGCACGACCTCGTGGTGCGCCAGCGCGAGGACCGCCGCGGCGAGCTGGGGCGCCTGGCGCGGCATCTCGCGCGCGCCGGCCGCCTGCGTGACGGGGTGAGCGAGCGCGACGCGCACGACCAGCTGATGGTCCTCACCAGCTACGAGACCTTCCGCGAGCTGCGCGGCGCCGGGCGCTCCGAGCAGCGAGTCACCCGGTTCCTCCAGGACAGCGCCAGGGCGCTGCTCCTCGCCTAGCCGGCCACCGCCTCGAGCCCCGCCAGCCGCCCTTCGAGGAAACGCCGCTCGGGGTCGTCCACCGCCAGCTCGAGCGCGCGCTCGTAGGCAGCGCGCGCCTCCTCGTTTCGGTCGAGTCGCCGCAGCAGTTCGCCGCGCGTGGAGTGCAGGTAGCGGTAGTCGTCGAGCTCGCCGAGACCGTCGACGATCCGCAGGCCCGCCTCGGCGCCCTCCGCCTCGGCCACCGCCACCGCGCGGTTCAGCTCCACCACGGGCGACTCGGTGAGTTTCGCAAGCTCGCCGTAGAGCGCCGCTATCTCCGCCCAATCGTGGGGCTCGTCAGCGTGAAGCGACGCGATCGCCGCCTGCACCACGTACGGACCGCGCCCCCGCAGCGCGAGCGCGCGGTCGAGCACGGCGCGTCCCTCGCCGATCTGCCCGGCGTCCCAGAGCGAGCGATCC
>DASXCV010000020.1:0-4302 GCA_036491015.1 Thermoleophilaceae bacterium | reverse complement strand
CTGGCGGGCTGGCTCGGCGCGCGCGGGCTCCTCTCTCCGGCGCGCGCCGGCCTGTCCCGCACCGACCTTCGGCGCGCCGTGGGCGTCAGCGAGGGCCTGCGGGCCATGCTCCACGCCAACAACGGCGCCGACTGCAACCGGGAAGCGCTGGCGCGACTCAACCAGGCGGCGACGCACCCTGGAATCGTGATTCAGTTCGATGCTGATGGACGCCCCCGCTTCGAGCCACACGAGCGCGACATCGACGGCGCCCTCGCGCTCATGCTCGCGATCGTCGCGCGCGCACAGCTCGAGGGCGATTGGCCGCGGTTCAAGGCATGCCCAGGCGACGACTGCGGCTGGGCCTTCTACGACTACTCGCGCAACCAGGCGAGCGGCTGGTGCTCGATGGCGGTGTGCGGATCGCGCTCGAAGGCTCGGGCGTATCGGCGCCGTAACCGGCGAAGCGGGTGACGCAGGTGAGTGACGGGGCGTCGATCACGCGCGTCGGCGTGGCCGACCTCGACGAGCTGCTGCCGCTCATGCGCGGCTACTGCGACTTCTACGAGGTCGACCCGAGCGACGACGACCTGCTGGCGCTATCCCGCGCCTTGATCGGCGACCCGGAGCGGGAGGGACTTCAGCTCATCGCGCGCGACGCCGAGGGGCGCGCGATCGGCTTCGCGACGATCTTCTGGTCCTGGTCCACGAGCGACGCCGCCAGGCTCGGGATCATGAACGACCTGTTCGTGGCGGAGGCTGCGCGCGGCAGCGGCGTAGCCGAGGCCCTGATCGAGGCCTGCCGCGGCGAGTGCACAAGTCGTGGCATCAAGCGCCTCGCCTGGCAGACGGCCCCGAGCAACGCCCGCGCCCAGAAGGTCTACGACCGCGTCGGGGCTGTTCGCGAACAGTGGGTCGATTACTGGCTTGGTTGCTAGTTCTGGACGTTGCGCGACGCCAGGTGGGCTCCGACTTTGCGCTTGACGCGCTGCAGCGCGTTGTCCACCGTCTTGGTGTCGCACTCGAGGCGGCCGGCGATCGCCTCGTAGGAGTGGCCGTCCAGGTAAAGGGACAGGACCGAGCTCTCGAGGTCTGACAGCACGCTCGAGAGGCAGGCCACGAGGCTCCGCAGCTCCTCGGACGAGATGACCTGGTTCACGGGGTCGTGCGCGGTCGGCCCGGGCAGCACCTCGTCGAGGGTCGGCTCGCTGTCGCCCGGCGCCGCCGGGGTCTGCGAGAACGACACGTACTGGTTCAGCGGCGTGTGCTTGTTGCGCGTGGCGGTCTTCACCGCGGTGATGATCTGCCGAGTGATGCACAGCTCGGCGAAGTTGCGGAAGCTCGACTCGCGGTCGGTCCGGTAGTCGCGGACCGCCTTGTAGAGCCCTACGAGCCCTTCCTGGATGAGATCGTCCGAATCTCCTCCGATCAGGAAGTACGACGAAGCCTTGAGCCGCACGAAGCCGTAGTAGCGGCGCACGATGCGGTCGTAAGCGTCGGCTCTGCCCTGCTTGGCGAGCGCGATCAAATAGTGATCATCAACCTGTACTTCAGGTTGAGAGTGACGGGCCGATATCGGCCGTGCAGGCGAGGTCGAGATAGCCACGAACGTCCTCTCCAAGCCCAAGATTGGGCTTTAGAAAGCCGGTGGCGCACTACCTCCCCTGGCGCCAGACTCTGCCGAAGCCGAGATCTCAACCTCAACTTCAGCCTTATCTGATGGCGGAGAGTATTGCGACGTTATGGAGCCCTGTCAAGACCCCTGGGCACGAAATTGCAAGACGCCATAAACAAGCGCCGAGGCGGCCGCCGAGACGTTGAGCGACTCCACCCGGCCGCGGATCGGGAGCGCCACCAGCTCGTCGCAGGCGTCAGCCACCCGCGGACGCAGCCCGCGCCCCTCCGAGCCGAGCACGAGCACGAGGCGCCCCGCATAGTCCGGCCGCTCGTACGGGATCCCGTCGGCCGAGGCGCCATAGACCCAGGCCCCGGCCTCCTTGGCTGCCGCGAGCCAGTCCGCGACGTTGCGTACGCGAGCCACCGGGAGGTGCTCCACGGCGCCCGCGGACGCCTTGCACACCACGGCGGTCACCTCGGCGGAGCGCCGCTCCGGGATCACGACGCCCGCGGCGCCGGCGCACTCCGCCACGCGGCAGATGGCGCCCAGGTTCCGCGGGTCCTGGATCTGGTCGAGGCAGACCACGAGCGAATCGTCGGCCGTGAGCAAGGCGCTCTCGTCCGCATACTCGTACGGCGTGGCCTCCGCGCAGATCCCCTGGTGATCCGGCGAGCCGCAGAGGTGCTCGATCTCGTCGTCGGCGACCACGTTCACCTCGGCCCCCTGCAGCCACTCCTCCTGAGCCGCGCGCGAGGTGGCCCACACGCGCTTCACCGTCCGGCGCCCGCGCAGCGCCTCCCGCACCGGGTTGCGGCCGTAGACGATCACCCGCGGCGCACGAGGCGGGGACCCTCGGCGGTGTCGCGCACCTCCCAGCCCAGCTCGGCGAGCTCGTCGCGCCGGGCGTCCGCCGTGGCGAAGTCCCTCGCGGCGCGCGCCTCCTCGCGCTCGCGGAGCAGGCGCTCGGCGTCGGGATCCGCGGCGACATCCGCGCCCGTCTCGAGCAGGTCCTCGAGACCCAGCACGTAGAGCATCTCGCCGAGCCGGCCGGCTCCAAGCCGCTCGCCGGCGTCGAGGCGACGGTTGCCCTCAGAGATCCACTCGAACAGCACCCCGCGCGCCCTGGCGGTGTTGAAATCGTCGGCCAGAGCGGCAAAGAAGCGCTCCACGAAGCCGTGCATGCCGTCCGGCTCGGGCGCATCGGGGTCGAGCCGCCGCACGAAGTCGAGTACGCGCTCGACCGCGCGGCCCGCCTCGCCCAGCGCGGCCTCCGAGAACGCGAGGGGCTGGCGGTAGTGGCCGCCTATGAAGTACATGATCAGGGCGTCGCGGCCGACCGCCTCCAGGGCGCCTCCGAGCGAGCGGATGTTGCCCACCGACTTCGACATCTTCTCCTCGTCCAGCTCGACCATCCCGTTGTGCATCCAGATGCGGGCGAGCTCCTGGCCGCGGCCTGCCTCCGTCTGGGCGATCTCGTTCTCGTGATGCGGGAACACGAGGTCGGAGCCGCCCCCGTGGATGTCGAAGTCGAGCCCCAGGATCTCTTCGGCCATCGCCGAGCACTCGATGTGCCAACCCGGCCGGCCTCGCCCCCAGGGCGAGTCCCAGGCGGTGTCCTCACCCTCCTTGTGCGCCTTCCAGAGGGCGAAGTCCTGGGACGACTCCTTCAGCGCGTCGTCGGCCTCGTCCTCGCCCTGGCGCATCTCCTCCAGCGGCCGGTTCGAGAGCTTGCCGTAGCCGCCGAAGCTGCGCACGCGGAAGTAGACGTCCCCGCCGGACGCATACGCGTGCCCGCCGTCGATCAGCGCCTGGATCAGGTCGACGATCGGTCCGATCGTCTCGCTGGCCTTGGGCTCGTGGTCGGGGCGGCCGAGGCCGAGCCCGTCCGTGTGCTGCGTGTAGAGCGCCGTCATCTGCTCGGCGAGCTCCTCGCTCGCCACGCCGCGCTCCCGCGCCGCGTCGTAGATCTTGTCGTTCACGTCGGTGATGTTCGCGACGAAGGTCGCGTCGTAGCCCTCGTGCTCGAGGAAGCGCTTGAGCAGCGAGAAGACGACGAACGGGCGCCCGTTGCCGACGTGGATCGGCCCGTAGACGGTCGGCCCGCAGGCATAGATGCCGACCTTGCCCGGGTCGCGCGGGTCGAGCACCCGCAGGCCGCCCGTGAGAGTGTCCTGGATCCTGATCTCGCGAGCCATCAGCCCGCGCGCTCCACGGTGGCGATCGCGAGCGCGGCCATGCCCTCCTCGCGGCCGATGAAGCCGAGACCTTCGTTGGTGGTGAACTTGACGTTCACCTCGAGCGGCTGGAGGCCCACCACGCCCGCGAGCTTGGAGCGCATCTCGTCCCGGTGCGGCGAGAGCTTGGGCGCGTCGCAGATCACGCTCGCATCCAGATGCACGATGCTCCAGCCGTGGTCGCCCAGGAAGCCGCACACCTCGGCGAGCAGAGCGAGGCTGTCGGCGTCCTTGTAGCGCTCGTCGGTGTCCGGGAAGTGCTGCCCGATGTCGCCGAGCCCGGCGGCTCCGAGCAGAGCGTCGATCAGCGCGTGGGTGAGCACGTCCGCGTCCGAGTGGCCGCTCAACCCGCGTGCGGCACCCGGAATCTCGACCCCGCCGAGGATCAGCGGGCGCCCCTCGGCGAAGCGGTGCGAGTCGTAGCCGATGCCGGAGCGCGAGCTCATCCCAGCTCCACCATGCGCCGCTCGC
>DASXCV010000019.1:0-16292 GCA_036491015.1 Thermoleophilaceae bacterium | reverse complement strand
TTCGAGAGGTTCTGGCGCAGGCGGCGGAAGAAGCCCTGCCGCTCCTCGGCGGGCTCATCCGCGACCGCGGGCGCATCCTCGCCGGTGATGAAGAGCTCGTGCCAGGTGTGGGCCATGCGGGCGCGGAGGATAGGCGGCGAGGCCGCGGGGCGCGATCCGCAGTGCGGGATGCGCAGGTCCGCCTACGCGGCGGCTTCGGCCGCGGAGTCCTCGGCCGGCTCCGGCCCGGCTTCCGAGACGCGGGTGCCCTCGGGCAGCTTGCGGGAGATGACCTTGGAGACGCCGTCGCCGCCCATGCTCACGCCGTACAGGCAGTCCGCGGCGTCCATCGTGCGCTTCTGGTGGGTGACGACGATGAACTGCGCGCGGTCCGAGAAGCGGCCGATGAGCTGGAGGAAGCGGTCGATGTTGAGGTCGTCGAGCGCGGCCTCCACCTCGTCGAGGATGTAGAAGGGGCACGGTCGCGCCAGGAAGACCGCGAACAGGAACGCCAGCGCCACGAGCGACTTCTCGCCGCCCGAGAGGAGCGACAGCCGCTTCATCGACTTGCCCGCCGGCGTGACCTCCACCTCGACCCCCGGGCCGTCCGTCGCCAGCTCGTCCTCCGGCTCCGGCGCGTCCTGGGAGTCCTCGCCCTCGGCAGCGGGCTTCGCGTTCTCGTCGCCCGGCGACTCCCCGCCGAGCACCGGCCGCGGCCCCTCCGGCTGAACGAGACGCAGCCGCCCGCGTCCGCCCGGGAACAGGTGCTGCACGACGTCCTCGAAGTTCTTGGCCGCCGCCTCGAACGTCTCCTCGAAGCTCTCGCGGATGCGGCGGTCGGTGTCGCGGATCAGGCCCTGCAGCTCGGTGAGGGCGGACTCGAGGTCGTGGCGCTGGGTCTCCAGCTCCTCGACGTGCGCCACCGCCTCCTCGTACTCCTGCTTGGCCAGGGGATTGACCGGCCCGAGCTGCTCGCGCCGGCGGGCGAGGCGCTCGATCCGCGCGCGCAGATCGTCCCGCGCGTCATCGTCGAGCGGCTCCTCCGCGGCCTCCGCCTCGAAGCCGAGCCGCTGCGCCAGCCGCTCAAGCTCGGCGCCATGCTCCGCCGTGCGGTCGCGCACCTGCTGTGCGCGCACCTCGGCCATCGTGACCGCCTCGGAAGCCTTCCGCAGCCGCTCCTGCAGTCCCGCCTCCTCCTGCGCGCACGCGCGCAGCTCGGGCGCCGTGCTCGCGCCGAGCGCCTCGTCGGCCTCGAGCTCCTTGGCGAGCGCGTCGCGGCGCTCCGCCACCGCCGTCTCGGCGCGCTCGAGCGCCGCCGCAGCACGCTCTGCCGACGCCGCCACCTCGAGCTGCCGCTCGATCGCGGCCCGCAGCTGCTCGGCCCGGTACAGGCGCTCCGCCCGCTCGCGCTCCACCTGCTCGGCCATCCGCCGCTCGGCCCGCAGCTCCGCGCTGAGCTCCGCGTGCCGCACCGCCAGGGCGCCCTCGGCCGGCGCCTCGCGGCGCAGCTCCAGCTGATGCTCGAGCCGCCGCACCGCCTCGGCTCCCTCGTCGAGCTCCCGCGCCGCGGCGCGCAGCCCGGCCTCCGCGGCGTCGCGCGCCGAGTCGGCCTCGCCGACGACCGCCGCCGCGCGCTCGACGCCCTCCTGCGCCGCCTGCTCACCCCGCACCGCGTCCGCGGACGAAGCCGCCAGGCGGTCGCGCCGCCCGAGCTGCTCGAGCACGCGCTCCTCGCCCCCGGCCGGCGCCTGGCGCAGCTCGCCGCTGGCGGCGAACAGGACACGCCCGCCGCTCGTGACGGCGATGCCGCGGAAGGCAGCCGGCACCTGATCAAGCGAGTCCACCACCCACGCGTCGGCCAGGACCCGCGCGACGTGCGCGGCCACGGCCTCCGCCGGATGCACGTGGTCGAGCAGCCGCTCGGCGGCGCCCACGGGCGGCTGGCCGCCCGAGCCCGGCGCGCCCTCGAACGGCAGCAGCGCGCTGCCGCCCTCCGCACCGGCGGCGTCGAGCAGCGAGTGGCCCTCGCGGAGGTCCGCGACCACGCCCGCCCGCAAGAGCGATCCGAGCGCCGCCGCCACGGCAAGTTCGTAGCCCTCGTCGGCACCCACGTCCTCGGCAAGCGAGCGCGTGCCCGCCGGCGCCCCACCCGCGGCGCGCAGGAAGTGGTTGACCGAAGCCAGCTCGGCGCCAACGCGAGCGGCCTCTCGGCGCGCGGCCTCGACGCCCTGCTCGGCCTCGCGGCGCCCAGCCCGGGCCGCCTCCGCCGCGCGTTCGGCCGCATCCAGCACGGTGCGCTTGTCCTCGAGCGCCGCCGCCAGGGCGTCCCTGCGCGACTCCGCCTCCGCCTGCTGCGCGCGCAACCCTTCGAGCTCCGCCTCGAGCCCCTCCTCGCGCTGGGCATCGAGGGCGGCCAGCTCGGTCTCGATCTCGGCGATGCGGTGGCCGCTCGACTCGCCCTCGGCGGCCGACGCATCCGCGCTACGGGCCTCCTCGATCAGCTCCAACTCGCGACGCCGCCGCGCCGCGTCCTCGGACGCGCTCTCGCCGGTGACGCGCGCGCGCTCGAGCCGCAGCGCGATTCGCTCGGCCGCCGAACGCGCCCCGTACAGGCGGCTCGACAGCGCCTCGCGCTCCCGGCTGTGCGAAGCGAACGCCTCCTCGGCGGCCTCGCGCCGGGCGGCCACTGCGGTCAAGAGCCGCTCGGTCTCAGCGCGCTCTGAAGTCGCCGCGGCGGCGACCTTCTCAGCCTCGGCCAGCTCCAGCGCCACCGCCCGCACGTCGTCGCGCGCGAGAGCAAAGCGCGCCTCCAGGGACTGGCGCTCGAGCCGCTCGTGCAGCTCCGCAGCCTCGGCCTGGCGCTTGAGCGGCCGCAGCCGCGAGCGTGCCTCGCGCTCGACATCCAGCGCGCGGTCGAGATTGTCCTGCGTGCGCTCCAGCTTGAGCTGCGCCCGCCGCCGCCGCTTGCGGTGCTTGCCGAGCCCCGCGGCCTCCTCGATCAGCAAGCGCCGGTCGCGCGGCTTCGAGTGGATGATCGCCTCGACGCGGCCCTGCGACACCACCGAGTGCATCTCCTTGCCGAGCCCGGTGTCGGACAGCACCTCGAGCACGTCGACGAGCCGGCAGCGCGCGCCGTTCAACCGATACTCGCCGTCGCCCGAGCGGTCGAGCTTGCGCACGATCGAGATCTCGGAGAAGTCGGACTCGAAGCCGCCGTCCGAGTTGTCGAGCACCACCTCGACTTCGGCGGCGTTGCGCGACGGCAGCCCGTGGCCGCCCGCGAAGATCACGTCCTGCATCGTCTGGCCGCGCACCGCGAGCGGCGACTGCTCGCCGAGCGCCCACAGCACAGCGTCCGTGATGTTCGACTTGCCGGACCCGTTCGGCCCCACGATCACGGACGTGCCCGGCGCGAAGTCGAGCCTCGTGCGGTCGGGGAAGGACTTGAATCCCTTCAGGGAGATGGAGCGAAGGTGCATCTAGGCCGGCTCCTCCAGCCGATCGAGCGCGCGCAGCGCTGCTTCCTGCTCGGCGCTCTTCTTCGTCCTTCCCTCACCCCGGCCGATCTCCTCCCCGCCCACCTCGGCCACGGCGACGAAGCTGCGGTCGTGCGGCGGGCCCTGCTCGGAGTCGATCCGGTAGCTGACGACCTCGGCCCGGCGCGCGAGCCGCTCCTGCAGTACGGACTTGAAATCGACGGGGTGCTCGAGCGCCTCATCCACCTGTTCGGCGAAGGCCTCGACCACCGCGGGCGCCACCCGCTCATACCCAAACGCGAGATACACAGCCCCGATGATGGCTTCACAGATGGACGCCAAGATGCGATCGCTCTCGATCAGCATCTCCGCGCTCTTGCCTGTGCCCTCCGGCGCGAAGGCTCGCA
This sequence comes from Thermoleophilaceae bacterium, assembly GCA_036491015.1. GTDB lineage: Bacteria > Actinomycetota > Thermoleophilia > Solirubrobacterales > Thermoleophilaceae > JAICJR01. The sequence goes on along the minus strand of DASXCV010000019.1, from coordinate 12,430 downwards.
GCCGGTCCGGCAGGTCCAAATCGTTGGCCACCTGCGCGCATGCCTGACGCGACACCGCCTGCGCGCGCAGCTTGGTCAAGCGGCCCGCCCCGTAGCGGGGAAAGCGCGGGTACAGGTTGCTCGAGACGGACAGGCTCAGAACCACGTCCCCCAGGAAGGCCAGCCGCTCATACGACTCCCAGCGCTGATCGACCCAGCTCGAATGTGTGAATGCCTGGCGAGCAAGATCTTCTGGGAGCTCGTCGAGTAGGGAACTGAGAGTGTCCAGAGGAGATCAGGGCGCGTTCTGCGGGGCGTGGGCGGCGACGAAGTCGGCAGCCTGACCGACGGATTTGATCTTCACGGCCTCCTCGTCGGGGATGCGGATGCCGTAGGTGTCCTCGAGCTCCATGGTCAGCTCGACGAGGTCGAGCGAGTCGGCCTCGAGGTCCTCCTTGAAGCGAGTCCCCTCCTGCACGCGGTCGATATCGACCTCGAGCTCCTTGGAGAGATGCCCGCGAATCAGCTCCAGCACCTCGTCTCTATTCATCGATGGGGGCGACCGTAGCAGTGGGTGCGGATCGCAAGGCGCCCCCCGCCTCCAGGGCGGCGGCGGTGCGCTCGATCACGTGTTCGTCCACTGCGCGCTGCGCCACGCGAACCGCATTCGCGATCCCCTCCGCGCTCGATCCGCCATGCGCGATCACGACGATTCCGCGCACTCCGAGGAGGATCGCGCCGCCGGTGGTGTTGGGATCGAGCTCCCGGCGCAGGCCGCCGACGGCGCCGCTGATCAGCGCGCCGCCGAGCATCGACTTCGGGTTCGAGCGCACGGCGTCCCGGACGGCGCCCACGACGGTCTTCGCCGTGCCCTCCATCAGCTTCAGCGCAACGTTGCCGGTGAAGCCGTCGGTGACGATCACGTCCGCGGCGCCGGCGGTCACGTCGGTGCCCTCGACGTTCCCGATGAAGTTGATCGAGCTGTTCGCCGCCGCCGCCAGGCGCTCGTGCGCGGCCACCACGTCTGGCGTGCCCTTCTTCGCCTCTTCGCCGATCGACAGGAGCCCCACGCGCGGGTTCGCGACCCCGTGCACGGCCTCCATGAACGCGGAGCCCATGTAGGCGAACTGCACGAGGTGCTCCGGCCGCACCTCCACGTTGGCGCCGACGTCGACCATCAGCGTGGGCGCGCCCGGCACCGGGATCATCACCGCGATGCCCGGTCGGTGAACCCCGTGCATGCGCCTCAGGTGGAGAACGGCGGCGGCGAGCACCGCGCCCGTGGCGCCGGCTGACACGACGGCGTCGGCCTGGCCGTCGGCTACGGCCCGGATCGCCTGGACGATCGAGGACTCCGGCTTCGACCGCACCGCCAGCACCGGCTCTTCGTCGTTGCCGATTGCGAGCGGCGCGTCCACCACGTGCTCGAAACCGGCGAGCTCAGCCGCCGGCCCGAAAAGCGTCACCTCGGACCCGGACAGCCGTCCGCCCTCGGCCACCGTCGCCGGACCGCGATCGGCCCCGTTCGCGTCGAGCGCGATCATGGCTTGGGTCAGGCGTCGCGGGGCGCCATGACCTCGCGGCCACCGTAGTGGCCGCAGACGCCGCACACGCGGTGCGGTAGGCGCGGAGAGTGGCACTGCGGGCAGGTGGCGAGGCGCGGCGCCTCGATCGTGTGGGTCGAGCGCCGCTTGTTCGTGCGCGAATGGGACTGTTTTTGTTTCGGTACTGCCATGCGGCGGCTGAGTCTAGCGACCCGTGCGCGGTGCGCAGTGAGCAGTGCGCAGAATGTCCAGCGGCCTGCTCACTGCGCACCGCGCGCTGCTCACTCGAGCTTCAGCTCGCGCAGCTTCGCCCAGCGCGGATCGGGCTCGGCGGCGTGAGCGTGGTCCGGCGGGGCGGTATTCAGGTTCTCTCCGCACACCGGACAGAGGCCCTTGCACTCGGCCGTGCAGACGATCTGCGCGGGCAATGCGAGCGCCAGGGCGTCACGGGACCAGGCGCGCAGGTCGAGCTCGTCGCGGTCCAGGTAGGGCGAGGTCAGGTCGTCGTCATCGCCCGCGCCGGGCTGGTCGATCTCGCGGGCGTCCACGTCGATCGTCGAGCCCGCGTCCTCGAGGCAGCGCATGCAGGGGCCTTCGAGGGGCACCGAGAAGCGCAGCCGCAGTGAGAAGCCGTCCATCGTGCGGGACACGTCGAGGCGGACGGGCACGTCGCCCGAGCCCGCGCGGTAGGTCTGACCACCGAACGACAGTGGGTCGACCGCGACGTACGTGTCGATCCGGCGACCCTCTCCCGAGTGCAACGAAAGACGACCGAGATCGAAGATGTCGGTCCTCTGAGGCATCGCCACAAACGGTAGCGAGGCGCGGGAACGGGGCTAGCGGACTTCGGCCTCTTCGCGGCCGGCGAGCCGGTCGCGGCCGCGCTGCACCGCGGCGGTGAACTTCGTGAGGTTGACCTCGAGGGTGTTGAGGATGTCGTCTGCGTAGTCCTCGGCGCCCAGACGGATCTCGCGCTCGCGCGCGCGGGCCTCCTCGATGATCTCGTCGGCCTGGCGCTCGGCCTGCTTCACGACCTCCTCGTTGGAGATCAGCCGCGTCTGCTCGTCGCGCGCCTCCTTGATGATCCGCTCCGCCTCGCGCTTGGCCTCGGCGAGCATCTCCTGGCGCTCCTTGACGATCCAGCGCGCCTGCTTGATCTCCTCAGGGATCGTCGCGCGCATCTGGTCGAGGATGTCGTAGATCTCCTCCTTGTCCACACGCACCTGATCCGTCAGCGGAACGGGTTTCGCGTTGTGGACGAGGTCGTCGAGCTTGTCGATCAGTACCAGGACATCCATTGCAGCCTCAGATTCGTCAGCGTCCTATTTCCTCCTCCAACCGCTTTGCCACGGCTGAAGGAACCAATCCCTCTATATCTCCCCCGAACATGGCCAGCTCTTTCACCCCGCTGGAGCTGAGGAAGCTGTATTGGGGTGACGCAAACAGGTAGATGCTCTCGATCTCCGGCGCCATCTTTCGGTTGAGCTGGTTCATCTCGAACTCGTATTCGAAGTCCGAGATTGCCCGCAAGCCCTTGACGATCGCGTTCGCGCCGTGCTCACGAGCGAATTCGACGAGCAGGGTATCAAAGGGTTTTACCTGCACATTCGGTAGTTTCGCCACCTCGGCCTGGATGAACTTGACCCTTTCCTCGGCGCTGAACACCGTCTTCTGCTTGCGCACGGGCTGGTTGACCACCCCCACGACCACCTGGTCGAACACATTGGCCACCCGCCCGATGATGTCGAGGTGCCCGAGCGTGACCGGATCGTAGGAGCCCGGGCAGACCGCTGTTCCCTTGCCGTTGTCAGGCGGCACGGTGGATCGCGATGCGGGTGTCGCCATAGGCCCGCTCGTCGATGAGCGGGAGCGACAGCTCGAGGGGGTTGCGCTTGTCTGATTCGGTCACGATTCGGGCGTCTTTCGACACAACGGCCGGCAGCCGCTCAGATAGCGGACCGGCCATTTCGAGAGCGGAACTATATGGCGGGTCGAGGAATACGAGGTCGTATGGGCGCTCGCTTGCGTCCCGCAGATAGGCGAGCGCGTCCCGCCGCACCACCGGCGCGTCCACGCCGATCGCCTCCAGGTTGCGCCTGATCGCCGCGACCGCGCGCGTGTCGGAGTCCACGAACACCGCCTCCCCCGCGCCCCGCGAGAGCGCCTCGATCCCGAGCGCCCCGGAGCCCGCGAACAGGTCGAGCACGCACTCGCCGCCGAGCGGGCCGAGGATCGAGAAGAGCGCCTCGCGCACCCGGTCCGCGGTGGGGCGCGTGGAGCGGCCCGCCGGCGCTTGCAGGCGGCGGCCCTTGAAATCACCCGCGACGACTCTCACAGATGCATCCTCACATCAGGAATAGAGTCGCGCGCATGGACTCCACTGAATATCGCCGGCAAAGCCTCAACACCTGGAACACCCTCGCCCCGACATGGGACGAGCGCAGCGAGCAGATCGGGGAGCCGGTGGCCCCGGTGCGCGATCGCATGCTCGAGCTGCTCGGAGCGCAAGCGGGCGAGACACTGCTCGACATCGCCTGCGGCGCGGGCGAGATGACCGAGCTCCTCTCGCCCGTCGTGGGCGACTCGGGGCACCTGATCTGCACCGACTTCGCGCCGCAGATGGTCGACGCGGCCCGCCGCCGCGGCGAGCAGGCCGGTCTCGCGAACGCCGAGTACCGCGAGATGGACGCCGAGCACATGGACCTCGACGACGCGAGCGTGGACGGCGCCGTGTGCCGCTTCGGCTACATGCTGATGGCCGACCGCGCGGCCGCGCTCGGCGAGACGCGCCGCGTGCTGCGCGACGGCGGCCGCGTGGTGTTCGCCGTCTGGGCCGAGCCGCAGCGCAACCCCTGGGTGCTCGTGCCCGGCAGCGTGCTGATCGAGCGCGGCGTGATGCCGTTCCCCGATCCGGACGGCCCCGGCATATTCGCTCTCGGCGAGCCCTCGAAGATCGACGCGACGGTCGCGGAGGCCGGCCTTACGGCAGACATGATCGACTCGGTGGACATCCACCACCACATCGCGGGCCCCGACGCGCTCTGGGAGCGCGTGACGCAGACGATGGGCCCGCTCGCCACGGCGATCGCCGAGCAGCCGCCCGCGGAGCAGGCCGAGATCCGTGCGGCCACGCTGGAGCGCGCCGAGCCCTTCCGCGAGGGCGACGGCTACCACCTGCCGGGCGCCGCCTACGTGGTGCTGGCAAAGCCTGCCGCCTGAGCGTAGGTTTGGCGGGTGGACACGGACGACGTGGCCCAGATGAGGGCCGTCTACGACGCGTTCAACCGCAGGAACTTCGAGGATCTGGCCGCCCTGGTCGATCCGGAGGTCTTGTTCGTGGAGGCGGAGCCGCGCGGCCCGCGCACGCGTGAGCGGCAAGGTCGCGAGCAGGTGCTCGACTACCTCAGCTCCTGGTGGGACGCCTGGGAGCGGGTGCACTGGGATGTGTACGAGGCGCGCGAGGACGCAGGGCGCGTGCTCACGCTCTGCACCGTGCGCGGCCGCCCGCGCGGCACCGACACCGAGATCGAGCGCCGCATGGGACACATCACGCGCTTCCGCGATGGGCGCATGTGGCAGACCCGCAGCTACGTCGACGTCGACCGCGCGGCGAGCGATTTCGAGGACGGCGTGGGCTAGGCGGAGCGCGCCGCCTCGTAGTCGAGCTGCTCGTCGAAGTCGGCGCGCCCCTCCGGCGTGACGTCCAGCAGGTTCCAGAGCGACTCGATCGTTCCCACGTGCCGGGGGTCCTGGCCGGGCTCCGAGGGCGGGTAGAAGAGCTCCGAGCCCCAGAAGTGCCGGATCGCGCCGCCGTCGCGCTGGAACACGTTCAGCATCGGCAGCTGCCGCCCGTCCTCGGTTTCGGCGAGGTAGTCGCGGTTGTAGCTGTTCTGCGCGGACGACAGCAGGCGCATGTGGCGCCAGCCGCGCTCCTCGCCGAAGGTGGCTAGGCGAGGGAGCGTGGTCTTCGCGACGATCGCGAGGTTGGAGAGCTCGGCGAAGTGCTCGGCCACGGCGTTGAGGTTGTCGATGAACGCGGCGCACGACGGGCAGGGCGAGTCCTCGAGCGCGAGGCGGGCGGTGTCGCCGCTGTTCGGGCCCGGACGGTCGTCGCTCGGGTCGCGCGGGAACATCGCGCTGTAGATCACGAGCGAATCCTTGCCGGGCGCGAACAGCTCAGACATCCTCACATCGCCCTGCTCGCCGTCCGCGCGGAGGCCCTGGAAGACGTAGTCCTCCGGGATCTCACCGCCCGGGGGCAGCTCGCGCCGGGCCTGCGCGACGTCCTCCATCGCGCGGCGCAGCTCGATCTCTTGCTCGAGCAGCCGGTCGCGCGCGGCGCGGTATTCGGCCGACTCGCCTGGGAAGTTCACGTTCACGTCGTCTCCTCTCCCGCCGGGATCTCATGCCTATAGACCGGCGCGGACCGGAAATTCATCGCATCACGCCGGAATCGGCTCGTGCTCCGGGCCGAACGCCGCCACCACGGCCTCGCGCAGCAGCACGTGCTCGGGCTCCGTTAGCCCGGGATCGCGCGCGAGCAGATCCTCCGCGCGGTCGGTGGCGAGCTCGAGCAGCGGCAGGTCCTCCGGCAGCCGGGCCACGCGGAAGACCGCCTCGCCGTGCTGGCGGGTGCCGAGGATGTCGCCCTCCTTTCGCAGCTCGAGGTCCACCTCGGCGAGCTTGAAGCCGTCCGACTCGGACGCGAGCGCCTCCAGCCGCGGCAGCTTCGGATCGCCGAACAGGATGCAGAGCGACTCGTGCTCGCCGCGCCCGATCCGGCCCCGTAGCTGGTGGAGCTGCGACAGCCCGTAGCGCTCGGCGGCCTCGATCAGCATCACCGTGGCGTTCGGCACGTCGATGCCCACCTCGATCACCGACGTCGCCACGAGCACGTCCGCCTCGCCGGCCACGAACGCCCGCATCGCCGCCGCCTTCTGCTTCGACGGCATCTGGCCATGGATCAGCTCCACCCGATGCTCCTTGAACTCTGTCTTCGCGAGCCGCTCGGCCTCGGCGCTCGCGGCGCGCGCCTGCAGAGTCTCGGACTCGGACACGAGCGGGCAGACCACGTAGCACTGCCGCCCCTTGGCGATCTCCTCGCGGATCCGCTCGTAGGCGCGCTTGCGGGCGCGCTCGCCGTCGACCACGTGCGTGTCGATCGGCTTGCGCCCGGCGGGCAGCTCGCGCAAGGTCGTCGAGTCGAGGTCGCGGTAGAGGGTGAGAGCCAGCGTGCGCGGGATCGGCGTGGCGGTGAGGTGCAGGGCGTGGACCGCCATGCCGGGCCGCGCCTTGGCGTCGAGCGCCGCCCGCTGGCGGACGCCGAAGCGGTGCTGCTCGTCGATCACGCAGAGCGCCAGGTCGCGGAACTCCACCGGTGGCTCGATCAGCGCGTGCGTGCCGACGATCAGCTGGAGCTCGCCGGTGGCCAGCCTGCCGAGGATCTCACGGCGGCGCGCCGCCGGCGTCGAGCCCGTGAGCAGCGCGATCGGCACGAGCCCGCCGAGCAGGCGGTCGAGCGTCGCCAGGTGCTGCTCGGCGAGCGTCTCCGTGGGCGCCATCAGCGCCGCCTGCGCGCCGTTCTCGACCGCGCGCAGCATCGCGCCGAGCGCCACCACCGTCTTGCCCGAGCCCACCTCCCCCATCAGCAGCCGCTGCATCGGCTCGGAGCGCGCGAGGTCGGCGTCGACTGCCGCGAAGGCCTCGTGCTGGTCGCCGGTGGGCTCGAACGGCAGCGACGCGCGCCATGGCTCGACGAGCTCGCCCGTGGAGGCCAGCTCGGGCGCCGGCCGGCCGTCCTGGCGCGCGCTGCGGCGCCCGGACAGCGCCAGCTCGAGCAGCAGCAGCTCCTCGAACGCGAGCCGCCGCCGCGCGTCGTCCTCGTCGTCTTCGGCCTGCTCGCGCGGGAAGTGCAGCGCCGCGAGCGCCGCCGGCCGGTCGGCCAGCCGCTCGGCGGCACGGATGTACGCCGGCAGCGGCTCGGTGACGTCGTGCATGTGCTCGGCCTCGGCGTACACGAGCTCGCGGATGCGGTCCGAGCCGAGGCCCTTCGTGCCGGGGTAGACCGACACCACGCCGACCGTGTGCACGCCACCCGAGCCGGCGGCGTCGACGGTCTCGTGCGTGCTCACCCAGAACTGGTTGCGCTTCTTCATCCGCCCGCGCAGGAGCAGGCGCGAGCCGGGCGACACCTGGTCCGCCACCCACGGCCGGTTGAACCACACCGCCACCATCGGCCCCGACTCGTCCGCCACGCGGGCCTCCGCTCGCGGGCGCATGCGCCGGTTGCGTGACGGGCGCGTGGTGATCGAGCGCACCTCCACCTCCACCGTCGCGTCCTCGTCGGGCGCGAGCGCGGCGATCGGGCGCACCTCGCCGCGGTCGGCATGGCGGCGGGGCAGGTGCTCCAGCAGATCGCCGACGGTGTCGAGGCCGAGCACGGCCGCGCCCTCGGCCGCCTGCTTGCCGAGGCTGAGTTGCCTGGCGAGCGCGCTCGGGCGTGGCCAGTGGACGGGCGCTGCGAGCGCCTCCTCGTTCGTCAGCTCGGCGGTGTCGGCGAAGCGGGTGGCTATGACCGGGACGCTACTGGTGACCTAGGTCACTCAGCGGCCAGGAGGTACCACCAGGCGGGCTGGTCGCCCTGCTGCCAGTCGAGCTCGACCCCGTCCGGCAGCAAGCCCTCCACCTCTGCGGCGGCGAGCGGCGCGCCGTCGCCCGCGATGCAGGTGAGCACCTCGCAGCCCTCGGCCACCGCGGCGATGGTGGTGGTCATGACCTCGCGCGGGTCGCCCCACGCCACCAGGTCCTCGCCCGCGTAGCCGAGCGCCTCGCCCTCCTTGAAGCGTCCTTGGGCGTCCGCCCGCGCCGCGTACGCCACGCCGCCGGTGCGCAGCGCCTCGGCGGCCGCGCCGACGGCCCCGGCGTTGTCCTCGCTGCCGCGCGACGAGTCGAAGGCCAGCAGCGCCGCGAGCCCCGTCTGCTGGGCGCGCGTGGGCACCACGCGCACCGGGCGCTCGGACAGCTCGGCCGCGCGCTCCGCGGCGAGGGTCACGTTGGGCGAGTTGGGCAGCACGATCACCTCTTCCGCCTCGGCCGCGTGGATGCCCGCCAGCAGCTCGTAGGTGGAGGGGTTGAAGGTCGCGCCGCCGGACACCACCTGGGCGCCCAGGGCCTCGTACAGGTGAACGAGGCCATTGCCGCTCGCCACGGCCACCACGCCGCAGGTCGCGCGCTTGGTGGACGGGGCGTCATCGCCATTTCCCGCAATCCGCAATCTGCGATCGGCAATCTGCTCGCGCATATCGGCCACATCGAAACGACTCACCTCCCCCGCGCCTTCGAACAGCGCGGCGGCAGAATCGGGCTCGTCGGTGTGCACGTGCACGCGCAAGGTCTTGTCGTCGCCCACCACGAGCACGGAGTCGCCGATCTCCTCGAGCCGGGACGCGAAGTCGGATGCCTCGAGCCCCTCGCCTGACACGGCAAAGTTGGTGCAGAAGCGGTACTGGCTCGACTCGTGCTGCGGCAGATGCAGCGAGCGCGCCGGCAGCTCGTGTGCGATCGAAGGCGGCTCCTGGCCGCGCAGCGCGCCGATCACGCCGGCCATGATCACGGTCATGCCGTAGGCGCCGGCGTCCACCACGCCCGCCTCGCGCAGCACCGCGAGCTGATCGGGCCCCTTCTGCACAGCGTCCTTGGCGGCCTCGAGCGCGCGCTCGAGCACCTCGGCGAGCAGCTCGTCCTGGGTGGAGGCGTCCGCGTCCGGCCCGAGCCGCTGCGTGTCCATGTGCGCGAGGTCCTGCGCCACGCGGTGCGCCATCGCGCGCACGGCGGTGAGCATCGTGCCCTCGGCCGGGTCGCGCACGGACTCGTACGCGGCGTCGGCGGCGCGGGCGAGCGCCGCGGCCACGAGCACCGGGTCCACCAGCTCGCCGGGCCGGGAGGCCAGCTCGGCGGCGGCGCCGCGCACGATCTGCGACAGGATCACGCCGCTGTTGCCGCGCGCGCCGAGCAGCGCGGCGCGGGCCACGGCGTGCACGATCTCCTCGCGGCCGATCACGTCGATCGGCTCGCCGTTCATGCGGTCGAGCTCGTCGAGCACCGCGCGCATCGTCATCGCCATGTTGTCGCCCGTGTCGCCGTCGGCGACAGGGAAGACGTTGAGGTCGTTGACCTCTTGGCGCCTCGCCTCCAGCGAGGCGTAGGCGGAGCTGATGACGCGCCGGAACCGCGCGATCGATGGATCTGGCATCTGCACCGGGAATCTAGCCGCAGGCCGTGACGACCCCCCGAAAATGCCATCGAATCGTGCAACCCGCACATACGTTCGCCGGTTGCTAGCGTGCCGCCGATGCGACGCTACGCCACCTGGATCACCGGCCACCGCAAGACCGTAATCATCGGTTGGATCCTCGCCCTGATCGTGATCGGCGGGATCTCCGGCTCGGTCGGTTCCGACTTCAGCGAAGAATTCAAACTTCCCTCCTCGGACTCCACCGAAGCCTACGAACTGCTCGAAGACCGCTTCCCGGCGCAATCCGGGGAAACCTCGCTGATCGTCTTCAAAGCGGCCGAAGGGGTCGAATCGTCGGCCGTGAAGAACAAGATGGAGGGGCTTTTCTCGAAGGTCGAGAAGTTCCCGCACGTGACCGAAGTCGCCAACCCCTACGAGGGGGGCGGCGCCGCCTCGGTCAGCAAGGACGGCAAGATCGCCTACGCGACGATCCAGTTCGACACTCAGAGCAACAAGCTCGACAAGGAAAAGACGAAAGCGATCATCGCCGACGCCCAGTCCACCGCGGGTGGTGGACTGCAGATCCAGCTCGGCGGCCAGCCGATTCAAGAAGCGGAAGAAGAAAGCGGCGACTCCTCCTTCTTCATCGGCCTGCTGGCCGCGGTGATCATCCTGCTGCTGACCTTCGGCTCGGTGGTGGCGATGGGCCTGCCGATCATCACCGCGCTGTTCGCGCTCGGGGTCGGGATCAGCCTGGTCACGATCGGGACCCACGTCGTCGACACGGCGAATTTCGCACCGGTGCTGGCGGCGATGATCGGGCTCGGGGTCGGGATCGACTACGCGCTCTTCATCGTCACCCGCTTCCGCAACAACCTCGACGAAGGCGACGAGCCGCAGGAGGCGGCGGTCCGCGCCGTCGACACCGCCGGGCGCGCCGTGCTCTTCGCGGGAACGACGGTGATCATCGCCCTGATGGGGATGTTCCTGCTGAACATCACCTTCCTCTATGGCGTCGCCGTCGCCGCCGCGCTCGCGGTCCTCTTCACGATGATCTCGTCGCTGACCCTGTTGCCGGCGATGCTCGCCGGGGTCGGGCACCGGATCAACAAATGGAAGATCCCTGGCCTCTCGGGCGGCGCGAACTCGGTCCGCGAGGACACGATGTGGTATCGCTGGAGCCGGCTGATCCAGCGCCATCCGTGGCCCGCCGCGATCCTCTCCGGCGCGCTGCTGCTGGTCCTCTGCATCCCGACCCTCTCGCTGCGTCTCGGCGTCAACGATGCCGGCACCAACCCCAACGGGACGACGACCCGCCAGGCCTACGACCTGCTCGCCGAAGGCTTCGGCCCCGGCTTCAACGGGCCGCTGACGATGGTCGCCGCGCTGCCGAACAAGGGCGCCGACGCGGGGATCGAAACGCTCTGCTCGACGCTGAAAAACGAAGAAGGCGTCGCTTCGGTCACCAAGGTCACCTTCAACAAGAAGAAAAACGTCGGCCTCTGTCAGGTCTACCCGACCACCTCGCCGCAGAGCGCCGATACGACCAGCCTGCTCGACCACATCCGCCACGACGTGATCCCGCCGATCGAAGCGAAGACCGGGGCGGAAATGCACGTCGGCGGCATCACCGCGGTCTTCGAGGACTTCGGCGACGCGATCTCCGAAAAGCTGCCGCTCTTCATCGGCGTGGTGATCCTGCTCTCGGCGATCCTGCTGATGGCGGTCTTCCGCTCGGTGCTGGTGCCGCTGAAGGCGATCGTGATGAACCTGCTGAGCATCGGCGCCTCCTTCGGGATCATCGTCGCCGTCTTCCAGTGGGGCTGGGGAGCAAGCATCATCGGCGTCGACAACACCGGCCCGATCATCGCCTTCTTCCCGATCTTCCTGTTCTCGATCGTCTTCGGGCTCTCGATGGACTACGAGGTGTTCCTGATGTCCCGCATGCACGAGGAGTGGGAGCACACCCACGACGCCGAGGACTCGGTGACCCGCGGACTGGCCCTCACCGGCCGGGTGATCACCGCGGCGGCGGCGATCATGGTCACCGTCTTCGCCTCCTTCCTGCTCGGTGAAGAACGGATCATCAAGCTGTTCGGCCTCGGCCTCGCCTCGGCGGTGCTGATCGACGCGGTGGTCATCCGCTCGATCCTGGTGCCGGCGATCATGCAGCTGCTCGGCAAGAACGCCTGGTGGATGCCCGAGTGGCTGTCGAAGATCCTGCCGAACCTCGCCGTCGATCCACCCGACACTCCGGTCGACCCGAAACCCGCCGCCGTCACCGAGAGCGAGTAAGCCCGCAAGCAGACGGACCGGTTGCATTCGCCCCTCCTCAGCGGGGGTAGATGCAACCGGTCCGGGTTGCGTTTCGGGCGGCTATCCGGCCCTTGATGCAGACGCAAGCGGCCCGCTCCTTCGGAACGGACCTACCGAGACGCCGAGGACCGCGCTAGGCGGCCTTGGTGACCTTGTTGCTCTTCAGGCAGCGGGTGCAGACGTAGGTGCGAAGCGGGCGACCGTTCTCCTGGATCCGGACCTTCTGCAGGTTCGGCTCGAAGCGGCGCTTCGTCGCGACCATGGAGTGACTGCGAGACTGCCCGAAACCGGGTTTCTTGCCGCAGCTGTGACATACCTTTGCCATAGGACGCGGGATGGTATCGGCTCAGGCGACTCG
>DASXCV010000018.1:0-8193 GCA_036491015.1 Thermoleophilaceae bacterium | reverse complement strand
ATCGACAAGGTCGGCAAGGACGGCGTCGTGAACGTCGAGGAGGGCCAGACGTTCGGCATGGACCTCGAGTTCACCGAGGGCATGCAGTTCGACAAGGGCTACATCTCGCCGTACATGGTCACCGACCAGGAGCGCATGGAGGCCGTGCTCGAGGACCCCTACGTCCTCATCGCGAACTCCAAGATCGGTTCGGTCCGGGATCTCCTGCCCGTGCTCGAGCAGGTCATCCAGTCGGGCAAGCCGATCCTGATCATCGCCGAGGACGTGGAGGGCGAGTCGCTCGCCACGCTCGTGGTGAACAAGCTCCGCGGCACCTTCACCGGCGTCGCGGTCAAGGCCCCCGGCTTCGGCGATCGCCGTAAGCGCATGCTCGAGGACATCGCGATCCTCACGGGCGGCGAGGTGATCACCGAGGAGATGGGCCTCAAGCTCGAGAACACCCAGATGAACCAGCTCGGTCGCGCACGTCGCGTGGTCGTGGCGAAGGACAACACAACGATCATCGACGGTGGGGGCGAGAGCGACGCCATCAAGGGTCGCATCAACCAGATCAAGACCGAGATCGAGAACACCGACTCGGACTTCGACCGCGAGAAGCTCCAGGAGCGCCTCGCGAAGCTGGCCGGCGGTGTGGCTGTCGTGAAGGTAGGCGCCGCCACCGAGACCGAGATGAAGGAGAAGAAGCACCGCGTCGAGGACGCGCTGCAGGCCACCCGCGCGGCCCTCGAGGAGGGCATCGTGCCGGGCGGCGGTGTCGCTCTGCTCCAGGCCTCTGGCGCCGTCAACGTCGACGGCTTCGAGGACGAGGACGAGCGCACCGGCGGCAGGATCATCCTGCGCGCGCTCGAGGAGCCGCTCCGTCAGCTCGCGTTCAACGCGGGCCTCGAGGGCTCGGTCGTCGTCAACGACGTCCGCAAGGCCAAGAAGGGCCAGGGCCTCAACGCTGACAGCGGCGAGATCGTCGATCTCGTGGCCGCCGGCGTGATCGACCCGGCCATGGTCACGCGTTCCGCTCTGCAGAACGCGGCCTCCATCGCCAAGAACATCCTGACCACCGAGGCCATCGTGGCCGAGATTCCGGACAAGGATGGCGGCGGCCCGGGCGGCATGCCTGACATGGGCGGTATGGGCGGGATGATGTAAGTCCCGTTCAAGCCGCTGGTGCATGCGGTTTGCCTTCGGAGGGCCCGGCGTTTGCCGGGCCCTCTGTCGTTTGGTGACTGGTGACTGGTGATTGGTCCAGTCACTAGTCACCAGTCACCCGTCCTTCTTTATCCGCTTCGTAGAGAATGGGCCTGTGCGTATTACTGCCAAGGCTGATTACGCCGTTCGGGCTGCTCTTGAGCTCGCCGGCTCGGAGGGGGCTGTGAAGGGGGATGCTCTTGCTCAGGCGCAGGGCATTCCGCTGAAGTTCCTCGAGAACATCCTCATCGACCTCCGGCACTCCGGGATCGTGCGCAGCCAGCGCGGGCCGGAGGGCGGCTACTGGCTCGCCAAGCCGCCCGGAGACATCAGCGTGGCGGACGTGATCCGCGCGGTCGAGGGGCCGCTCGCGAGTGTGCGGGGCGAGTCACCCGAGGAGCTCGACTACGTGGGCGCGGCCGAGCAGCTTCAACCGGTCTGGGTGGCGCTGCGGGCGAACATCCGCGGCGTGCTCGAGACCGTCACGCTCGAGGACATCGTCCAGTCGCGGTTACCCAAGAAGGTTCTGCGGCTCACTGAGGAACCGGGAGCCTGGGCGCGGCGCTGAGCGCGGCCGCGCGTACACGATCTCCTTCGGCCGCAGCTCGAGCAGCTCGGACTCCATCCGCGTGAGCTGAACCACGAGCGGGCTGCCGTCGCCGAGCACGAGTTCCACGCGCACCTCGAACCCGAGCGGCAGGATCCGCTCCACCTGGGCCTCCACGGCGCCGTCGGCCGGCTCGTGGAAGAGGTCGAAGTCGTGCGGCCGCACCACCTTGCCGTCGAGCTCCGTCACCGGGCCGACGAACCCCATCACGAAGTCGTTGGCCGGCTTGTCGTACACCTCCACCGGCGGGCCCACCTGCTCGATGCGGCCCTCGTTGAGCACCACCACCTGGTCGGAGACCTCCATCGCCTCGCGCTGGTCGTGCGTGACGAACACCGTGGTCACATGCAGCTCGTCGTGCAACCGCCGGAGCCAGGAGCGGAGCTCCTCGCGCACGCGCGCGTCGAGAGCGCCGAACGGCTCGTCGAGCAACAGCACGTTCGGCTCGACGGCGAGCGCGCGGGCGAGCGCCATGCGCTGGCGCTGGCCACCCGACAGGTTGGCCGGGTAGCTGTCGGCCCAGCCGGTGAGGTGCACGAGCTTCAACAGCTCGTCGACCTTCGCGCGGATCTCGTTCTTCGGGCGCTTGCGCACCTGCAGCCCGAAGGCCACGTTCTGGCGGACGGTCATGTGCTTGAAGGCCGCGTAATGCTGGAACACGAAGCCGATGCCGCGCCGCTGCGGCGGCACGTGCGTCACGTCGCGGTCCTCGATCAGGACCGTGCCCGCGTCCGGCTCCTCAAGCCCCGCGATCACCCGCAGCAGCGTGGACTTGCCGCTACCGCTCGGGCCGAGCAGCGCGGTGAGCGAGCCGCTTGGCACCTCCACCGACACCTCGTGCAGTGCCTTGAAGTCCCCGTAGGTCTTGGCGATTCCGTTTGCCGAGATCACGTGGCGGTGCGCCTCCTTCGTCGCTCGAGAGCGGTCATCAACAGCAGCACGCTAATCGCCATCACGGCCAGCAGGGCCGAGGCGGCGTACGCGCCCGTCAGGTCGAAGCGGTCGAACTCGTTCTGCACGCGCAGCGTAAGGGTCTCGGTCTGCCCCACGAGCCGGCCGGACACGATGCTCACGGCGCCGAACTCGCCGAGGGCGCGCGCGGTCGTGAGCACGACGCCGTAGCCCACGCCCCAGCGGATCGCCGGGAGCGTGACGCGCCAGAAGGTCTGCCAGGAGGACGCGCCGAGCGTGGACGCCGCCTCCTCCTGGTCGGTGCCGAGCTCCTCGAGCACGGGCACGGTCTCGCGCACCACGAACGGCAGCGAGACGAAGATCGTCGCGAGCACCATCCCCGGCAGCGAGAAGATCACGCGGATGCCGTGGTCAGCGAGCCACGAGCCGAACCAGCCGGTGCGGCCGTACACGAGCAGCAGCGCCAGGCCCACAACCACGGGCGAGACCGCGAGCGGCAGGTCCACGAGACCGCTCAGGAACGCGCGGCCGGGGAAGCGCTTGCGCGCCAGCAGCAGCGCCGTGATCACGCCGAAGACGGTGTTGCACACCACGGCGATCGCCGTGATCTCGAGCGTCAGCCAGAAGGCGTGCGCGCCGTCGGAAGAGGTGAGCGAGTCGAGCGGCGCGGCGATGCCGTGCTCGAAGGTCCGGTAGAGCACGAGCCCCACCGGCAGCAGGAGGAGCAGCGCGAGATAGCCGAGCGCGACGGCGCGCAGTCCGAGCCTGGACCTCAATGCTTGTCCCTTCTCGACACGAGCGAGAGCAGGAGCAGCAGCGCAAACGAGATCAGCAGAAGGAGGACCGACACCGCCGCCGCCGCGGACACGTTGTCGTTCTCGATCTGCCCGAACACGAACACCGAGGACACCTCGGTCTTGAACGGCAGGTTGCCCGAGATGAGCACCACCGAGCCGAACTCGCCGAGCGCGCGGGCGAAGCCGAGCCCCGCCCCCGCAACCATCGCGCCGCGGAGACTGGGCAGCACCACGCGCCGGAAGGTCAGCGCGGGCGAAGCACCGAGCGACCACGCCGCCTCCTCCACCTCGCGTTCGAGGTCGAGCAGCACGGGCTGCACCGCGCGTACGACGAACGGCAGCGTGACGAACAGGAGCGCCAGCGCCACCCCCACGCGCGTGTAGGCCACGTCCACGTGCAGCGGACTGTGCGGCCCGTACAGCGCGAGCAGCGTGAGCCCGGCGACGATCGTCGGCAGCGCGAACGGCAGGTCGATCAGCGAGTTCACGAAGGCCTTGCCCCGGAACTCGTCGCGCACGAGCACCCACGCGATCACGGTGCCCATCACCACGTTGATCAGAGTCACGACCACCGACACGCTGACGGTCAGCTCGAGCGCGGCGCGTGCCTGCGGGCTCGTGATGGCGTCCCAGAACTGGCTGAAGCCGCCGGCGAACGCCTTGTCCACCACCGCCGCGAGCGGCAGCAGCACGATCAGGCTCAGCCAGACGACGGCGATCCCGCCCGCGAGTGGCGGACGGGATCGGCTCCTCGCGGAGCGCGCCGTGAAGGCGCCGGGGAGTGCGACGGCTCTACTTGGCAGTGGAGACCCCCAGCCCCTGCTCGATCTTGGCCACGCTGCCGTTATCCGGGTCGAAGAACTTCGCCTTGACCTGATCCCAGCCGCCGAGGCTGTCGATGGTGAACAGCCCGGGGGGAGTCGGGAACTTGTCCTTGTTCACTAGCGAGGGGATCACCGGCCGGTAGCCCTTCGACGCGAAGATCTTCTGCGCCGCGGGGGTGTGCAGCCAGTCGACGAACTTCGCCGCCGAGGGCTTCGCGTCCTTGGTCACCGCGATCGGATTCTGAATCAGGATGGTGTTCTTGGGCGTGACGTAGTCCACGGCCTTGCCCTGCTGCTGGGCATTGATCGCCTCGTTCTCGTAGGCGATCAGCACGTCGCCCTTGCCGGAGGTGAAGGTCTGCATCGCGTCGCGTGCGCTCTTGTCCTGCACCGCCACGTTCTTGAACAGCTGCTGGAGGTAGCCCAGCGCCTGCGCCGGCGTCTTTCCCTCCTTGAGCTGGGCGCCGTACGCGGCCATCACGTTCCACTGGGCGCTGCCCGAGCTGAACGGGTTGGGCTCGATCACCTGGACGCCCGGCTTGACCAGGTCGGACCAGTCGTGGATGCCCTTGGGGTTGCCCTTGCGGACCACGAGCGTGACCACCGAGTTGGTGACGAAGCCGTGCCACTTGTTCTGGTCCCAGTTCGAATCGACCAGTCCGGCCTTCACGAGCTTGTCCATGTCCGGCGCCAGAGAGAACTCGGCGACGTCGGCGGGCAAGCCGGAGACGACCGCGCGGGCCTGATCGCCGGAGGCGCCGAAGGACTGGCTGAAGCTCACACCCTTCCCGGGAGCCGTCTTCTGGAAGGCGGGGATGAGCGCGGCGTATGCCTCCTGCGGCGTCGAGTAGGCCACGAGCGCGAGCTTTCCGCCGCCGCTTGCCGAAGACGAGCTCCCGCAACCGGCCACGACGGCGGCCAAGGCGGCGAGAGCGACGAGGAGAGTCGCCAGACGGCTGACTCGATTCTTCACAAGGTTCATAATCTCTATCGTTTTAGTAGGAATTGACAGCCACTCAAGGTAGCACACGCTGCGGGACCTGGCGCCTGTACGATCCGCCCATGCTCGAACGGCTGGCCGTCCGCTGGGCCTTCAATGTGGCCGCCCTGTTCGTCGCGGCATGGCTGCTGTCAGGGATCAGCTACGGCGACAGCTGGTGGAGCCTGCTGATCGCCGCGATCGTCTTCACGCTCGCCAACGCGTTCGTCAAGCCGGTGCTGGCGGTGCTCTCGATCCCGTTCATCGTGGTCACGCTCGGGATCTTCTACTTCCTGATCAACGTGCTGATGCTCTACCTGACGGACTGGATCGTGGGCGACTTCCAGATCGAGAGCTTCTGGTGGGCGGTGCTCGGCGCGCTGATCGTGAGCATCGTCAACTTCGTCATGCACCTGATCTTTGGCGACCCTGGCGACAAGGGCCGCGCCCGGCGCGAGCCGGCCTACTAGCGCAGCACGGCGCTCATCCGGAGCGGGGTCACTCCGAGCGCCTCGGCGTCGGCGGTGCTCTTCGAGCTCACCATCGGGATCTCCATCAGCTCCGCCTCCTCCCATGTGGCGAACGCGGAGCCCGTGCCCACCGTCGCCTCGAGCGCGCGCAGCCCGGCGCGCACCACCGGCAGCGGCACGTGCAGAAGGCGGCGGCGCCTGCCGAGCGAGCGCAGCACCGTCTTGATGATCTGGTCGTGCGAGAGCGTCTCCGGCCCGGCCAGCTCGATCGCCTGGCCGTTCACGTTCGCGCGGCCGTCGAGCACGGCCATGGTCACCGCCGCGGCGTCGTCGGCCCAGATCGGCTGATAGAGCGCCTCGCCGCTGCCCGACACCGGCATCGCCGGCAGCCACGACATGCGCTCGAGCAGGCGCAGCCAGTGGTCGCCCGGCGTGTAGACGATCGACGGCGCGAAGATCACGGTGTCGAGCGGCGAGCGCCGCACGGCGTCCTCCGCCAGCGCCTTGGCGCGGAAGAAGCGCGCGTCGGAATGCGGGCTCGCGCCGAGCGCCGAGAAGAACAGGAAGCGCTTCACCCCCGCCCGCTCGGCGGCGCGCAGGAGGCGCAGCGTGGCCACGCCGTTCACCTCCTCGATCGACGCGTCGTCCTGGTCGCGGATCGCCGCCGCGAGGTGCACGACGGTGTCCACACCGCGAAGCGCGTGGCGGAACGACGCCGGATTCGACAGGTCCCCGAGCGCGATCTGCACGCGTACACGCTCCGAGCCGAGCCGGCGCGGATCGCGCACCAGGCAGCGCACCTGCTTGCGCTCGGCCACCAGGCGCCGCAACAGCGCGGACCCGACGGTCCCCGTGGCTCCCGTCAGGAGGATCACGCGGCCGGCGCCACCTCTAGAACCAGTGCCTCTGTTCCTTCCAGGGGTCGGCGTCGTTGTGGTAGCCGTTCAGCTCCCAGAAGCCCATGCGGTCCTCGGTCATCACCTCGATGCGGCGCAGGAACTTCGCGCTCTTCCAGAAGTAGCGCTTGGGTACGAGCAGGCGCACCGGCGCGCCGTGGTCGGGCTCGAGCGGCTTGCCGTCGTAGGTGTGGGCGAGCAGCACGTCGTCGTCCATCACCACCTCGAGCGGGAGGTTGGTGGTGTAGCCGCCGTCCGAGTAGGCCATCACGAACTTGCCCTCCGGCTTGACCACCGCCTGCTCGAGCAGGTCGCGCACGCGCACGCCCCGCCACACGGTGTCGAGCTTGCTCCAGCGGGTCACGCAGTGGATGTCCGTCTTCAGCTCGGTCTGGGGCAGCGCCTGGAGCTCGTCCCAGGAGAGCGCGAGCTCGTTCGCAACCTCGCCATACAGCCGAAAGTCCCAGCCGCCGAGGTCGAAGTCCGGGTCAGGCCCGACCGTGAGCACCGGAAAGCGCTCGGTGAGGTACTGGCCCGGCGGGACGCGCGCGGGATCGACGCCCAGCTTCTCCGCCTGGCGCTGGCCGCGTTGGCCCAGTATGCGAGAGGTCACAGCCATGGATTCGAGTCTAGGGAAGGGTCAGGTGTCGGTGCTCCATCGTTACAATCGCCGTCCGCTGCCGCCGCTCCGAGGCGGGCGGGATCTGGAATAGAGCAACAAGGGAGCCCTACGAAGTGGCATACGTCATCGCAGAGCCCTGCATCGGGACCAAGGACAACTCCTGCGTGGAGGTCTGTCCCGTCGACTGCATCCATCCCACCCCCGAGGAGCCCGACTACGACGCGGTAGAGCAGCTCTACATCGATCCCGACGAGTGCATCGACTGCGACGCCTGCGTGGAGGCGTGCCCGGTGGACGCCTGCTTCGCCGAGGATCAGCTGCCGGACGAGTGGACGAAGTACACCGAGATCAACTTGGGCTACTACAAGAAGGGCTGACGCTCAGGCAGGGTCACCTCCGTCGCTGATGCCGGCGACGATCGCCCAGGTGGCAAGCGCGCCCATCACGCTGGTCCACATGCCGTAGGCGGTGTAGAACGCCACGGCCCAGGTGGTCTGCTCGTTGAGGTGGTAGCCCTCGACCTTGCTCGGCAGATCGCCGTTGATCACGGGGTCCGACATGTTCCGGACGACGGCCCAGTGCGGCGGATCGTCGATCTCCGAGCAGGCCAGCCCGAGGGCGGCGTCCCCCATCTCCACCCCGGCGCCGTAGCGATCGAGCCGGTTCTTCGTGGTGCCGTACTCGAAGAAGTCGGTGGTGAGGATCGGGTGGAACGCCTTCATGTCGCGGCCGTCGAGGCGGATCAGCGGCAGGCGGTCCGCTGGACTTGTGATCTTGCCCTTCCCGTACTCCGGGCTCGGCGGGCCAACGGGCGGCTCCTTGAGCTCCGACGCCAGCGACGCCATCAGTTGCTGCGCCGTGTCGAAATGGCTGGTGGGGATCGTCCAGGTGCTCTTGAACTTCT
>DASXCV010000017.1:0-6620 GCA_036491015.1 Thermoleophilaceae bacterium | reverse complement strand
GCGTTCCTCGACGCGCTGGCCACAGCGTCGGCCACGCCGTCCCTCCTCGCGGGCGCGCGCACGCGCCTGGCGCGCACGCATCCGTCGCTCGAGCCGCAGTTCGAGGCGGCTTCGTAGCGATCTGGTAGCGGTCGGCAGGGCGAACATATGTTCGATTGTTCCGTCCGGGTCGGACGGCAAGATCGCCGTATGGACAAGGACTCGCTGAAGCTCTTCCTCGACCAGGGCCTATCGCTCGAGGAGATCGGTCGGCGTATCGGCAGGCACCCGTCGACGGTCGGCTACTGGGTGAAGAAGCACGGGCTGACGCCGGCCGGGCGAGCGAAGCATGCGGCGCGCGGAGCAATCCCACCCGAAGGACTTGCCAGTCTGATAGAGGAGGACGCGACATGCGCCTTCATGGCGGATGCATATGGCGTGAGCGTCGCGACGATCCGGTATTGGCTCAAGCGCTACGGGCTCGAGACGGCACGGGCGGAGCGGATGCGCAAGGCCCGATCGGAACGCAGCCGCGGTCGCGCTATCACGCAGCTCACCTGCAGGCACCACGGACTGACCGACTTCTGGCTCGAAGGACGTGGCGTTTATCGCTGTAGGCAATGCCGGATCGACGCCGTCGTTCGCAGGCGGGCCTCGGTGCGCGAGACGCTGATCGCGGAGGCAGGGGGGTGCTGCGTACTGTGCGGCTATGAGCGCTACCACCGTGCCCTCCATTTCCACCACGTCGACCCTCGCAGTAAGCGCTTCACGATCCGTGATGGAACCCTGCGCGGCCTCGATGTCCTCCGCGCAGAGGCCCGAAAGTGCGTGCTGCTTTGCGCGAACTGCCACGCCGAAGTGGAATCCGGAGTAACGGCGCTCCCCGCTAGAGTTTCGGGGGTCAAGGTTTGCGCCGACAGGACGACCTATCCGGCGTAGCGTATTTGCACAGTCCGGGGTAGCTCAATCAGGCAGAGCGAGCGGCTGTTAACCGCTAGGTTGTGGGTTCGAGTCCCACCCCCGGAGCTTCCAAGGCGCGTCCCGAGCGCCTGAACATCTGACAGTAATCGCGCTGCAAATCCGCCTACAAGGCGGCATCCGGCGCTAAAGGGCGCGTCCGTGGCGGCCGATTACTAAGGCGGATGAGACGTCCCCTCCGCTCTTCCGCGCGCGCCCGCGCGCAGAACGCGCCCGATGCTGCCATTGAGCTCGCCCATTCGCGGCTCGGCCTGACCACGGCGCCCAGCGCCCGGGCGAGCATGAGGGTCCTCGCGCTGATGTTCCTCGGAGGCACGACGTTCGCGATCGGCGTCATCGCCCTCGCACAGTCGAGCGCGCTCACCGACGCGGTGATGCTGCCGCTCATCCTGGTCTCCTACACCTTCGGCTTCGCACTCCTGGCCGGCGCCCGCCGCCTGCCCGACATCACCATCGACGCCGCCCTGGCGGCCGGCATCGTGATCGTGACGGTCGCGATCGCGCACCTCGGCCAGACGAGCGAGCAGTACCTCTCGATCCTGTTCGTGTGGGTCGCGCTGAACTCCGCGTTCCTGCTCTCACGTGCCCGCGCCGCGATCCAGCTCGGCCTGATCGCAGCGGCGTTCGCGATCTACCTCGTCTCGACCGGCGACAAGCTGAGCGACGCGAGCCAGCAGTGGCTCCTCACTGTCGGCACGGCGGTCGTGGCAGCCGGTCTCGTAGGGATGCTCAAGCTGCGGGTCGACCGCCTCGTGGAGGAGGTGGCCGAGACCGCCAAGCGCGACCCGCGCACCGGCCTCCTGAACGGCTCCGGCTTCGAGCAGCTGCTCGACCGCGAGCTCGAGCGAGCCCAGCGCGCCGAGGGCAACCTGAGCGCGATCGTCGTCGACCTCGACCACTTCAAGGACGTGAACGACGAGCTCGGCCACCGCGCCGCCGACGAGCGCCTCAGCATCGTCGCCGGCGTGCTCCAGAGCGTCAAGCGCCGCATCGACGTCGTCGCCCGCGTGAGCGGCCAGGAGTTCGCGCTGCTCCTCCCCGAGACCGACGAGCACGGCGCCTACGTCCTCGCCGACCGCCTCCGCCGCGCGATCCGCGACCACTTCGCCGACGACGCGCTCCCCACCACCGCCAGCCTCGGCGTGGCCAGCTTCCCCAAGCACGGCTCGACCTTCGAGGAGCTGTTCGGCGCCGCCGGCCAGGCCGCCTACGCCGCCAAGGAGCTCGGCCGCGACCGCTCGGTGATCTACAACCCCGAGATCACCGCCAACCTCCGCTCGGCCGCCATGCGCGAGGACATGCAGAGCGAGGAGCACCTGGCCGCCGTGCTCGTGCTCGCCGAGACCCTCGACATGCGCGACGACGGCACCGCCCGCCACTCGGAGACGGTCGGCCGCTACGCGAAGCAGATCGCGCTGGAGCTCGGCTTCTCCCCGCGCGAGACCGAGCGCGTGCACCTCGCCGGGATGCTCCACGACATCGGCAAGATCGGCATCTCCGACACCATCCTCCAGAAGCCCGGGAAGCTCACCGACCACGAGTGGGACGAGATGCGCAAGCACCCCGAGCTCGGCGCGCGCATCCTCGACGGCGCCCGGCTCGACGACATCTCCGCCTGGGTCCGTGCCCACCACGAGCGTCCCGACGGCCGCGGCTACCCCGAGGCGATCGCCGACAAGAAGATCCCGATCCAGGCGAAGATCCTCGCCGTCGCCGACTCCTACGAGGCCATGACCGCCGACCGCGTCTACAAGGCCGGCATGCCGCACGACGACGCGCGCGAGGAACTGCTGCGCTGCGCCGGCAGCCAGTTCGACCCGACGGTCGTCCTGGCCTTCATCAACGTGCTTCAGAGCCAGCCGCTCGCGGCGGCCTGACGCACACAGGCGCGACTCCCAGCCGAGCTGGGAGCCGCGCGAGCGGGCTCAGCTTGGAACGGCGGGAGCCGGCCCCGCACCTCCGAAGCCACTGCCGCTGTTGCCTGACCCGTTCATGTGCGGACAGTGATGTCCGGATCTCGGTTGAGTGCTTGCGGCGGGCGGTGTCGTCTCCGACTTCGGGGTGGTCGAGTTAGATCCCGAGCTCGACCCGCCGGAAGCCGCGTTGGCGAGCGCGGCGCCACCGCCGATCAGGGCGCCGGTCGCTCCGACCACCGCAAGCCCCTTTGCAATGCCTCTGTGCATCAGCCCTACCTCCTTCCGTTGAGGTTGGTGTAGGCGGATCTGATCGTGGCACCCCGGTCTAAAGGGAGCCGGGGAATTTGCTGAGAGTTGCTAGTTGCTAGCGAAACGCTCTAGCTCGTCCGCTGCCGTGGCCGGGCCGTCGTGCGTCTCCGCCCACTTGGCGATCTCTTCTGCACGCTCCTTGTAGCTCGGTTCGCTGAGCAGCTTTCGCAAGGCGAGCTTCACTCCGCGCGGTGTCGTCAGCCGGCGGGGGAGGCCGACGCCTGCGCCGGCCCACGCCACCCGCGCGGTGTTCTCCGCCATGTCGCCCGCCGCGGGGCAGGCCACGAGCGGTACGCCGCAGGAAAGGGCGCGTGCCACGGTGCCGTGGCCGGCGTGGCAGACGACGGCGTCGCACAGCGGCATCGTGCGCGAGTAGGAGAGCCAGTCCACGAGCCTCGCGTTGGGCGGCACGGGCAGCGGGCCGCGCTCGGTGTCGAGCCGGTTGGTGCTGGCGAGCACGCGCACGGGCTCGTCGGCGAGCCCCTCGAGCGCCGCCCGCAGCATCCGCTGCTCCGGGTCCTGTGAGGTGCTGGGCGCGATCAGCACGAGCGGGTCGTCACCCGGCGGCGGCTCGACGTCGCCGTACGGCTGCTCCCACAAGAGCGGGCCCGTGACCTTCATCCACGGCTCCCAGCGCTCGCGCGGGTACTCGAGCTGCGGGAAGGTGGCGATCAGCGCCAGCTCGCGCGAGGTCCCGCCGTGCACGTGGGAGAACGGCGGGAGGCCCACGCGCCGGCGCGCCTCGTTGAGCTCGTCGCGGCCCTGCACCGCGCCCCGCGCCGCCAGCGGGTCGAACAGCCGCCAGAAGCGCCGCCCCATCGCGGTCCGGGGCAGCCGCGCGCCCGTGGAATAAAGCGGCCAGCCGGGCTCGCCGGTGGGCAACACATGCGGCACGAGCGTGGCCCACGGCCGCCCCTCCATCCCCGCGGCGAGCGCCGCGGCCAGCGTGAGGATGTCCGCCACCACAGCATCGGGATCGAACGAGCGCAGGAGCGGCACCGTCTCCTCCGCCGCCCGCACCGCCGCCTGGTACGGCTTCAGGGCGGGCGAAGTGGGAAACACCGCGTACTCGGGCGCGCGGTCGAAGCGCATTCCCTCGGCCTCCACGAACGGCTGCCACCTCTCCCAGGTCTGGAGACAAACCGAATGCCCGCGCGCCGCCAGCTCGCGCCCCAGCGCGATCATCGGGAACGCGTGCCCCGGCTCGCCGAACGCCGCGAGCAGGAACCGCCGGGAAGCCGCCGACCCGCTCAGACCAGCTCGGCGAGCGTGCGCAGCGTCGCGATCCGCTGCTCGGGCGTGTACGCGGCGGCGGAGACGATCAGCGTCCCTACGCCGGCCCCGCGGTACACCTCGAGCCGCTCGGCGATCCGCTCGCGCGGCCCGCACAGCGACGTCATGTCGATCAGCTCGGCCGGCAACGCCGCCATCGCCTCCTCCTTCTTGCCGCCGAGGTACAGCTCCTGGACCTCGCCCGCCGCCTCCTCGAACCCGTAGCGCCTCATCAGCGCGTTGTAGAAGTTCTGCTTGCGCGAGCCCATGCCGCCGACGTACAGGGCGAGCACGCCGCGCATCGCATCGCGCGCGCGGTCGACGTCGTCGTCCACGCACACCATCACGTGCGGCGCGATGTCGAAGTGCTCCGAAGTGATCGAGCGGCCCGCGCGCGCGGCGCCCTCGTTCAGCAGCTCGAGCGAGTCGCCCACGTGCTCGGGGGAGAAGAACGTCGGCAGCCAGCCGTCGAACAGCTCGCCGCACAAAGCGGTGTTCTTCGGGCCGATCGCCGCGAGGTAGATCGGCATGCGCTCCTGCACGGGCGAGATCATCAGCTTCAGCGCCTTGCCCGGGCCGTCGGGCAGCGGCAGCTCGTAGCGCTCGCCCTCGAACACCACCCGCTCGCGCGCCAGGGCCATCCGCAGGATCCCCACGTACTCGCGCGTGCGCTGGAGCTGGTGGGCGAAGCGCTCGCCGTGCCAGCCCTCGGCCACCTGCGGACCCGACGTGCCGATGCCGAGCAGCATGCGGCCGCCGGAGATCACGTCCAACGTCGCGGCCGTCATCGCGGTCATCGCCGGCGAGCGCCCGGGCATCTGGAAGATCGCCGAGCCGAGCTTGATCTTCGACGTCTTTCCCGCGAGCCAGCCGAGCACCGTCGCCGCGTCGGAGCCATACGCCTCCGCGGTCCACACCGAGTCGTAGCCGAGCGACTCCGCCTCGGTCACCAGCTCGAGCTGGTCCTCGTTCGACAGCCCGAGGCCCCAGTAGCCGACGCTCAGCCCGAGGCGCATGCAATCTCCCGCCCATCGTTGCCCCGAGCGGGCTCAGTGCCTAGATTGAGGTCGCGGCCGGGGCGCAAGGGCCGCATCCTAAGGGAGAGGATCGAAGCGACGTGAGGACACTACGCAGGCCGGCCCAGGAGCTTCGCACCGCGATCGACTGCCTGCCCGAGCGCACGCGCATCGCCATGCTGGAGGGAATCGACGAGAGCAGCATCATCGTCGGCGCGTACACCGATCCGCGCGGGGGCGTGTGCCCGATGCTCGCCGCGCACCGCCGGGGCGGGCGCACCAGCTTCGCCACCTTCGCGAAGGCCTGGGACCGCTACACGCGCGCGGGTACGCGAGCGCGGCCGGCGAGTGAGCGCGAGCTGCGGACGCTGCGCGCGATGCTCGAGGCCAGCCTGGCCGAGCTGCCCGGCGGCGACAGCTCGCTCACCGACGAGGTGTCGCGCGTGAAGGCGTCGCGCCGCGCACTGGCGGAGACCGCCGCGGAGGGCACGGGTCAGGGCTTCGTCCGGGAGCTCTTCACGCGCCGCCCCAAGGCGGCTTCCGAAGAGCCCGAGCGCGAGCTCGTCTAGATCCCCGCGCCCGGCACGTCGCCGGCGCGCACGAACAGCACCTCGGGCACGAAGCAGTTCCGCGACGTGCGGAGCAGGAAGCGCACCGCCTCGCCGATGTCCTCAGGCCGGATCATGTCCTCCTGCTTCACGGACTCGCGCGCCCAGTCGGTCATGTTCGTGTCCACGAGCGCGGGGCAGAACGCGGTCACCTGCACACCCTCCTGACTCAGCTCGCCGTGCGCCGCCTGCGATAGGCCCACCACCGCGTGCTTCGTCGCCGAGTAGGCCGACAGCCACGGCTGCCCGTACTTGCCCGCGATCGACGCGGTGTTCACCACGAGCGCCTTGCCGTGCTCGCCGCCCGCCTGCTTCAGCATCGGGATCGACTCGCGCAGCATCAGGTACACGCCGCGCAGGTTCACGTCGAACTGCATGTCGAGCCGCTTGGTGTCCGCCTGTTCGATGGTCGAGCCGATGCCCACGCCCGCGTTGTTGATGAGCACGTCCATGCGGCCGAACTTGTCCGCGTGCGCCTTGGCGAGGGCCTGGATCTCCTCCTCCTTGGCCATGTTGGCGGGCACCGCCTGAACGTCGATGCC
>DASXCV010000016.1:0-49369 GCA_036491015.1 Thermoleophilaceae bacterium | reverse complement strand
GCGCACATCGACCAGGTGGTCGCGGCCCTGTGGCCGTCGCGCGCCTCGGCGCGTGCGGACTACTCGCGCGCGCTCGCCCAGCGCAACGCGCTCGTGGCGCGGATCCGCGCCGGCGGAGCGCGACCAGAGCTGCTCGACCCGTGGGACAGCGAGCTCGCGCGCCACGGGATCGCCGTCATGGACGCCCGCCGCGCGGCGCTCGCGGAAGTCGAGGCGCCGTTCGCCAGGCTCGCCGCGGAGCTCGGCCTGCCCGGCGTCTGCGCACTCGAGTACAGGCCGCGCTCGAAGGCGAGCGATCCGGATGGTCTGCGAGCCGAGCTCGTGGAGCGCCGCGAGCACGACCTCGCCCGCGGCTTCACCGGTCACGGCCCCCACCGCGACGACGTCGCGCTCGTGCGCGACCGCCGGGCGCTGCGCTCGTATGGGTCGCAGGGTCAGCAGCGGGTGGGCCTGCTCGCGCTCCTGTTCGCCGAGCGCGAGGTGCTCGCCGGCGTGGGCAAGGCGCCGCTGATGCTCCTCGACGACGTGATGTCGGAGCTCGACGCCTCCCGGCGTGAGCGCCTTATCGAGCTCGTGCGCGCCGGTGGCCAGGCGGTCGTCTCCGCCACCGAGGCCGAGCACGTGCCCGGCTCGCGCGAAGCCGACGTGGAGCTCCTGTTCGTCGCCGACGGCGCGCTGGCGCTGGAGGCAGCTCTGTGACCCGTTACAAGGAGCCGCGCCATATCGCGGACGCCATCGCGCGGGTCACCGCCGGCGCCGCGCCGGCCACCACGATCGCGCGCCTTCAGGGCCTCTGGGAGTCGGTCGCCGGACCCGTGATCGCCGCCGAGGCGGAGCCGGTCTCCGAGCGCGGAGGAGTCGTCACAGTGGCCTGCAGATCGGCCGTCTGGGCGAGCGAGCTCGAGCTGCTCGCCCCTGGTCTTTTGGGAGGGCTGAACGACGCGCTCGGCACGCCGGCGGTGGGCTCGCTGCGATTCGTCGTCAGGGGGTCCGGCCGGCGTGGATAACAAATGGAAACAAACGCCCCTGCAAACGCGCGTGTTTCTTCGCGATTTGCGGGCATTTTCGGTACAGAAACGGCACTTCCGATCCGCTCTCTTTGCTAACCTCTAGGAGGCAGATTTCAGTTGCCCCGGCCCGCGCTGATGGTGGTCGCGGAGTCGGGGCTTGGCATGTGAGGACACATTTTGGCGAAGAACCCGCGTAAGGACGGATCGAGCAGTTATGGGGCCCAGGACATCACCGTCCTCGAGGGTCTCGAGGCGGTTCGCAAGCGTCCCGGCATGTACATCGGCTCGACCGGTACGCGCGGGCTTCATCACCTGATCTACGAGGTGATGGACAACTCGGTGGACGAGGCCCTCGCAGGGGAGGCCGACCAGATCGAGATCGCCATCCACCCGGACAACAGCGTCACGGTCACCGACAACGGTCGCGGCATCCCCGTCGACATCATGGCGAAGGAGAAGAAGCCGGCCGCGGAGGTCGTCCTCACGGTGCTCCACGCGGGCGGGAAGTTCGGCGACGGCGGCGGCTACAAGGTGTCGGGCGGTTTGCACGGCGTGGGCGTGTCCGTCGTCAACGCGCTGTCCGAGAGCCTCGACCTGACGATCTGGCGCGAGGGCCATGAGTGGACCCAGTCGTACGAGCGCGGCGTCCCCAAGGGCGAGCTCAAGAAGGGCGAGGCCTCCGACAGGAGTGGCACCCGCATCAGCTTCCTGCCGGACCTCGAGATCTTCGAGTCCATCGACTACGACCGAACGATCCTCGAGCAGC
This sequence comes from Thermoleophilaceae bacterium, assembly GCA_036491015.1. GTDB lineage: Bacteria > Actinomycetota > Thermoleophilia > Solirubrobacterales > Thermoleophilaceae > JAICJR01. The sequence goes on along the minus strand of DASXCV010000016.1, from coordinate 47,593 downwards.
GCTTCCGCGAGATGGCGTTCCTCACGCGCGGCCTCAAGATCGACTTCCAGGACGAGCGCGGCGAGACCTTCAAGACGAGCTTCAAGTACGACGGCGGCATCGTCGACTTCGTCAAGCACATCCACACCCAGGGCACGCGCGACGCGATCCACAAGAAGGTGATCTACCTCAGCGACGAGGCCGAGACCGGCGAGGTCGAGGTCGCGATGCAGTGGAACAACTCCTACCAGGAGAACCTGCTCTCGTTCGCCAACAACATCAACACGCACGAGGGCGGCACGCACCTGTCGGGCTTCCGCTCGGCGCTCACCCGCACGATCAACGCGTACGCGCGCCAGAAGGGCTTCCTGAAGGAGAAGGAGGACAACCTCCAGGGCGAGGACGTGCGCGAGGGGCTCACGGCGATCATCTCCGTCAAGGTTCCTGACCCTCAGTTCGAGGGCCAGACGAAGACCAAGCTCGGCAACCCACCGGTCGAGGGCTTCGTGCAGGCGGCGGTCAACAAGGGGCTCGCCGAGTTCCTCGAGGAGAACCCCGCCGACGCCAAGCAGGTGATCACGAAGGCCGTGCAGGCACAGCGCGCCCGCGAGGCGGCGCGCAAGGCCCGCGACCTCACCCGGCGCAAGTCCGCGCTCGAGAACTCCACGCTGCCGGGCAAGCTCGCGGACTGCTCGGTCCGCGACCCGTCGCTCGCCGAGCTGTTCGTGGTCGAGGGCGACTCGGCCGGCGGCTCCGCGAAGCAGGGGCGCGACCGCAACACGCAGGCCGTGCTGCCGCTGCGCGGCAAGATCATCAACGCCGAGAAGAACCGCATCGACAAGGTGCTCGGCAACCAGGAGATCCAGGCGCTGATCACCGCGATCGGCACGGGCATCCGCGAGGAGTTCGACATCGCGCGGGCCCGCTACCACAAGGTGATCGTCATGTGCGACGCCGACGTCGACGGCGCCCACATCCGCACGCTCGTGCTCACGTTCCTGTTCCGCGAGATGCCCGACCTGATCGAGGCCGGCTACGTGTACCTCGCCAAGCCGCCGCTCTACAAGGTCAAGGCGGGCAGCCAGGACATCTACATCGAGAAGGAGTCCGAGCTCGAGGAGGTGCTGCTGCGCGACAAGCTCGAGAAGATGCAGGTGAGCGACCGCGTCGGCGGTGAGTTCAACCTCACGCACGCGCGTTGGCAGAAGTTTGTGCGGCTGCTCAAGCAGTACGAGGGCTGGGCGTCGTCGCTACAGGCCGACTGGGGCCACAACGCCGTGCACTTCCTGGAGGTCACCCACCTGCTCGACGAGGGCGTCACGGACGCCGACGCGGCGAGCAAGCTGCTGAACGGCAAGTCCCCGGAGGGCGAGCCCTACGAGGTGGAGATCGTGAGCGAGGACGCCGACGCGTTCATCGTGAAGATGATCGAGCGCAAGACGGGCACCGCGTCCAGCCACAAGCTGCGCCGCGAGATGTTCGGTACGAGCGAGTACCGCAGCTTCGTTCGCGTCCACGGCGAGCTCAAGCAGCTCGCCGGCACGCCGCCGTTCAAGGTCGTGCTCGGCAAGAAGGACGACGAGGCGGAGTCCTTCGAGGACCTGCGCCGGGCGGTGCTCGACGTCGCGCGCGAGGGCGTGAACATGCAGCGCTTCAAGGGCCTCGGCGAGATGAACGCCGACCAGCTCTACACGACAACGATGGACGCGAGCCTGCGCACGCTCCAGCAGGTGCAGATCGAGGACGCCGCCGCGGCCAACGAGATCTTCTCCATGCTGATGGGCGAGAAGGTCGAACCCCGACGTGAGTTCATCGAGCGGCACGCTCGGGAAGTCACCAACCTGGACGTCTAGATGATCACCAACTCCTCATTGCCGCACACCTGGATGACGCGCCATGCCGGCGCTGGATCGCCACCCGCCTCCTCACCGATAGCTTCGGCTATCGGCTCGTCGGCGTGCGGCGCCCAGCTTGGCCTGTCGCGCCCCCAGTCCCACGCCAACTCGGAGTTGGTGATCTAGATGGCTCCTATGGAAACACTCTCCGGCGGCAGCATCGAGCCGCGCGGCCTAGAGGAGGAGATGCGGTCGTCCTACCTCGATTACGCCATGAGCGTGATCGTGGGGCGGGCGCTGCCGGACGTGCGCGACGGTCTCAAGCCGGTGCACAGGCGGGTGCTGTTCGCCATGCACGAGGCCGGCCTTCAGCCCAACCGGCCGTACCGCAAGTGCGCGCGCGTGGTGGGCGAGGTGATGGGTAGCTTCCACCCGCACGGCGACCAGGCGATCTACGACACGCTGGTCCGCCTCGGGCAGGACTTCGCGCAGCGCTACCCGCTCGTCGACGGCCAGGGCAACTTCGGCTCGATCGACAACGACCCGGCTGCCGCCATGCGCTACACCGAGGCGCGGCTGGCGCGTCTCGCCACCGAGATGTTGCGCGACATCGACGCCGACACCGTCGACTTCGGCGCCAACTACGACGAGTCGCGCATGGAGCCGCTGGTGCTCCCGTCGCGCTTCCCGAACCTGCTCGTCAACGGCTCGTCCGGCATCGCGGTCGGCATGGCCACGAACATCCCGCCGCACAACCTCGGCGAGGTGATCGACGCGGTCACGAGCTATATCGACAATCCGGATCTCACCACCGTCGACCTGATGCAGCACATCAAGGGCCCGGATTTCCCCACCGGCGCGATCATCAAGGGCCTCAGCGGCATCCGCGACGCCTATGAGACCGGTCGCGGCCGCGTGGTCGTCCAGGCGCGCGCTCACATCGAGCCGCTGCGCCAGGGCAAGGAGGCGATCATCGTCACCGAGCTGCCCTACCAGGTCACCAAGGGCGACGGTCGCAACGAGGGCACCGGCCTGATCAAGAAGATCGCCGAGGTCGTCAACGACAAGAAGATCCCCGAGATCTCCGACCTGCGCGACGAGTCCGACAAGAACGGGATCCGCGTGGTGATCGAGCTCAAGCGCGACGTCAACCCGCGCGTGGTGCTCAACAAGCTCTACAAGCACACGCCCATGCAGTCGACGTTCGGCGTGAACATGGTCGCGCTCGTCGACGGCGTGCCGCGCACGCTCGGCCTCGAGCCGCTGATCCGCAACTACGTCGACCATCAGCGCGAGGTCATCGTCCGGCGGACCAAGCACGAGCTGCGCAGGGCCGAGGCGCGCGCCCACATCCTCGAGGGGCTTCTCATCGCGCTCGACAACCTCGACGCGGTGATCGAGCTGATCCGCGCCTCGCGCGACCCAGACGTGGCGCGCGAGGGCCTGATCTCGAACTTCGAGCTCTCGCGCGAGCAAGCGCAGGCGATCCTCGACCTTCGCCTTCAGCGCCTTACCGCCCTCGAGAGCGGCAAGATCAAGCAGGAGCACGCCGACCTGATCGAGCGGATCAAGGAGCTGCGCGAGATCCTCGGCGACGAGTCGCGCGTGTTCGCGCTGATCAAGGAAGAGCTTGCGGAGATCAGGGCCACGTTCGCGGACGAGCGGCGCACCGAGATCACCGCCTCCGAGGACGACATCGACATCGAGGACCTGATCGCCGACCAGCAGATGGTCATCGCGATCACCAAGTCCGGCTACATCAAGTCGCTGCCGCTCGACACCTACCGCAAGCAGAAGCGCGGCGGGGTCGGGGTCACCGGCATGGACATGAAGGATGACGACTACATCGAGCACCTCTTCGTGTGCTCGACGCACGACTACCTCCTGTTCTTCACCAACCGCGGCAAGATCTACCGGCAAAAGGTCTACGAGCTGCCCGAGGCCTCGCGCACCGCGCGCGGGCGCGCGCTCGTGAACGTGCTGCCGTTGCGCGAGGGCGAGTTCGTGCGCGCGGTGCAGTCCACGCGCGACTTCTCAGAGGGCAAATACCTCGTCTTCGCCACCCGCAAGGGCATGGTCAAGAAGACCGAGTTCAAGGCCTACAACACGCCAATCAAGGCTGACGGCATCATCGCGATCAAGATCCGAGACGACGACGAGCTGGTGGCCGTGCGCCGCACCGATGGCGACGACGACATCATCATGGTCTCGCGCTCCGGCCAGGCCGCGCGCTTCAGCGAGAAGCAGGTGCGCGCGATGGGCCGCGACACGAGCGGCGTGCGTGGCATGAACGTCTCGCGCGGCGACAACCGCGTGCTGGCGATGGACATCGCGCGGGACGACACCGAGCTGCTCGTGGTCACCGAGAACGGCTACGGCAAGCGCACAGCTATCGCGGAGTACCCGGTGAAGGGCCGCGGGACGATGGGCGTCAAGACGATCGCCATCACCGAGAAGAAGGGCGGTCTCGCCGGCGCGATGATCGTCCGCGAGCACCACGAGCTGGTGTTCATCTCCCAGAACGGGATGGTGCAGCGCACCAGCGTTCGCGGGATCTCCAAGTACGGCCGGGCGTCCCAGGGCGTGCGCCTGATGAATCTGCGCGAGGACGACGTGGTGAGTGCCGTGGCGCTCGTCATGGAGACCAACGCCTCGGCCCAGGTGCAGGACGAGCTCGCCGAGGGAGAGGAGCAGACGCTGGCCGCCGTGGGTGATGGTGCCGACGGCGACGCGCCCGAGGCGGCAGCCGACGCCAAGGCATTGGACGACGCGCCTGATGAAGCCGGCGATGACGCGGACGACGAGCCCAGCGTCGATCCGGACGACGACGAGTAAGGGCAAGCCGACCTGGTCGCGGCCACCGAGGACCGAACGGTCAGCGGCCAACGACCCTGCACTTTGCGCACTTCCGCGGCCCCTCGCCCGCCCACGCGGGCGCTGCTGTGCCACTACCCCTTTTTCTCCGCTTCCCGGTCTGCTTTCATAAGGGCTACCAGGGAAAGGAGGTGGTCCTAACTTGAGTGACAGTTTTTTCGGGACCCTGGAGGTGTCCGGCCGTTAGACCGGGCTGAAGCGGACTAACGGAGTCCAATCCAGGGCACCGTCGGATGGCGTAGGTGGGGGCTGGTCCCGCCCACCCAACCTGCAAAGGTTGAGGACCGCCGCCGGAACCGTTCAGCAAGGAGAGGGGCGCTTCGGCGCCCCTCTCTGTTTTCCCGTCCGCAGGGCGGCTCTACCAGCCGGGCGTCTGGGCGAGGACGTCGCTCTCGCTCAAGCCCACCTCGGCGCAGCCGGACTCCAGGCCGCGGAGGCCGAATGCCTCTGCGGGGCCGAGCGCGCCTGTTCCCTCGAGACCGTGCTCGGCGGCGTGCAGCGCGCCCCAGGCGAGGATGTCGCCGGTGAAGGTGTAGCCGTTCGGGCCGCGCAGCTCCACGCGCTCGAGCTGGTTGCCGCCGGCGTCGAGGGCCTCGGCGATCGCGAGCGAGCCACTCTTGGCACGCGACTCCGGCCCGGGCCCGCCGGTCGACCCCTTCACGAAGCGGCCGACGAGCTTGTCGGACCCGCCACGCACGCCGGGGACCTCGCCGAGCATCGACATGCCCTGCATCACCCGCGACGCGGGCCCGAACCAGCCGAGGTAGACGTCGACCTCGCGCAGCGACGGATATAGGCGCGGCAGCGACAGGTGCTCGGAGCAGCCGATCGAGATGCCTGTCAGCCCCTTGCCGCGAACGTCGAAGGTCCGCACTCGCTTCGCCGAGCGCTCGGTGACGAGCCGCCCGTCCCGGAACGCGAACGACGGCGCCATCATCACCCCGGCCACCGACGCCGCGGTGCCTCCGCTCATCGCGTCCTTCACGCCGCCGCCGGTGATGAAGTAGCCGACCCTCACGGCCGCCGCCTTCGCGCCGGCCCGCTCGAGGGCCAGGGCCGCGGCCAGGTTGCCGGGCACGAAGTCGTAGCCGAAGGCGGTCACGAGACCGGCCCCTGTCGCCGTCGCGGCGCCCTCGCGGCGCTCGAACACCTCGCGGATGAACGGCGGCTCGCCTGTCGAGTCGAGATAAGAAGCGCCGGCGTCGATCGCCGCCTCCACCGCCGTCGAGCCCCAGCGCAGGAACGGGCCGACCGTGCTGACGAGCACGGTCTCGCCGTCCACGAGCTCGCGCAGCGTGCCCGGCTTCTCCACGTCGGCCACGGCGTGCTCGAGGCCTCCGAGCTCGCCCGCCATCTTGGCCACGGCCGCCTCGTTGCGTGCCGCGAGGAGCGGCTTCGCGTCGTGCTTCACGAGCGCGTCTGCCACCAGCCGACCCGTGTAGCCCGTCGCTCCGAACAGGACGATCCGGCGCATGGGGGGAACCTAGCGGTTCGTAGGGGGTAGGGGGTAGGGAGTAGGGAGTAGGGGGTAGAGAGGGCGTCAGTCGCGATGTAGCGCTACTCCGCCGACTACCAGTGCCACCCCGGTTGCCTCTGCCGGGCTTGGGACCTGGGTGAGGACGACGATGCCGATCACGGTGGCGGTCGCCGGGAGCAGCGAGACCATCAGGGCGTAGGTGGCGCGCGGGAGCCGGGCCAGGGCGAGCTGGTCGGTGACGTAGGGGATCACCGAGGAGGACACCCCGACGCCGACGCCGGCGAGCACCGCGAGCGGATCGCCGAACGCCGGGGCCGCCGCCCAGCCCGCCAGCGGCGTGACCACGACGGCGGCGATCAACATGGCCGCGGCCAGGCCGTCGATGCCGGTGACGGAGTCGTCCTTGGCCACGCGGTCGGCCAGCACGATGTACGCGGCGAACAGCCCGGCGTTGGCGAACGCGAACGCGAGGCCGAGCAGCTCCGCCTCGAAGTGCACGTTGGTCACGAGGTAGACGCCGCCCACCGCCAGCGCCAGCGCACCGAGGTTGCGGCGCGTCGTCACACCGAGCGCCGCCAGGGCGATCACCGGCAGGAACTCGATCGCCGCGACCGTGCCGAGCGGCAGCCGGTCGATCGCGAGGTAGAAGCAGCAGTTCATCATCGCGAGCACGGCGCCCCACGCGAGAAGGGTGTGAACCGTCTCGCGGCGCGCGCTCCGCACCACGCGCCACGGGCGCCGCCACGCCGCGAAGATCAGCGCCGCAGAGGCGATCCGGAGCCAGGCCACGCCGAGCACATCAACGCGCGCGAACAGCAGCACCGCGAACGCCGGGCCGAGGTAGTGGAAGGTCGCGCTGACGAGGAAATACGCGTGCGGAGGCACCCGAGTGCGCGAACCAGGAACAGAGGGCGCAACCGTCATAGCGGGAATGATCCGCCTGCTACGGCACTTGCACAATCCCGAAACGCAGGTAATCTTCCGGGTACGCCTTCGATTCAAAACATCGACAGCACCGACCGAAAGCTCCTCGAGGAGCTGCAGGCGGACGCTCGCACGAGCCACGCGGAGCTCGGCCGGCGCGTCGGCCTGTCGGCGCCGTCGGTGGCCGACCGCATCCGCCGGCTCGAGGACGCCGGCGTGATCCGCGGCTACTCCGCGGACATCGATCCGCACGCGCTCGGCTACGACCTCGGCGCGATCATCCGGATCCGCCCGCACGCGCGCCAGATCCCGAAGGTCGCGCAGATCGCCACCGCCACGCCGGAGATCACCGAGTGCCAGCGCGTGACGGGCGACGACTGCTTCGTCATGCGGCTCCACATCCGCGACGTCGAGCACCTGGAAGAGGTGATCGACCGCTTCACGCCGTTCGGCCAGACGACCACGTCGATCGTCCAGTCCGCGCCGTTCGCGGCGCGCGGACTCTCGCTAAGCGGCGACTAGGTACTGCTGCCAGACGTCCGGGATGCGCGTCATCGCGACGTGCACGAACAGCGTCGGACTCGGCGGCCGCGGGGCGTGCCGCGGGTGCATGTTGGCCTGGCGCGGCAGGCGGTCGCCCTTGCGCCGGTTGCATGGCGCGCAGCAGGTGACGATGTTGTCCCACGCCGAGGAGCCGCCCTTCGAGCGGGGGATCACGTGGTCGATCGTCAGCGTGCCGCGCTCGCTGCCGCAGTACTGGCAGGTCCAGCCGTCTCGCGCGAAGATCGCGCGCCGTGTGATCTTGCGGCTATGCGCGTCGCGCGGGATGCGCACGTAGGTGATCAGCCGGATCACCACGGGCCGCGGCATCGTGAGGCTCTCCGCGTGGAGCGCCCATTCAGAGTGCTCCACCACCTCGGCGCGTTGCTTCAGCACGAGCACGGCCGCACGCCGCACGGTGCACACGTTGATCGGCTCGTAGGAGGCGTTGAGGACCAGCACCCGGCCCAATGTGACCCCACGCTGCTCCGGCCGGACGCCCGGCAGCGTGGCTACGGAAGCTGGCTGTTCGCCAACCTCCTCTACGACAGCAGGTACGGTGCTGCTCGACCTGGTCACCCTGCGGCCAGTTTAGCGGTACCCCCCGGCACAACTGTGAGGTTCCGGTTTACGAAGCGGAGTTGCCGGCGGGCGAAAAGGCGGCGTCGATCGCCTCCTGCTCCTCGGGCGAGAGATCGAGCTCGGACTCGCCGTTGTGCACCCGCTTGACGTACACGCGCGCCTGCTCGCGATGCAGGATCGAGGACACCACGACCCCCGAGCGGTGCGAGTCGAGCAGCGCGTAGGAGCTCGACTGCTGGCCCGACATCTCCCCGTACGCGTCATAGCGGACGAGCGATGTGTAGGCGATGCAGCCGTCGATCCGCTGCTCGGCGGTGCCTACTCGCTGGTCGAGTCGCGAGAAGACCTCCTCCACCCAGTCGCGCAGGTCCACGAAGCCGGTCTCGAGCCGCTCCGCGTGACTCACCAGGTCGCGTTCCCCGTGCTGTCCGAGCACCACGCGCTGCGCTGCCCGCAGCCGCCGCAGCTTCACGGCAAGCACGATCGCGAAGAGGAGTGCCACCACCGCAACGCCCGCGGCCGCGAGGGCCACGATGCCCTGTGTGGTGGTGAGATCGTTCATCGACCGAGCAGACTAGCGAGCGCCCCAGCGCCTGGGTTCCAGCCCCGACGGGCCGGAATCAGTGGGTGAAGATCGCCGAGAAGGTGGCCTTGTTGTTGGCGACGTTCTTCTCGCCCGGCACGGGCAGGACCTGGACCGTGATCTTCACGGGCTGGCCCGCGGGAGGCGTCTGCGCGAGCGCGACGTTCACGGTCTGCGGCGTGCCCTTCGGGAGCGTCGCGATCTTCTGCTCGGTGACGATCGGCTTGATGCCGGTGCCGGAGATCGTGATGCGCACGGTCACGTTCGACTCGTCGTTGTCGCCGCCGTTGGTGACCTGGACGTCGAACGACGTGTTGGCGCTCGCCGGGATGGGCGTGGCCTGCGTCGAGCTGAGCGTCTGGCCGCCCGGCTTGACGACCACAGTGCCGAGGGAGGTGCCGTGCAGGCCTGGCGCGACCGGACCGTTCGAGGCGCCGCTGCCGCCGTTGCGGATGCGCGAGATGCGGTCCGCGACCGTGGTGGGGTCGAGCCACGCGATGTCCGGCAGGAAGGCGCTCTTCGGAACCTGCACCTCGTCGAGCAGGCCCTGCTTCTTGTACTGCGTCTCGAACTCGGGCACGAAGCGCTGCGAGAAGATCACGTCGCTCGCGTCGAAGTTCCTCATCTGCCCGGCGATCGCCGCAACGGCCGCCTGCCGGCCCTGGTCGCCCAGCGCGGTGCGCAGCTGGGTGGCGATGTTGGCGATGCCGTCGCGCCGGAACTCGAGCGTCTCGACCAGGTAGCGCTGCGCGGAGTTCAGCTCGCCGGGATGGCCCGTGCCGTTCGCGCGGTCGACGAGCTGCTCGGCATTCACCCGCACCCCGTTCGCGTTGTTCGTGACGTCGACGGGGTTGGCCGCGTTGCCGCTCGGATTGCTCAGCAGGTTGAACAGCGTCTGGCTCTGCTGGTCCGATTCCTGGAGCAGCGTGCTCACGTCGCGGTCGTAGTTGCGGAACGCGCTGTGCTTGCGCGAGACCTGGCACGAGTGGATCCCCCACACGAGCAGAACGAGGATGAGCACCCCGACCGCGAGCGCGATTACGCGCCGGACCCAAAGGGTCTGGTTATCCACGCCGGGTCCACGCGGTGGTGAACGGCGGGAACTACGCCTGGGGCGATCGTCGGTTTCTTCGAGAAATGACACGCAAGCTCCGCGGCCTGCAGCGGCCCCGTGTCAGGCTATTACACCCGCACCCGAGTGAGTATGACCGCCGCTCCGGCGGCAGGGTGTCGGTGTTTTGGCCCGAACACGGGAAGTTGAGATGGAACGTTCTACTGCGCCTACCCAGGATCTCGCCTCGGCGCCGACCAGGTCGGAGGTCGGAGGTCGGAGGTCGGAGGTCGCTAACGGCTATGTGCTCGGGCGCTATCTGCTCGAGCGGCGGCTTGGCTCGGGTGGGTACGGGACGGTGTGGCTCGCCTGGGACGAGAAGCTCGAGCGGGAGGTGGCGGTCAAGGTAATCCCGCGCGAGGCCGCCGAGGGGCGCAGTCCAGAGCGGGCGGAGCGCGAGGGGCGGACTGCCGCACGGCTCAACCACCCCGGAATCGTCTCTTTGTACGAGCTGGGCGGCGACGACGAGGCGGTATACCTGGTCTCCGAGCTCGTTCGGGGACGAACGTTCGCGGAGCTGTTGCGCGGACGGGCACTGTCGGACCGCGACGTCGCGCGCATCGGCGTGGCGCTCTGCCAGGCGCTGTCGCACGCGCACGAGAAAGGTGTGATCCACCGCGACGTGAAGCCGCAGAACGTGATGGTCGTGGCCGAACCGGCCGCCGGAGCAGGTTTCGCCAAGCTCACCGACTTCGGTGTGGCGCACCTGGCCGAGAGCGATCTCACGCGCACGGGGGACATCGTCGGCACGCTCGCCTACATGGCCCCGGAGCAGGCGGAGGGCGAGCGCATCACGGACGCCGTCGACGTCTACGCGCTCGCTTTGACTCTGTACGAGGGCTGGACCGGCTCGAACCCGGTGAAGGCGCGCGGGCCGGCGGCAACCGCGCGCAACGTGGGCAGCCAGCTGCCACGGCTCGAGCGCTCGCGGCGCGACCTGCCGGAGCGGCTCTGCCAGGCGATCAACGCCGCCCTCGACCCGCGGCCGGAGCGGCGCCCGACGCTCGATGTCCTGCAGAGCGCGCTCGAGCACGCCGCCGGCGAGTTGTCCGAGGAGGGCGGGCTCGTGGAGCCGGAGACGCTCGCCCGCTTCGGCCTGGCCGAGCGCACGCGGCGCCCGCGCCAGCCGCTGCCGGTACCGGCGCGTGCGGTGGCCGCCGTGGCGGCGGGTGCACTGATGCTGCTGGCGCTCGACCTGCTCGGCCCGGCCCCGCCGGTCACCCCGATAGCGGCCGCCGGGGCCGCCGCGCTCGCGGTCGTGCTGCTGCCGCGGCTCGGCTGGCTGCTCGCCGCCGGGGCGCTCGTGGGCTGGCTCGGCACGGAGCAGGCCGGCACGGCGCTTGTGGTGGGAGTGGCCGCCGCGGCCACGCCGCTGCTGCTGCCGCGCGGGGGAACACTGTGGTCGTTGCCGGCGCTCTGCCCGGCACTAGGGGCGATCGGCCTCGGTCCGGCCTACCCGGCCGTGGCCGGGATGAGCTCCACGAGCGCCTGGCGCAGAGCCGGCCTCGGCGCGCTCGGCTACCTCTGGCTCGTGGCGGTGGAGGTGCTCACCGGGCGCTCGCTGCTCTACGGCGTGGCCGACGGCACGCAGCCGCGCGCGCGCTGGGACGGCTCCTTCTCCCACGCCGCCGAACACGCGATCTGGCCGGTGCTCAGCGGTCCCGCCCTGGCGCCCGCGCTGGTGTTCGCGGCAGCCGCCGTGCTGCTCCCGCTGGCCGTCCGCGGCCGCTCGCTCACGCTTGACGCAATCGCCGCCAGCGTGTGGGCGGCGGGCGTGGTGGCCGCTCTGCACGTGACAGATTCCCTGCTCTCGGCCAACGTTCGGCTGGACACGGCCCGCGGCGCGACGATAGGGGCACTCTTAGGCGCGGCTTTGGCGGTCGCTGTAGCGCACGTGCGAGCCCCTGCACCGTCGTTGGCTGCCCCGACTCTTCCCTAGGATGGCTTGACGTATGAGCGTTCTACGCAGCCTCGAGGCGAAGCTCGAAGCCTTCGTCGAGGGGGCCTTCAGCCGTGCCTTCAAGTCGCGGGTCCAGCCTGTGGAGCTGGCGCGCAAGCTTGCCAAGGAGATGGAGGAGAGCCAGGTGGTCTCGATCTCGCGCACGTATGTGCCGAACGAGTACGTGGTCTTCCTGTCGCCCGGCGACCGCGAGCAGTTCTCGAGCTACGAGGGCGCGCTCAAGAAGGAGCTGTCGGACTACCTGCTCGAGCACGCCCGCGGCGAGGGCCTCGCGCTCGTCACGCGCCCCACGGTGGAGTTCAAGACCGACGACCGGCTCAGCCTCGGCGAGTTCGGCATCCAGGCGCATCTCATCCAGCCGCCCGACGAGGAGTCGGGGGAGATCGAGCCCCAGCAGGCGGACTACGGCCACACGATGGTCTACTCGCCCGACGCCGAGGCGCGCAAGCTGGTGGAGACGCCCGCGCTCGGCCGCGCTTTGCTCGTGGGGGACGGGCGGCGCACGGTGCTGAGCGGGGCCCGCGTGGTGATGGGCCGCAGCCGGGAGTGCGACGTGGTGATCGACGACCCCAACGTGTCGCGCCGGCACGCCGAGCTGCGGCGCCAGGGCGACGCCTGGATGGTGGCCGATCTCGGCTCGACGAACGGTGTGAAGGTGAACGGCCGCCGAGTGGAGCACGCGGTGCTCCAGCCGGGCGACGAGATCACGTTGGGCCTCTCCCGACTGACCTTCGAGACGGAGTAACCCGGTGACGACCGACCCGGTCGCTGTTGCGCTCAAGTTTGCGTTCCTGATCGTGCTCTACCTGTTCCTGCTCTGGGTGGCGCGCAGCTCGATGCGCGACCTGGCGCGGCACGAGGACTCGAGCATCGTGAGCGAGGGGCCGGCGCCGGGAGGACGCGAGGAGCGCAGGCGAGCAGGCGCGGAGCTGCGCGCCGGGGTGCAGCCGCGGCTCGAGGTGGTGGCCGCGATGGGGCATGAGCCCGGGACCGTGTTCGACCTTGGCGACGGCGGCGCGACGATGGGTCGCTCGTCGTCGGCCGACATCGAGGTGGACGACCCGTTCGCGTCGTCGGCGCACGCACGCGTCTTCCCGCGCGGGGACTTCATGTTCATCGAGGACATGGGCTCGACGAACGGCACGTACCTGAACGGCCGCCAGCTGCGCCGTGCGGAGCAGCTCAAGATGGCGGACAAGGTCCGCATCGGCGACACCGAGTACCGCTACCAGGAGTAGGCGTGACGCTGAGGATCGCGGAAGAGGCAGGGCTCAGCGACGTAGGCCGGCAGCGGCACACGAACGAGGACCGCTACTTCGAGGCGGCGCCGATCTTCGCCGTGGCCGACGGCATGGGCGGCGCGCGCTCGGGCGAGGTGGCGTCGCAGATCGCCGTCGACGAGTTCACCCACCACCAGGCGGCCGATGGCGGCGGCGCGGAGGACCTGCTCGCCGCAATCGCGCGTGCGGCCAACCGCAAGATCTACGAGCTCGCGCAGTCTGACGAATCGCACGCCGGCATGGGCACGACGCTCACCGCCGCGCTCGTGGGCGCCGGCGAGATCTCGCTCGGCCACGTGGGCGACAGTCGCGCCTACCGCTTCCGCGACGACGAGCTCGAGCGGCTCACGCAGGACCACTCGCTGGTGGAGGAGCTGATGCGGATGGGCAAGCTCTCGCCCGAGGACGCGGAGGTGGATCCGCGCCGCTCGATCATCACGCGCGCGCTTGGGCCGGAGCCGACCGTCGAGGTCGAGACGTTCACCTATCCGGCGAAGGACGGCGACGTGTACCTGCTCTGCTCGGACGGGCTCACGGGCATGGTGCCCGAGGACCGCGTGGCCGAGGTCCTGCGCGGGCGCTCGTCGCTCGAGCAGGCCGCGCGCGAGCTCGTGAGCGAGGCGAATGCGGGCGGCGGCAAGGACAACATCACCGTCGTCCTCTTCAAGCTGGCCGACGAGGCGGCGAGCGGCGAGGAGGAGTCCGACACGCTGTCCGGCACCGAGGCGCTGCCCGCGCAAAGCCCCGACCCGAGCGAGCCGGCACCGGATCCGGGAGGCGACACGGTGGTGATGCCACCCGCAGAGGCGAACGCTGCCCGGGCGACTGCGACGGCATCACGTCCGCAGAGCGCAGTGAGCAGTGCGCACGAGCCTCCGCGCACTGCGCACCGCGCACCGCGCACCGCGGCCGTCCGGCGCGGCAAATCCCACTGGCCCCTCGCCGCGGCGGTAGTCCTCATCATCGTGATGGCGGCCGTGGGCGGCCTCTACGCCGCGAGCCGCGAGCTCTACTTCGTGGGCACCGACAACAGCGGCCTCGTGACGCTTTATCGCGGCGTGCCATACAGCCTGCCGCTCGGCATCGACCTCTACAGCCAGCAGTACGAGTCGAGCGTGCCGGCCGCCGCGCTGCCGGCGCGCCAGCGCAGCGCCGTGCTCAACCACCGTCTGCGCGGCCGCGGCGACGCCGTGGACCTGCTGCGCACGCTCGAGCGGAACGAGGGCTAGCGGATGTCCGCACGCTCACGCGAGCTGTTCGGCCTCCTGCCGGTCACGCTGCTCGTCACCGGCGGCTTCACGGCCGTGCTGATCACGCGCTCGTCGCAGATCAACAAGGTCACGCTCACCTACGGCGCGTTCTTCCTCGGCTGCTGCCTGTTCGCCCACATCTTCATCCGCGCGCGCCTTCCGAACGCCGACCCGTACCTGTTCCCGCTCGGTGCGCTGCTTGCGGCCTTCGGGCTGGTGATGATCTACCGGATCGACCCGACGCTCGCGCGCGAGCAGGCGGAGTGGTTCGTGGTGGGGCTCGGGCTCTTCTGCGCGACGATCGTGTTCCTGCGGGACTACCGCGTGCTCGAGAGATACCGCTACACGATCGCGGCGGTGAGCATCGGACTGCTGGTGCTGCCGCGCTTCCCCGGCATCGGCGGCGCCACGAACGGCGCGTACCTGGCGATCCACTTCGGGCCGATCCAGTTTCAGCCGGCCGAGTTCGCGAAGATCGGCATCGTCATCTTCCTGGCGAGCTATCTGCGCGAGACGCGCGACGTGCTCGTCCGCGGCCGCATCCCGCGCATCAGCCTCAAGCACTTCGGTCCGCTGCTGCTGATCTGGGGACTCGCGATGCTGATGCTGATCTTCATCCGCGACCTCGGCAGCTCGATCATGTTCTTCGGCGCCTTCCTCGCGATCCTCTACGTGGCCACGGCGCGCGTCTCGTTCGTGGTGGCCGGCCTCGCGATGTTCCTGCTCGGCGCGATCTTCTTCGCGAACCACGTGCCGCACGTGCACGCCCGCGTGGAGGTGTGGCAGCCGTGGATGTCCGCGCGCGTGGTGCGCCCGGAGACGGACGGCTACCAGATCGCGCAGGCGCTGTTCGCGCAGGCCGACGGCGGGCTGTTCGGCCGCGGCTTCGGGCAGTCGCTCCTGCAGTTACCCGTGGCAGGGGGCCGCTCGGTCACGATCCTGCCCGCCGCGCACACCGACACGATCTACGCGGTGATCACGGATGAGCTCGGGCTGTTCGGGGCGGCCGGCGTCCTGCTCGTGTACCTGCTGCTCGTCGGGCGCGGCTTCAAGACGGCGCTGGTGGCGCGCGACGGCTTCTCCAAGCTGCTCGCCGCCGGTCTCGCCGCGGTGGTCGCGCTGCAGGTGTTCGTGATCGTCGGCGGCGTGACGCGCGTGATCCCGCTGACCGGAGTCACGCTGCCATTCGTCTCCTACGGCGGCAGCTCGATCCTCGCCAATTTCGTGGTGCTCGCCCTGCTGCTGATCGTCTCGAACGCGGCGCGCAGCGGTCCCGCCGAGCGGGGAGGGATCGCGTGAACCGTCAGATCACCCAGCTCTTCGGCTTCGTGCTGATCCTGTTCGGCCTGCTCCTGTTCGGTACGTCTCGCTGGAGTGTGTTCGGGGCCGACATAGAGAAGAACGCCTCCAACCACCGGCCCCTGCTCGAGGAACAGCAGATCCCGCGCGGGCTGATCTACGCCGACGACGGCACGGTGCTCGCGAAGAACGTGAGCAGCGGGCACGGGCCGACGCTGCGCTACAGCCGCACCTACCCGACGAACAACCTGTTCTCGCACACGGTGGGCTACTCGTTCGTTGCGCACGGCAGCGCCGGGCTCGAGAAGAAGTACAACGACGACCTCGCCGGCAACAACAACGAGTTCAGCTCGATCATCGACCAGCTCTCCGGGCAGAAGAAGGTGGGCAACGACCTGCACACCACGCTCGACCCCGCGGCGCAGAAGCTGTCGCTCCAGCTGTTGGCGGGCCGGCCCGGATCGATCGTCGCACTCGATCCGCGCACCGGCGCCGTGCGCGTGATGGCGAGCGTGCCGGACTACAACCCCAACGAGATCCCCTCGCAGTTCAAGCAGCTGAACAGCGACAAGGCGGCGCCGCTCTTCAACCGCGCCACGCAGGGCGGCTACCCGCCTGGCTCGTCGATGAAGGTGGTGACCGCGACGGCGGCCCTCGACACAGGGCGGTACACGCCGAACTCGGTCGTGTCGGGCAAGTCGCCGAAGATCCTCGGCGGCGTGCCGCTGTCGAACTGCTGCACCGAGGGCAGCGGCAACTACGGCCCGCTCACCTTGACCGACGCTCTGGCCAAGTCCGTGAATACCGTCTGGGGTGAGGTTGGTGAGAAGCTCGGCAAGAAGACCATGTTCGAGTACATGGACCGCTTCGGCTTCGACCACAAGCCGAAGATCGACCTCCCATCCGACGAGCTCGGCGTCAGCGGCGTCTACGGCGCGAACGGGCGGCTGCTCGGGCCGAGCGACGCGATCGACATCGCCCGCGTGGCGATCGGCCAGGAGCGCCTGCGAGTGGCGCCGCTGCAGATGGCCGAGGTGGCCGCGGCGGTGGCGAACGGCGGCAAGCTGATGAAGCCGCGGCTGGTGGACCGGGTGGAGTCGCCGGACGGCCGCACCGTCGATTCATTCGGTCCCGCCGAGCTGAACCAGGTGATGAAGCCCTCCACGGCCGCCGAGGTGACGGCCATGATGGAGCAGGTGGTGAAGGCGGGCACGGCCACCGCCGCGCAGATCCCCGGCGTGACCGTGGCCGGCAAGACCGGTACCGCCGAGGTGGAGAACGGCACCACCAACCAGGCCTGGTTCATCGCCTTCGCGCCGGTGCCGAACCCGCGCGTGGCGATCGCGGTGACGATCGAGCGCACGCAGGGCGAGGGCGGCACCGTGGCCGCGCCGATCGCCAAACAGGTGATCCAGCAGCTTCTGAAGGAGACCCGCTGATGGCCGAGGTGGTGGGGAACACCGTGGTCGACGGCCGCTACCGGATCCTCAACCGGATCGGCTCGGGCGGCATGGCCGACGTGTACGTGGCCGAGGACACGCACCTCGGCCGCCAGGTGGCGCTGAAGGTGCTGCACCACCGCTTCTCCCAGGACCAGGAGTTCGTAGAGCGCTTCCGGCGCGAGGCCTCGGCGGCCGCGGGGCTGCAGCACCCGAACGTCGTCGGCGTGTTCGACCGCGGCGTTCACGACGACACCTACTACATCGCGATGGAGTTCCTCCAGGGCGAGACGCTCAAGGACCTCATCAAGCGCGAGTCGCCGCTGCCCCAGGAACGCGCGATCGACCTCGGCATCCAGATCCTGCGCGCCGCCGGCTTCGCCCACAAGCGCGGCGTGATCCACCGCGACTTCAAGCCGCATAACGTGATGGTCGGGCCGCAGGGCAACGTGAAGGTCACGGACTTCGGCATCGCGCGCGCCGGCGCGTCGGAGATGACGGAGACGGGCTCGATCATGGGCACGGCGCAGTACCTGTCGCCGGAGCAGGCGCAGGGCCACGGCGTGACCGCTGCCTCCGACCTCTACTCGATCGGCGTGATCCTCTACGAGATGCTCGCCGGCAAGGTGCCGTTCGAGGGCGACAGCGCCGTGTCGATCGCGCTGAAGCACCTCAGCGAGCCGCCGACCCGGCTGGCCGCGCTCCGGCCGGACATCCACCCGGCGCTCGAGGGCGCCGTGATGAAGGCGCTCGCCAAGCAACCGGGGCAGCGCTACGCGAGCGCGGACGAGTTCATCGCGGCGCTCGAGGCGGCGCGCTCGGCGATCGCCTCCGGCACGAACGGCGGGGTCGGCCAGGACACCGCGGTGTGGTCGGCGGTCACGCCGCCGCCGGCCGAGCCGGAGCCGAGCCCGAAGAGCGGTCCGCGCCGCTGGCCGTGGCTGCTGCTCGTGCTCGTGCTCGCCGCCGGTGTGGCGGTCGGGCTGTTCGAGCTCCTCCAGCACGGCCGCGTGGGCGTGCCCGACGAGACCGGCAAGCAGGAGTCCGCCGCCACCGTCGACCTCGACAATCGCGGCTTCAAGGTGAGCGTTCTGCATCGCGAGAGCGGGTCGCCCGTCGGTCAGGTGATCGGGCAGAGTCCCGAGGCCGGGACCAAGGTGGACAAGGGCTCTCCGGTGACGCTGCAGGTGTCCAGCGGGCCGGGTACGGTCGACGTTCCGCTGGTCACCGGACTGAAGTTCGCCACGGCCACGAGGGCGCTCAACCGGCGGGGTTTGAACGTGGATTCGACATCGCAACATTCCGCCACCGTGCCGAAGGGCGAGGTGATCAGCAGCTCGCCCGTGGACGGCACGAGGGTGGCGAAGGGCTCGCGCGTGCATCTGATCGTGAGCAGCGGGCCGGTGCAGGCGAAGGTGCCGGACGTGACCGGCCAGGACGCCGCCTCCGCGCACTCGACGCTGCGCAACGCCGGCTTCGTGTTCACCGACAACCAGGCGACCTCGGACACCGTCCCGAAGGGCGACGTGATCTCGCAAACCCCGGTGGGAGGCACCACCGTGGACAAGGGCACGAGCGTGACGCTGAATATCTCCAAGGGGCCGAATACCGCGACGGTGCCTGACGTGTCCCGCCAGACTCAGAGCCAGGCCACCGCGACGCTGCAGGGGCTCGGGTTCCAGGTGCAGGCCAAGCCGAAGCCGACGACGGACCAGACCCAGAACGGTTTGGTCATCGAGCAGCGGCCGCAGCCCAAGACCAAGCTCAAGAAGGGCCGCACCGTGGTGATCTACATCGGGCAGTTCCAGCAGCCACCGCCGTCCACCACCACCCCGGGCACGCCCGCCGAACCCACGCCCACGACGCCCGGCGGATGAGGGTCGCCCTTCTAGCCGGCGGCCGCTCGAGCGAGCACGAGGTGTCGCTGTCCTCGGCCGCGGCTGTGCGCGAGGGGCTCGAGGAGGGCGGGCACGACGTCGCGACGATCGAGATCGGCCGTGAGGACGGCCGCTGGACCTGCGACGGCGAGCCGGTGGCGCTCGACCCGGGGACGTCGCTGCTTGGCGCCGACATCGTGTTTCCGGTGCTGCACGGTCCGTTCGGCGAGGACGGCACGGTGCAGGGACTGCTCGAGACCCTCGACATCCCGTACGTGGGCGCCGGTGTGCTGGCGTCGGCGCTCTGCATGGACAAGGCCGTGTTCAAGGACCTGGTGGCGAGCCGCGGGCTGCCGCAGGTGGAGTACGCGGCGGTGCGCGAGGGAGTCGATTCCGCGGCGCTGGTCGAGCGGCTGGGCCTGCCGTTGTTCGTGAAGCCCGCGCGGCTCGGCTCGTCGGTGGGGATCTCGAAGGTCGGGATCCGCGAAGAGCTTCCGGCCGCGCTTGCGCTGTCCTTCGCGCACGACCCGGTGGCGATCGTCGAGCGCATGGCCACCGGCATCGAGGTGGAGTGCTCCGTGATGGGCAACCGCGAGCCCACCGCGTCGAAGCCGGGCGAGATCCTCGCGCACGCCGACTGGTACGACTACGAGGCCAAGTACACGCCCGGCGGGATGGAGCTGATCGTGCCGCCGCGGCTCGACGAGGCCGTCGTCGAGCAGGTGCGCGCCCTTGCGGTGGAGGTCTACCGCAGCGTCGGCTGCTCGGGCTTCGCGCGCGCCGACTTCTTCGTGGAGGACGGCCAGCGCGTGCTCATCAACGAGCTCAACACGATCCCCGGCTTCACGCAGACGAGCGGCTTTCCGAAGATGTTCGCCGCCTCCGGCGTGCCGTTCACGGAGCTGCTCAACCGGCTGCTCGACCTGGGCCTCGAGCGCTACCGCGAAGAGCGGGCGTACCGGTTCTAGGCCCGGCTAGCGGCTGATCGTCAGCTCGTTGATGCCGCCCTGGCCGCCCGCGGGCAGCTCCGTGATCCACACGAGGTAGAGGCGGTAGCTCTTGCCGCCCGTGTCCACCGGGATGTGGGCGATGTGGTCCACGCCGGCCGTCGCCGACACCGGCGTCCAGCCGGTGATGTTGGGCGGCGGCGCCGGGCCGGGCGCGGCGAGGATCTGCGCCTTGTAGGCGCTCTGGCGGCTGATGATGTCGACCTTCCTCGCCGCCACCGGGCTGCCGGTGTCCGCGTAGAGACCGACACCCGGCTTGGTCTGCGGAATGCCGCTGTCGTAGGTCTCGGTGGTCCACGCCGACACGGAGTTGTGGTCGAGCGCGTTCCCGATCATGGTGTGGTGCTCGCCGTCGCCGCCGAAGGGGTCGTAGTCGTGCGCGGCCGTGGTCGGCAGCTTGAGCGCGACGAGCGGCGGCGCGCCCTTCGGCTGCAGCGGCTGCGACGAGCCGGGCTGCTGCTCGTGCGTGCGGCTGAGGATCAGCACGAGCGCCACGGCGATCAGCGCGACGAGCAGCGCCGTGAGCGCGGCGGCGCGGCGTGGGAAGCGCAGTCGCCACGGCACGCGGCGCTCGTCGGGGAGAGCGCGCAGCACGGTGGTGGCCTCGCCGCTCGTCTGCCCGGCGCGTGACGCCTCGAGCGCCAGCGCCACCTCCAGGTCGTCGAGCATCTCCTCGATCGTCTGGTAGCGGTTGCGTGTCTCCTTGGCGGTCGCGCGCTCGACGATCGCGGCCGTGTTGGCCGACACCTCGGGCCGAGCGAGCTGCACGTCCGGCATCGGCTCGCGGACGTGCTTCATCGCCACCGCCACGGGGGCGTCGGCCCGGAACGGCACGTCGCCGGTGAGCATCTCGTAGAGCACGATGCCGAGGGAGTAGATGTCGGACTGCGGCGGCACGTCCTGCCCGAGCGCCTGCTCGGGCGACACGTAGTCCGTGGTGCCGAGCACGCGGCCCGCGAGCGTCAGCCCGCCGTCGCCCTCGAGCGAGCGGGCGATGCCGAAGTCCGTGACCTTCGCGCGGCCGTCGGTGTCGAGCAGCACGTTCTGCGGCTTCACGTCGCGGTGCACGAGCCGCTCGGCGTGCGCGGCCTGGAGGGCGTAGGCGATCTCGATCGCGTACGCGAGCGCCTCCGGCACCGGCAGCCGGCCGAGCCGGCGGATGCGGTCCTTCAGGGTCTCGCCGGAGATGTACTCGAACACGATGTACGGGCAGCCCTGATCCTCGCCCGCGTCGATCACGGTGACCACGTGCGGGTGGTTGAGCCGGGCGACGGCGCGCGCCTCGCGGCGGAAGCGCTCGAGCTGGTCGTCGTCCTCCGCGATGTCGGTCTGGAGGATCTTGATCGCCACCCAGCGCTCGAGCGTCTCGTCGAACGCGCGATAGACGGTCGACATCCCTCCGGAGCCCACGCGCTCCTCCAGCCGGAACCGTCCGCTGAGAAGGGTGCCTATCACTGCTCCTCTATTTTGGGCGACCTCATGGCTGTACGCGTCCAATACTTCACCGATCCGACATGTGCGTGGTCCTGGAGTACGGAACCGAAGCTCAGACGGCTCATGGTGGAGTTCGGCGAATCACTGTCCTGGACCTACGTGATGGGCGGTCTTTCCCGCGACTTCACGAGTACCCCCGATCATGGAGAAAAGGCCTACCGCTGGCTCTTGGCGCATTGGCTCGATGTGGCCGAGGAGGGCGGGATGCCGATCGACGCGCGGCTGTGGAGCGAGGGTCCGATCGTGAGCAGCTACCCGGCGTGCATGGCCGTGAGGGCGGCCGCCGAGCAGGCGGGCGACGGCGGCTACGCATACCTGCGCGGGCTGCGCGAGGGACTCCTGTGCTTTCGCCGCAAGCTCGACAACACCGAGGCGCTTGTGGAGGAGGCGCGGCGGGTGGGCCTCGACGTGAAGCGCTTCCGGGTGGATCTCGGCTCGCACGCGATCGTCGAGGCATTCGGCGCGGACCTCGAGCTCGCCCGCGAGATCCCCGATGACGCCCACGAGCGCCACGGGACGGCGCGCACCGGCGGCCCCGAGCGGCTGACCTTCCCGACCATGGCCTTCCACGGCGGCGACGGCGAGATCCAGCGCGTGTACGGCTTCCGCCCTTACGAGGAATACCGAGAAGCGGCCCTCGCCGCGGGCGCCGAGCCCACCGGCGACAAGCTCACACCTCTGGAGGCGATCAACCGCTTCGGCCGCATGGCAGCCCTCGAGATCGAGGCCGTCTGCGACCTACCCACCCCGAAAGCCCACGCCGAGCTATGGCAGCTGGCGACCGAATGGAAGCTGAAACCCGTGAAGCTCCTGACCGACTACCTGTGGGAACCCGCCTGAGCCTGCGCACTGCGCACTGCCCACTGCTCACTGGGAGTGCAACAACGCGACGAGGCTGTCGTGCTCCTCATGACACGCAGGACACCCCTCCAGATGCGCGCTCATCCCCGGCACCGCCGCGTCGGGATCGTTGCCCGCCAGCTCCGCCTCGACGTAGCGGTCGAGGTGCTCGAAGCACTCGTCGCAGCCGAGCTCCGGGCCCGCGGGTCCGAGCACGCGCCCGAGCAGGTCGCGCCTGTCGTGCGAGCTGGTCATGCGGCCTCCTTGTGGTCGGGGTCGAGCTCGAACCCCTGCGCGGCCAGGCGCGCGCGCAGCTTGCGGCGCGCATCGTGCAGCGTCTTGTACATCGCACCCCGGGTGCTTGAGAGGCGCTCGGCGAGCACGTCGATCGGCACGCCCTCAAGTGTGGTCGATACGAGCACGAGGCGCTGGTGCGGCGTGAGCGCCTCCTCGATGCCGCGCCGGACGGCGGCGATCAGCTCCCTCGTCTCGGCGCGCGCGGCGGGATCGGCGTCGAGCCCCGGCATGCGCGTCCAGGCGTCCGCGTCGAGAGCCACCTCGCGGGCGCGCCACGTACGACGGCGCACCTTGGTGGCCGCCTCGAGCAGCGCGAACTTGTAGACCCACGTCGTGAAGCGGCTCTCGCCACGGAACGTGTCGAGCTTCGCCAGCACCTTCATCAGCGCGTCGTGCGCGGCGTCGGCGGCGAGCTGGTCGAGGTCCACCGCGCCGTCGAGCGAGCCGCGCCGGCGGCTCAACTCGAAGCGCGCGGCGCGCAGCAGCAGCTCGTGCAGCCGCCGCGTGGCGTCGTCCTGCTCGTAGCCGCCCGCGGTGAGCGAAGCGAGCCAGGCGGCCGACTCGGGGTCGTGAGTCTCCGACATGCCTGGCAACAGTGTTAGCACCGGTCCCATCGATGTGTTGGACGCGAGCTGCCGGCCAACTCTTACGCCGTAAGGAAGGAGCGCCTCATCGACGCAAACGCCATGACAACCCGAAAAGGAGATCGTTCATGGCGACAACCGAAGCACTGCGGATCCCGGCAGCCGACACCCGAGACCCGGCACCCGTCCTCTCGGCCGACTGGAGCGACGCCCGCTACCAGTCGTACATGCTGCTGCGCCTCGCGTTCACCGTCGCGCCGATCGCGTTCGGCATCGACAAGTTCTTCAACGTGCTCGTCCACTGGCCCAAGTACCTGGCGCCGTGGATCGACAACATCATGCCCGGCACGGGTCAGCAGTTCATGTACTTCGTGGGCGGGATCGAGATCGTGGCGGGCATCGCCGTGCTGCTCAAGCCGCGCTATGGCGCCTATCTCGTGGCCGGCTGGCTCGCGGGCATCGTGATCAACCTGCTCTCGTACTCCGGCTTCTACGACATCGCCCTGCGGGACTTCGGCCTGATGCTCGGCGCGCTCACGCTGGCCCGCCTGGCATCCGTGTACGACCCCCCGATCCGTTTCGGCCGGCTCTAACCGGTCAACGGTCAACGGTCAACGAACAGTTACTGGTCGGCGGGCAAATCCTGTGGAAGTGGGACCTCCTGCGGCGGCCGGCCATCGCCGCCGCCGTCCCAGGACTCCCACGCCCGGCCGTCGCGGCCCGCATGGCTGCCCGAGCCGCCGAGCGCGAGCAGCACCAGCCGCTCGCTGCCGGCGTTCACGAGCTGGCGTCGCTCCGCCGGCCCCACGCGCACGACGTCACCTCGGCGAAGCACGTGCTCCTCGCCGTCCTCGAGCACCAGCGTGAGCTCGCCCTGAAGCACGACGAACACCTCCTCCTGCTCGAGGTGGGAGTGCACCCGCCCGCGCTCGCGCGGCTGCAGCGTGATCAGGTTGATGCCGAAGCTCTTGACGCCGAGCTCACGCCGCAGCGTCTGGAAGCGCTCACCGTTGTTCGGCGCGAGGGCGGCGAAGGTCACGTCCCTGTCGGTCACCGGGCGCGAGCTTAATCCCCGGACCAGCCGAGCTCGGCCTGCTTCGACTTCGGCAGCTTGGCAACCACGAGGTCGTACGAGTCCTCGATCATCTCCATCACCATCCGCTCGGGCAGCGAGCCGTCGAGCACCACCGTGTTCCAGTGGCGCTTGTTGAGGTGATAGCCGGGGATGATCGCCTCGTGGGCCGCGCGCAGCCCCTCGGCCAGTTCGGGCTCGCACTTGAGCCCCACTCGCAGAGGCCGCCTCGCCTTCAGCCGCGAGATGGCGAACATCTTGCCCGCGACCTTGAAGACGGAGTTCTCCGGGCCGAACGGGAACGTCTCCTCGGCGCCGGGGAGCGCGAGGCAGGCGCGCCGCAAGCGCGCCGCGGTCATGAGCGCCGAAGGCCTTCGCCGCGGCGGCCGGCGAGGCCCGCTCGCGGCAGCTCCACAAGGCCCCTGGTGCCGGTGACCGACCCGATCAGGGCGGCGCCCGGGTGGCGCTGGGCCACCAGCTCGACCGCGGCGTCCGCCTGCGTCGCGGGCACCACGCAGCAGAACCCGCAGCCCATGTTGAAGGTCTCCCACATGTCCTCGTCGGGCACGGACGCGCGTTCGGCGATCAGCTCGCACACGGGCGGAACGGGCAGCGGCGAGTCGATCAGCCAGCCCACGGTCTCGCTCAGCCGCGGCAGGTTGAGGAAGCCGTCGCCGGTGATGTGGGCGAGCCCGTGGACGTCGATGCCCGGCGCCCGCAGCAGTTCGAGCGCCGCGCGCACGTAGATCGCGGTGGGGCGCAGCAGCTCGTCGCCGACCGTGCCGTCGCCGAAGCTCTCGTCGAGATCCGGCAGCGCGCGACGCGCGAGCGTGTAGCCGTTCGAATGGAGGCCGCTCGACGGCAGCCCGATCACAGCGTCGCCGGGCGCGATCGCCTCGCCGGTGACGATGGCGTCGATCGCGACGATGCCGAATGACGACGCCGCGAGGTCGAAGCCACGCGGGGAGGGATGGCCGCGGATCAGCTCGGGCAGCTGCGCCAGCTCGCCGCCGGGGATCTCGACACCCGCCTGCTCGGCGCCCTCCTTCAGGCCGGCGCCGATCTGCCTGAGCACCTCAGGGTCGGCGTCCTCAACCGCGATGTAGTCGAGCAGCGCGATCGGCTCGGCGCCCACGCACACGAGGTCGTTCACGTTCATGGCCACGCAGTCGATGCCGACGGTGTCGTAGCGGCCTAGCTGCTCCGCGACGATCACCTTGCTGCCTACGCCGTCGGTGGAGAGCGCGAGCCCGACGCCGTTCAGCTCGAGCACGGCCGCGTAGTGACCGGAGCGCAGGAGGGAGCGCGAGGGCTTGCCCGTGTCGATCGTGCGCAGCACGTCAACGAGCCCCGAGATCGCGCTGTCAGCGCGGCTCGTGTCCACACCTGCGCGGGCGTACGCGCTATCGGCCATCGCGGCTATTCAATCAGCGCGCGCGGAGGCGCCCGAGCGCGGCCGCGCCGAGCGCGATCCGGTAGGCGGCGAACGGGCGGTACGAGCGCGCGCGGTCCATCACGCCGATCAGCCGCCGCGAGGCCAGCGTGGAGGCGAACGCCGCCGCGGCGCCGGCCACGAACGGCCCGCGCAGCTCGCGCGCCAGGCCGCGCCGCGCCAGGCGCATTCCCTTGAGCCCCGTGGCGCCGGCGATCACGGGCAGCGCGGCGTGGCGCGAGAGCACGCTCGAGGCCCGCCGCTCGAAGCGCAGCAGGCGCGCGGCGGTGAGCGTGGCGCCGTTGCGCGACACGCCCGGGGCGAGCGCGAGCGCCTGGCCGCAGCCGATCAGCAGGTGGTCGAGCGGGCCGGCGTCCGCGTGCGGGCGCTCGGCGGGGGAGCGGTCCGCGGCGGCAAGGGCGGCGCCGGCCACGACCTGCGCGAGAGCAACCGAGCGCGCCGAGCCGAGCCGCTGCTCGATCGCCCGCTCGAACGCCGCGGCCACGAACGCGGCCGGCAGGAAGGTGAGCACGATCCCGGCCACGCGGCGCACGTTCAGCGTGCACACCACGTCGGCCACCTCGTCGCGCAGCGCGATGGCGAGCGCGCCCGCCGTGCCGGCGTGCAGCGCCACCTCGAACGCCTTGCGCAGCTCCGGGTCGAGCGCGTCGTAGTCCCAGCCGAGCAGCCCGGGCACGAGCGCGAGGTGGCCCGAGCTCGACACCGGCAGCAGCTCGGTGGGTCCCTGAATCGCCCCCAGGGCCAGCGCCTGCGGGATGCGAAGTGCTCTAGACAGCCTCTGTCTCGGCGCGCGCGCGGCTGCGGTTGCGGCGCTTGACCACGAGGTAGACGATCCCGACCACGATCGCCGCCAGCGCGACGTAGTCGAGATAGCCGATGTAGTGCCGCCAGTGCTTCCAGTTGTCGCCGGCGGCACGCCCGATCAGCGCGAGCACGAGCAGCCAGGGGAGGCAGCCGAGGACCGTGAACGGCACGAACTTGCGGTAGGGCATGCGCGCCACGCCGGCGGGCAGCGAGATGAAGGCGCGCACCACGGGCACCATGCGCCCGAAGAAGACGGTCGCCTCGCCGTGCTCGGCGAACCAGCGGTCGGCCCACGCGAGCCGCGCGGGCGTGATGTGCAGGAACTTGCCGTGCTTCTCGATCAGGTCGATGCGGCCGAAGTAGCCCACTCCGTAGGCAATCGAGGAGCCCACGAGCTCGCCGAGCACGGCGATCCCGACGGCTTGCCAGAGCGGAAACTTGCCGTCGGCGACGTTGAAGCCGGCGAACAGCATCGTGGCTTCGCTTGGAATCGGGATACAGGCGCTCTCGGCGACCGTGAGCACAAAGATTCCGGCCAACCCAAGGTCGCCGATCACGTTCACGGCCAGGTTCACCAGCCGGTCGCTGATCGAGGCGATGAGGAGCATCGAGGTCGGCGTAGCCTAGCGAGAGCCGCTGAGAACGCCCTTACAGCGCGCGCGCAATGCCCCGATCGTCGCTAGCATGACCCGGGCGCTGCGAGGCCTGCGCCTGCCGTTTTCCCGGCTTCCGCGAAGGAAAGCTCTCTGACCGCCTTCAAGTCCCGCTTCCTCTCATCCATAGGTGCGCGCCGAGCGGTGCAGGTGCTGATCGACGGCTGCATCGTGGCGCTGTCGTGGTGGCTGGCGTTCGCCCTGCGTTTCGACAACGGCGTCCCTGACCGCTACAAGACGCTGCTCTGGGGCACGATCCTGTTCGTCGTACCGGGCAAGCTGATCGTCTTCGCCCTGTTCCGCGTGTACCACAAGCTGTGGCGGTTCGTGGATCAGAAGGACTTCGAGGCGATCTTCCAGGCGGTCGCGATCTGCACCGCGGGCCTCGTGGTCGCCCTCTTCCTCTTCACCCCGGGCGGCACCGATCCGCCGCGTGGCGTGATCGCGCTCGACTTCCTGCTCACGCTCTCCGGCGTCGGCGGCGTGCGCTTCCTGGTGCGCACCGTGCTCGTGGAGCGCTCGTTCCGCGCGCCGCTCGGCCCGAAGGACGGCCGCGAGGTGCTCGTGGTCGGCGCGGGCAACGGCGGCCAGTCGGTGGCCTTCGAGCTGCGCCGCAACCCCGAGCTGCGGCAGGTCGTGATCGGGTTCGTGGACGACGACCCGCGCAAGCAGGGCATGCGCATCGCCGGCGTGAAGGTGCTCGGCACGACGGCCGAGCTGCCCGAGGTGCTCGACATCTCGGGGCCCGACGAGGTGATCATCGCCATCCCGTCCGCGCCGGGCGAGCTGCGCCAGCGCGTGGTGTCCGCCTGCCGCGACCGCGCGATCCCGGTGCGCACGCTGCCGACGGTGTTCGAGATCCTGCGCGGCGGCGTGAACCTCATGCGCCAGGTGCGCGAGGTGCGCGTGGAGGACGTGCTCGGCCGCGAGCCCGTGCGGATGGAGGTGGCCCGCGTGGGCCGCTACCTCGCCGACGAGGTCGTGCTCATCACGGGCGCCGGCGGCTCGATCGGCGCGGAGCTGAGCCGCCAGATCGCGCGCGTGGGCCCGCGCCAGCTGATCCTCGTCGAGAACAGCGAGAACAGCCTCTTCGAGATCCGGCGCGAGCTGGAGGAGGGGCGCCACTTCAATCGCGCGCACGCGGTGCTCGCGGACTGCAAGGACGCCACGCGCATGCGCGAGCTGTTCATCGAGATGCGCCCGACCGTGGTGTTCCATGCCGCCGCCTACAAGCACGTGCCGCTGATGGAGGAGAACCCGATCGAGGCCGTCCGCAACAACGCCGTGGCCACGCGCCTCGTGGCGTCGGCCGCCGGCGAGTCCGGCGTGCGCCGCTTCGTGCTCGTGTCGACGGACAAGGCGGTCACGCCCGCGACGGTCATGGGCGCGTCTAAGACGCTCGCCGAGTGGGCGGTCGAGGCGGCACAGCACCGCTTCCCGCAAACGCGCTACACGACCGTGCGCTTCGGGAACGTGCTCGGCTCGTCCGGCTCGGTCGTGCCGATCTTCCGCCGCCAGATCGCCGAGGGCGGGCCGGTGACCGTCACCGACGCCGCCATGACCCGCTACTTCATGACGATCCCGGAGGCCGTGCAGCTGATCATCCGCTCCGGCGATCTCGGCGAGGGCGGCGAGGTGTACGTGCTCGAGATGGGCGAGCCGGTGAAGATCATCGAGCTGGCGGAGAACATGATCCGCCTCTCGGGCCAGGAGCCGGGCGTGGACATCGCGATCGACATCGTCGGCCGCAGGCCCGGCGAGAAGCTGCACGAAGAGCTGTTCAACCCCGATGAGCGCCCGCTGCCGACTCCGGCCGAGAAGATCGTGGCCGCGTCGCGGCAGCCGCTCGAACCGGAGTGGGTGGAGGAGGCTTTCTCGCGCGTCGAGGAGCTGGTCTACCACGGCAAGCCGGACGAGCTGGCGAAGACGGTGGCCTCGCTCGCGCGAGAGCGCGGCCTTGTGCCGTCGCACTTAAGCGCCCGGCATTCCGTCTAAGGTTCGGGCGCGTAATGCATCTCGTACAGGAGATTGGCTCCTACGCGGGGTTCGGGGCTGTAGTCGGACTGGCCGTGCTCAGCGCCCTCTATTTCTCGCAGGCGCGTGACGTAAAGCGTCTGCGCGAATGGGCTGGGCGCGCGCCCGAGCGCGCAGCCGAGGAGGAATCCCGCATCGCCGCGCAGGCCCAGAGCGCACAGACCCAGGGCCAGCAGCAGCGCGCCGCCGCGGCGGCATCGGGTGGCACGGCCACCGTGGCCTCCCCTGCGGTGCGCCCGCAGACGGGACCGGCGTCGGCCACGCCCCCGCCGAGTGGCGTGCCCACCCCGCCGCCTCCCACGCTGCCCACGTCGCGGCCCACGGCGGCGCCGGCGCCCAGCACGCCGATCCTCAACATGAGCGCCGCGCAGCAGCCCTGGTACAAGCGCATCGACTGGCCGGCGCCCCGTTACATCGTGCTGATCGTCGTCGGGGTGCTCGTGATCGGCGCCGGCGCCGTGTACGGCATCGAGAAGGCCACGAACGACAGCGGGAGCACCAGCGGTAGCAGCGGCTCCAACGTGGCTTCGAGCTCCGGCACCGCGGGCAGCAGCAGCTCGAGCAGCTCGCAGTCGAAGAAGAGCCACAAGGCCACTCCGCTCAACCCCAAGTCGATCACCGTGGCCGTGCTCAACGGCACGACCGTCACCGGCCTCGCGGCCACCACGGCGGACAAGGTCGAGCAGGAGGGCTTCACGCGCGGCAACACCGACAACGCGCTCACGCAGGGGCAGCAGGCGGAGTCCGTGGTGGAGTACTCGAAGGGCAACAAGCGCGCCGCCGACCTCGTGGCGAAGAAGCTGAACATCGGCCAGACCGAGCCGATCGACCCGGCCACGCAGTCGCGAGCCGGTGACGCCACCGTGGCGGTCATCATCGGCGCCGATCTGGCGAACGGCTCCGGGTAAGCGGCGCCTCAGGGCTCCCGGATACCTTTACGCGCGTGCCGAGCAGCGTCTTGGTCCGCGTGGTGTTTGGCGTCCTGGTGCTTGCCACCTCGGCGGCATTTGTGGTGGCTCAGAGGCTCAAGCGCTCGACGCCGATCGTCGAGGGCGTCTACTACAACCGCTACCTCTCGCCGAAGTGCGGCTGCGACAAGTCGCGCGTGCGCATCACCTTTACCCTGCGCGACACGGGCACGGTCACCGCGACGGTCGTCAACTCCGCCGGGGACGACGTCCGCACGCTCGTAGGCGACCGGCGGTTGCGGCGCGGCCGGCATTCCTACCTGTGGGCAGGTCGCACGGACGACGGCACGATCGCGCCCGACGGCCGCTACCACCTGCGCGTGACGTTGCGCGACCAGGCCCGCTCGGTCACGTCGACCCGCCTGCTGGTGATCGACACGGTGCCGCCGCACCCGCGCATCGTGGGCGTGACCCCGAGCGTGATCCTGCCAGGCGCGCCCGGCGCGCTGGGACGCGCGCGCATCCGCTATCGCGGTAGCTCCAGCCTGGAGCCGCTCGTCCAGATCTACCGCACCGATCTGCCGCAGCCGCAGGAGGTGGCGTACTTCAACGGGCGGCGCGGCCGCCGGACCGTGATGTGGAACGGCATGGTCGACGGCAAGCCCGCCCCCGACGGCATCTACGCGGTCGCGATCACCACCTACGACCACGCGCTCAACCGCGGCAGCGCGCCGCGCCGGCTGCCGCCCACGCGGAACGAGGTGAAGCCGGGCACGGGCGTGTCGGTGCGCTACCTCACCGTGAGCGGCTCGCTCGACCCGGTGAACGCGGGCTCCCTCGCGCATTTCCAGATCGGACCGACCGGCCGCCGCATGCGCTGGAGCCTCGGCCCGATCGGCCCCGGGCGCGCGGTGGCGCGCGGCGCCGGCAGCGGGACGCAGCTCACGGTGCGCGTGCCGTCCGGCACGGCCAGCGGGGCGTACCTGCTGCGCGTGTCCGCCGCCGGGCATCGCGCATCGCAGCCGGTGGTCGTGCAGGGTCCGCACCGCGGGAAGGTGCTTCTGGTGCTGCCGGCGATCGCGTGGCAGGGCGACAACCAGGTGGACGACGACGGCGACGGCTTCGCCAACACGCTGAGCGCCGGCGACGCCGTCGGCGTGGACCGGCCGTTCGCCCACGGGCAGCCGCCGGCGGGCCTCAGGGACAAGCTTGACCCGCTGCTGCGCTTCCTCGCCCGCGAGCGCGCGCCGTACGAGATCACCACCGACCTGGCGCTCGCGCAGAACCGCGGGCCACAGCTCGCGGGCCACGGCGGCGTGATGTTCGTGGGCGACGAGACCTGGCTCACGGACAAGCTCGACCTGACGCTGCGCGACTACGTGGACGGCGGCGGGCGCGTGGCGTCGTTCGGCACGGACGCGTTCCGGCGCCGGGTGGGACTGGGAGACCGGCAGCTCACCGATCCGACCCGCCCGGAGCGCTTCGACATCTTCGGCGAGCAGGTGAACGAGGCCCGCATCCAGCAGGCGCCGATGGTGGTGAACCAGCCCGACACGCTCGGCCTGTTCGCCGGCGTGAGCGGCGGACTGCTCGGCGAGTTCGACCAGTTCGAGCAGTCGCAGCGGCTCGTGGGCGGCACGCAGATGCTGTCCTCGGCGGGCCGGGATCCCAAGCACCCCGCCTTCGTCGCCTACCGGCTGGGCAAGGGGATCGTGGTGCGCGTGGGCACCGATCAGTGGGGTCAGAAGCTCGCGGGGAACGTCGAGCTCACCGACGTGACGAGGCGGGTGTGGTCGCTCCTCTCGCGGTAGCCACAGCCTTCAAGGGCAGCGGAATGGTCGCGGCCTCGCTGGCCGCCGCCGGCATGTTCTTCCTCGGCACGCCGCGGGCGCGGGCCGTGAGCGCGCTGCTCGCGCTGGTGCTGTGCCCGGTGCTGCTCGTGGGCGAGCTGTGGAACTCGAGCCAGTTCGTCACCCTGCGCGGGCACCCGGCCGAGCTGGGCGCGCTCGCGATCGTCGGCGTTGTGCTGATCGCCGCGCTCGCCGCGGCCTTCCTGCGCTGGCCGCTGCTCATGCCCGTGCTGGCCGTGGGGGCGCTGCCGTTCCGCATACCCGTGCAGGCCGGTGGGCAGTCCGCGCTCCTGCTCGTTCCGCTCTACGTGGTGGTGGGCGGCGGCGGGCTCGCGTACGTGTGGGAGCGGCTCCGCCCGCGTCCGGTGGGTGCGGACAACGGCTACCGCCTCGCGCCGGCCGAGCGCTCGCCCGGCTACGTGGAGCTGGCGCTGATGGTCGCCGTCGCGCTCTACTCGGTGCAGGCGGCCTACTCGACGGACTTCGAGACGGCGCTCAAGAACGTCGCGTTCTTCTACATCCCGTTCGCGCTGCTGCTCAAGCTGCTCACGTCGATGGAGTGGACGGCGAAGCTGGAGCTCTGGTGCCTGCGCGTCACGGTCGCGCTCTCACTCGTGTTCGCTGCCATCGGCTTCGGCGAGTACGCCGCGCGCCGGCTGCTGTGGAACCCGAAGGTGATCGAGGCCAACCAGTTCCGCTCCTACTTCCGGGTGAATTCGCTGTTCTTCGACCCCAACATCTACGGCCGCTACCTCGCCATCGTGATGGTCATGCTCGCTGCCCTGCTGCTCTGGATGCGGCGTCGCCGCGACGTGGTGTGGGTGACCGTGCTGCTGGCGGTGCTGTGGGGCGGGCTCGTGCTCAGCCTCTCGCAGTCGAGCTTCGCGGCGCTGCTCGTGGGACTCGCTGTGCTCGCCGCCGTGCGCTGGCGGGCACGCCCGGTGATCATCGCCGTGGGGGCGGCGGTCGCCCTGCTCGCGATCGTGGTGTTCGCGATCCCCGGCTCGGTGCACCTGAAGGGCCACTCCGCCAAGTCGCTCAACCGCGCCACGAGCGGCCGGGTGGATTTGATGCGCGGCGGGCTGCGGATGTTCGCGGACAGGCCGCTCTACGGCTACGGGTCGGGGTCGTTCGCCGAGCGCTTCCGGGCGCGGGAGAAGAAGGGCGAGGCGCAGGCGGCCTCGGCCTCGCACACGATCCCGATCACGGTGGCGGCCGAGCAGGGGGTGATCGGCCTGGCCGCCTACCTGTTCGTGATCGTGGCCGCGTTCCAGCTGCTCTTTGGGGGCCTGCTCAAGCTGCGGCGGGAGGCGGAGCCGAGCGCGCGGCTGCTCGGGCGGATGGTGGTGGCGGCGGCGTTCGCCGCGCTCGTGTTCCACACGCTGCTGTACGCCGACTTCCTCGAGGATCCGATCGTCTGGACGCTGATCGGGGTGGGCATCGCGCTGCGCCGGGGTCCGCCGCGTGCACGAGCAACCGCGGAATTGCGGAGCTACGGAACTGCGGAACTGCAGACCGGTGGACCGCGGCCGGCGGGCTAGGTCCCGCTCTTCTTCTTGCGCTTGGCCTTGTGCTTCGCCTGCTTCTTGGCGTGCTTGATGTTCTTGGCCTGTCGCGTGATCTCCGCCGTGGCGGGTGCGTTGCGCGGCACGAACGCGGTCTCCGCGGAGTGGCCGGTGAGGTAGAGCCGCTGGCCGTCCGAGATCGCGGGGTTGTAGGACCCGTGCGCCCACTTGAACACCACCTTGCCGTTCGCCACGTTGAGGCCGTAGGTGCGCTGCGAGTCGAGCGTCGAGAAGTACACCACGCGGCCGATCACGCTCGCCGCGCCCGAGATCGGTCCACTTGCCGCATACGTCCAGCGCACGGCGCCGGTGCGCGCGTTGAGCGCGTAGAAGTTCTGGTCGTACGAGCCCACGTACACGGACGGTGTGACGCCCGGCACGGCCGCGACGGCGGGCGCCGCGTACACGTAGTTGCCGGTCGAGTGGCTCCAGGCGAGCTTTCCGGTGCTCGCCGAGAACGAGTACACCTTGCGGTCGAGGTTGCCCACGTACACCCGCCCGAACGCCACGGCCGGGGTGCCGTAGAAGCCGCCCGAGCGCCCGAACGGCAGCCCCGCCTCGTGCGTCTTCCACACGAGCGAGCCGTTGCTGGCGCGCACCGCCTGCACGTTGCCGCCGTAGTCACCGAAGTAGAGGACGCCCTTCGAGTAGGCCGGGCCCGCGCTCACGTCGCCGGACGTGTGGTAGTGCCAGATCGTCCGGCCGGTGCCGGCGTCCATCGCGTACATCGACCCGTCCTCGGCGCCGAAGTAGATCCGCCCGCGCATCGCCAGCGGCGGCGACTCGGTGCGCGCGTTCACGCTCTTCGCCCACTGCACGTTGCCGGTGTTCGCGTCGAGTGCGTAGATCCGGCCGGACAGGGTCGTGAAGAACACGCTCCCGTTCAGCCACGCGGGCGAGGAGGCGGCGAGGGAGCCGATCTTCTTCTTCCACCGCACGCGGCCGGTGCGCGCGTTGATCGCGTAGGCCGTGCCGTTGTTCTTGACCATGTAGAGGTAGCCGCTCTTGTAGATCGGCTGGAACTCGAGCAGGTCGTGCAGCGGGCGGTTCCAGAGCTGCCGGAACGGCGGCTTCACGTACTTCGCGTCGGCCGCGGGCAGGTAGCGGGTGCGCTGGGGGTCGAAGCCGTAGACCGGCCAGTCGACGGTCGGCAGCGCCTTCGGCTTCTTCTTCGGCGTGGGGGCGGGAGTCGGCGGCGGCGGCGCGGTGAACGGGACGTCGGCGTTCTCCACGTCGCTGGGCCGCTGGCCCACGGTGAAATAGATCGCGAGCGCCCCTCCGATGACCACGGCAGTGGCCGCCGCGAGGTACGCCCAGCGACGGCGCATCCACCTCAGCATCGCGTGGAGGATAGGAAAGACCCCTGAAGGATCTCTTACGCCGCTCTGCGCAGCGGAGGCCGGGCTTGCGCGGCTGCCTCGCGGAGCCCCTCGCCCCGCCATGGCCGGAGCGCCTGCCGCGCGTGGAGCAGGTAACGCCCAGAATCGCGTCTCGACACGAGTGCTCGCGCCAGATAGCTCCACGCGCTCAGAACGCGCACGATCGCCGCCGCCGCGGCCGAGTGGTGCTTGCGCATGTAGCGGTCACGGCCGCGCTGGAACTCGACGATCCGCCGCTCGGCTCCGGCGCCGTCGCGCTTGAGCTGGTCGTGGTGCACAGCCCGCGCGCCCGGCACCCAGAGGATGCGCCAGCCCACGTCGCCGAGACGCTTGCAAAAGTCGGTCTCATCCGAGTAGACGAAGAAGTCGGGATCGAGCCAGTTCACGTCCTCCGCCGCGCGCCGGCGCACGAGCAGCGCGCTCGACTGCGTCCAGCCCACCCGGCGGGTGCGGTTTCCGCGGCTCTGCACGGTCACGAGCTTGTGCAGGAACAGCGCGCCCGCGAGCGCCGTGCCGACGCTGGGCAAGCGCCACGCGCAGCGCTGCAAGCGGCCGTCCGGGTGGACGAGCTGCGCGCCGGCCACGGCGGCGTCGCGGTCGGCCTCGAGCTCGGCGAGCAGCGCGTCGACGGCGCCGGGCAGCAGCTCGGTGTCCTCGTTGAGGAGCAGGCAGTAGTCGCCGCGCGCCGCCTCGAGGAGCGTCGAGTCGTTGGCGGCCTTGCCCGCGCGCCGATCGAGGGCGATCAGCCGGATGCGCGGGTCGGCACGCCGCAGGACGGCCTCGACGGAGCCGTCCTCGGAGGCGTTGTCGAGCACCAGCAACTCATGGTCGACCCCGGCCGGAGTCACCCTTCCGATCGCGTCGAGGCAGGCCATGAGCAGGTCCCGCTTGCCTGTGTTCACGACGCAATAGGACAGGAGCACTGTTGAATCCTCCGCTGATGCGCGTACAGCTCGTGGATCCATCGGCGTTCACCCCGCCCTACGACCGCTCCCTGGCGGCCGCTCTTGCGCGTGCCGGCGTGGACGTGGAGCTCGTCACAAGCCGCTTTCTGTACGGCACCGTACCCAGGGCCGATGGATTCGAAGTTAAGGAGCTGTTCTACCGGCGCAGCGGCGGGCGGCGCCTCTTCAAGCTCGCCGAGCATGTGCCGGACATGCTGCGCTACCGGCGCGAGGCCGCACGCGCCGACGTCGTTCACTGGCAGTGGCTGAGCGTCGAGCAGATCGACGCGCTGGTGCTTGCGCCGAAGCGCCCGCGCGTGCTCACCGCGCACAACGCGATCGCTCACGAGCGGCGCCTCGGCCAGGCCGCCGCGCGCCGCCGCCTCCTGCGCGCGATGGACGCTGTGGTGGTGCACTCGCGCTACGGCGCGGCGCAGGCGGAGCGCAACGGCGCCGACCCGGCGCGCGTGCACGTGATCCCGCACGGCGCCTTCGACTACCTCACGCGGCAGGAGGGAGAGCTGCCGCTGCCTGACGAGCTGGCGGCCGTGGAGGGACCGGTGGTGCTCTTCTTCGGCCTGATCCGGGACTACAAGGGCGTGGACGTGCTGCTGCGCGCCTGGCGCTCGGTCACCGGAGCGGAGCTGTGGATCGTGGGCATGCCGCGCGTGGAGCTCGCGCCGCTGCGGGCGCTCGCGGGCGACGGCGTGCGCTTCGTGCCGCGCTTCGTGGACGACGTCGAGCTGCCGGCCTACTTCCGGCGCGCCGACCTCGTGGTGCTCCCGTACCGCGCCGTCGACCAGTCGGGCGTGCTCGCCACGGCACTGGCCTTCGGCAAGCCGCTAGTGCTCTCGGACGTCGGCGGCTTCGGTGAGCTCGGGGTGGCGCGGATGGTCCCGCCGGGCGACGAGGAGGCACTCGCCGCTGCGCTGAACGAGCTGCTCGCCGACCGCGCCGCGCGCGACGGGCTGGCTGCCGCTGCCGCAGCCGCCGCCGCCGGCGAGTACTCCTGGCACGCGGTCGCCGAGCGCACGCTCGCCCTGTACCGGCAGCTGCTTCACCGATAATCGCCCGCGTGCTTGTCCTGGAAATCGTCTTCTGGTGCTCGCTCGGGCTGCTCGTGTACACGCACGTGGGCTATCCGCTCGCGCTGTGGCTGCTCTCGCGCGTACGGCGCACGCGGCCGCTGCCCGAGCGGGGCGCCACGGCGCTCCCGAAGGTGACGCTCGTGGTGGCCGCCTACGACGAGGAGGCGGCGATCGAGCAGAAGGTGCGCAACGCGCTGGCGCTCGACTACCCGGGTGAGCTGTTCGAGCTG
This sequence comes from Thermoleophilaceae bacterium, assembly GCA_036491015.1. Lineage (GTDB taxonomy): Bacteria > Actinomycetota > Thermoleophilia > Solirubrobacterales > Thermoleophilaceae > JAICJR01. The sequence goes on along the minus strand of DASXCV010000016.1, from coordinate 10,381 downwards.
ATCGTGGCCTCCGACGGCTCCGAGGACCGCACCGCCGAGCTGGCCCGCGCCGCGGGCGCGCACGTGGTGCTCGACCTCCCGCGCGCCGGCAAGGCCGCCGCCCAGGACGCCGCGGTGGAGGAGGCGCGCGGGGAGATCGTGGCCTTCTCGGACGCCAACAGCCTCTGGGCGCAGGACGCGCTCGAGCGCCTCGTGGCGCCGCTGGCCGACCCGACGGTGGGCTACGTGTGCGGGCAGGTGCGCTTCAGCGCCGACGCCGGCGCGCCGAATCAGGAGGGCGCCTACTGGCGCTACGAGATGGGGGTGCGCGCGCTCGAGTCGCGGCTCGGCGGCATCACCGCGGGCAACGGCGCGATCTACGCGCTGCGGCGCATGCACTACAAGGCCGGCGATCCGTACACCGGCGACCTCTCGCTGCCGTTCCGCATGGCGCGCCGCGGGCTGCGCTCCGTATACGTGGCGAGCGCGCTCGCGGAGGAGGCGATGGTGCCGAGCCTCGAGGGCGAGTTCCGGCGCAAGCGGCGGATGATGAGCCGCGCGTTCGGCACCGTGCTGCGCGGCGGCATGCTCAACCCGCGCGGCTACTCGGGCCTGTTCGCGTTCGAGCTGGCCTCGCACCGGCTGATTCGCTACGCGTCGCCGTTCCTGCACCTGATCGCGCTCGGCACCAACTTCGCCCTGCTCGGCCACGGCTGGATCTACGCGGTCACGCTCGTGGCGCAGGGCGCGTTCCTACTCGCGGCCTCCCTCGGCGCGTTCGTCCCGCTCCGTCCGTTCCGGCTGGCGTACTACTACCTGCTGGTCACGGCGTCGATCGCGGCGGGGTTCTGGGATTGGGTGCGGGGTGGCGCGCCGTTGGTGTGGGAGAAAGAGCGATGAGGGTGTCGGGTGTCGGGTGTCGGGTGTCGGCCCGGTGAACGACAGGCTCGACAAGCTCATCGCCGCTCTTGGGCTCGTCGTCTCGTCGCCGATTCTGCTGGCGGCGCTGGTGGCCGTCCGGCTCGAGTCTTCGGGGTCGCCGGTGTTCAGGCAGCGGCGGGTTGGGAGGGGTGGGGCTCTGTTCGACATGTACAAGCTGCGGACGATGGTGGTGGGGTCGGATCGCGGGCCGGACGTGGCGCTCAGCCAGTCGGATCCGCGCATCACGAGGACGGGCGCGTGGCTGCGGCGCTACTCGCTCGACGAGCTGCCCAACCTCGTGAACGTGCTGCGCGGCGAGATGGCGATCGTCGGCCCACGGCCCACGATCCCCTCGCAGGTCGAGCGCTACAGCGAGCACCAGCGCCGCCGGCTCGAGGTCAAGCCGGGGCTCACCGGCTGGGCGGTGGTGAACGGGCGCGTGTCGCTCGAGTGGCCCGAGCGGATCGAGCTCGACATCTGGTACGTCGACCACCGCTCGCTCTGGCTCGACCTGCGCATCCTGCTGAAGACGGCCTGGCTGCTCGTGTCCGGGCACGGCCTCTACAGCGGTTAGGGTCCGTCTCGTGCGGGTCGGGCTGAGGGAGTTCCTGGCGGCGGACGCCCACGCGGTGCACCGCTGGTTCAACACGCCGCAGGTGATCGAGGGCCTGGTGGAGCAGCGCGAGTCGTTCAGCCCGGCGCAGGCGCGCCGCTGGGTCGAGGGCGCGGCGCACGACGAGGGGCCGGATCGCAAGTGGGCGGTGACCGTGGACGAGCGCCCCGAGCCGGCGGGCTTCACGGCGCTCTACGGCGTCGGCCGCCAGGCGGCGCCCGAGCTCGGCATCCTGATCGGCGACCCGGACCTGTGGGGCCGCGGCGTGGGCACGCAGGCGCAGCGCCTCACGATCGCGCGCGCGTTCGACGAGCTGGGCGCGCACCGCGTGATCGAGCTGATCCTGGCCGACAACGCCGCGGCGCGGCGGGTGGTGGAGCGGCTGGGTTTCGAGCAAGAGGGCATGATGCGCGGCCACGTGAGCCGCGGTGGCAGGTTGCTCGACGTCGCGGTCTACGGGCTCGCGCCGGCGGACTTCAAGCGATGAGAGCGGAGCTCGTGGAGGACGCCGGCGAGCGGGCGCGCAGCGCCGCGTTCTTCCGCTCGGAGGAGTTCCAGCGGGCCGAGCACGTCACGCACTCGCTGGTGGTGGAGGACCGCTTTGCCGCCGGCCTGATCGTGCGCGAGATCCCCGGCGGCGACGGCCTCCTCGACGCAAGCTCCGCCTACGGCTATCCCGGCGCCGTCGTGGCGGCTGGGCCGGAACCGCTCGACCCGCGCGAGGTGGACTGGTCGGGCACCGGCCTCGTGGCCGCGTTCCTGCGCGACTCGATCGGTGGCGAGCCGAGCCTCGACGGCGGCACCCTGCGCAGCGAGGTGCAGCTGGTGGATCCGCGCGCGGGCATCGAGGTGCGCTCAACCCACGCCCGCCATATCCGCCGCAACGCCCGGCTCGGCTACACCACGGACGAGTCGGACGACGTTGCGGCGTTCGGCGAGCTGTACCGCCAGACGATGGTCCGCACCGAGGCCGCACAGCGCTACTTCTTCGGCGACGACTACCTGGCGCAGGTGCTGTCGGCCGCCGGCGCCCTCCTCCTCGTCACCCGCGCGCCGGGCGGGAGCCCCGCCGCCGGCGCGATCGTCGCCGAGAGCGACGGCATGCTCCACTACTTCCTCGGCGGCACCGCCGAAGGGCTGCTCGAGCACTCTCCGTTCAAGAGCACGGTGGGGGCGATGATCGACCTCGCGGCCGACCGCGACCTGCCGCTCAACCTCGGCGGCGGCCTCGCGCCGGGCGACCCGCTCGAGCACTTCAAGCGCGGCTTCGCGAACGACACCGCGCCCTTCTACACGCACGAGCTGGTGTGCGACCCGGCGGCCTACGAGCGCCTGAGCGCCGGCCGCGAGGGCGCGCGCGGCTTCTTCCCGCTCTACCGCGCGCCCGGCTAGAGCGCGCGCACGTGCAGCGTGGTGGAGCTGGCCTTCACGTTGGCGGCGTCGCCCGCGAAGATCACCCGGTAGCTGTAGAGCCCGGGCACGGTGAGCCGGTAGGACTTGCGGAACTGGCCGTTCGTGACGCGCAGCTTGAAGCTCGCCACGCGCTCGAGCTTCTTGCCCACCTGGCGGTTGACCACGAGCCGCAGGCTGGTCTTGGCGGGGGCGATCGAGCCGCTGATCGTCGGCGTGCGGCCAACCTGCGTCCGCTTCACCGAGCGCCTGATCGTCACCCGGGGCTGCACCGTGAGGTTGAGCCGCGGGGAGGTGCTCGACAGGTGCGAGCCGTCGCCCGCGTAGACCACGCGGTACTGGTGCGCCACATGCGGCGCGAGTGGGACCGAGAACGTGCCATCCGCCGCCGAGCTGCCGCGCGCGACCGTGTGCCACGTGCCCTTGCCGAAGAGCTGGATCTGCAGCGGCTCGCTGCCGAGGGGCGTGGAGTTGATGAGCGCGACGGAGCCCGCGATCCGGGTGGTCTGCGGGAACACCACGAGCGCGGGCTGGAAGGCCGCCGCGATGCGCGTGCGCGCCTTCACCGCGGTCACGCTGCCCACCATCGTGCGCAGCGTGGGGAGCTGCCCGTAGAGGTCGGTCCCCGGGCAGTCGGTGGCGTCCACGTCGCGGTGGCCCGACACGCGGTTGAGCGTGACGCGCGTGCCGGCGGGGAAGCGGTTGTCGCTGCCGCCCGCGGACACGAGCGACGTCGTGCCCGCCGTCGGCGCGCCGGTGAGCGGCAGCTTCCAGCGGATCAGCGCCGCCATCGAGCTCATCGCGGCGTTCGTCTCCGGGATGTCGTCGAACGTGCCGATGTTCGCGATCCCCGTGGACTGCGAGTTGAAGCCCTGCGCCTGCGCGCCCACCACGGGCTGGTCGATGCCGCCCGCGCGGCCCTCCCAGAGCGTGCCGAACTTGTCGACGAGGAAGTTGTAGCCGATGTCGTTCCAGCCGTTCGAGTTCCGGTGGAAGCGGCAGATGCCGAGGATGATCGACGGCACGTCCGCGGCCGTGTAGTCGTTCAGCGACACGGTGTGGTGGATGAACGCCACCTGCGCGTCGCCGTACTGGGGCGCGGTGCGCGGTGGGCAGGCGTTGCCCGGATCCCACGAGCTGCGCGCCTGGATCGGGGGCTGCCCGGCGGCCTGTGCGGCCACCGCCCGCGGGTGCCAGCCGTGGCTGTCCACCTGCACGAAGTGAAGCCGCAGGCCGGGCACGCGGCGCGACAGCCGGTACTGCACCCAGTTCGCGCTCCCAACCCACACGGGCGCGGACGTGGCGCGCGCGGCCCGCGCCTCGGCGCTGTGCGGGTCCGGCGCGCCGTCCGGGGCGCCCGGCAGCTGCAGCCAGCGAGTCCAGTGGCCGCCGCTCCGGCGCACGCGCAGCGCGATCGCCGGCTGCGCGCTGCCGCGCCAGCGGAGGCCCACGAGGTTGAAGCGCCTGGGCGCGCGCAGCGGCTTCGACAGCACACGGCCGGACGCCGCGGAGAGCGCCTGGGGCTGCGCGGGGGCGAGCTCGAAGTCGGACGCAGTGGGCGTGCGCGAGTGCGCCATCGCGGGCGCCGCGGTCGCGAGCAGGCCGATCGAGGCGAGGAGTGCGGGCGCGCGCTTCACCAGAGGACGGAACACGCTCGCAGTGCACCCGCTGCGGTGGCGGGCAATTCGTTGCAGCGCCGTCGCTTGCAACGAAACGGCCGTCAGCCCGCGCGGTCGCGGTACGCGCTGCGGAAGTCGCGCAGCGCGTCGAAGGCGGCCGGGCCCGCCGTGTTGCAGCCCACGTAGTGGCGCCACGCGCTCGCCGCGATCGCGAACGGCATGTCCGTCTGGTTGGCGGTGAGGATCGTGTGGCGCGGGTCCTCGTTCACGAGCGTCTTGAGCTGCCCGCGCAGGTGCTCGGACACCTCGGGAGCGAACTGCACGATCACGCGCCCGTTCTCGAGCGCGCGCGTGACCTGCGTCGTGCTCACAGGGTCGTCGTAGATCCCGTCGGCCGCGGCGTGCGAGCTGCTCGCCCCAGACGTGGGCGGGTTGGTGCGGTAGGTCACCCGGCCGTCGCCGGTGGCCTTGCCATAGCTCGGGAACGTGCGCAGCGAGCACTTCGCCTGGGCGGCAGCGTGTGTCAGCGAGGTGTCGCTCGCCGGCGGGATGACGGCCTTCGGATATACGTCGGGCGAGCCCCCGGTGGGCCGCGGGTTCCCGGCTCCGCTCGTGACCGAGAAGATCCAGATGCCGATCACCACGACGGCCACGAGCCCCAGGCCGGCGAGCTGCCAGAGGCGGCGGCGATCCGACTCGGCGCGCTCAGCCTCGCTGCGCTCAGCCGTCATCGCGGCGCAGCCGCTCCGACCCGCGCCTCGTCCTGCCCGTGGCCGACCGCCGCGGCGGGTGTCCCGCCGCGGGCTTGGGGTTCCAGCACTCGTCCACGAAGGCGGCGATCTCGCCGGTGAGCCGCTCCGGCGTGAGCCGCAGCTCGAACACCGAGCTGGCCTCCACGAGCCGCGCGTTCGGCAGCTCGCGCACGAGCATGTCGGAGTCCGAGAACGGGTGGACCGGGTCGCGCGGGTGGCCGATCACGAGCGCGTGCGACTTGATCGTGCGGCGCTCCTCGCGCGGGGGCGCCGTGCGGCCGAAGAAGAGTCCCTGGAGCACCGCCGCCGACGGAGCGGGGTCCTGGCTCACCCAGTCGAGTGCGACGTCGGCCATGTTGTGCAGCCCGCGTGGCAGCTGCCGCGCGACGCGTCCGACGAGCCGGCTCACCGGGGCGCCGAAGGTGAGCCCCACGAGCAGCGGTGTGAAGGCGAGCGCACAGGCGAGCAGCGCGTTGTCGAGCACGGGCATCTCGATCACGAGTCCCTGCATACGCGCCGGCGCAAGGATCGCCGCCTCGAGCGACACGTTCGCCCCCAGCGAGGTGCCGCCGACCACCGCGCGGCGGACGTCGAGGTGGTCGAGCAGCCCGATCACCTGCTCGCCGAACAGCGGCATCGTGTAGCGCCACATGTCCACCGGACGGTCCGACTCACCGTGCCCGAGCAGGTCCAGGCTGATCACGCGGTTGCCCTGATCCGCCAGCGCCCGCGCCAGCGGATCCTGCATCTTGCGCGACAGCAGGAGCCCCGGCAGAAGGACCACGACGTTGCGGCCTTCGCCGTACTCGTCGTACACCAGGCGCTGGCCGTCGTGAGTGAAGTGGCTGGTTTTCAAGTTCTTGATTCTTGGTTCTTAGTTCCGGTCAACGGTCAACGGTCAACGGTCGACGAAACCCAGCGCTCGAGCTCAGCCAGATACGCCGGATCCACCCCATGCATCATCGGCGATTCCCGCCACGTCACGTCGAGGCCCGCGTCGCTCAGGAGGTCGCGCGCCTCGCGGCCGAACTCGACGCCGATTACGGGGTCCTGCGTACCGTGGCCGATCGCGACCGGCAGGCCCTGCCGCGACTCGAGGTCGAAGGCGAACCCGGGCACGCGCGGCAGGAAGCCGCTCAGCGCGATGATGCCCGCCGGCTCGGGACGCTCGGCGCCCAGCCCGAGCGCGTACGACATCACCGACCCCTGCGAGAAGCCGCCGAGCACTGTCCGGTCCATCGCCACGCCGGTCTCCTCCGCGAGCGAGTCGAGCCAGCCGGACACCAGCTCGAACGTGCGCGTGAAGGTGGTGGGATCGGGCGTCGGAATCCCGGCCAGCTCGTACCAGTGCCAGCCACCCGGCGGCAGGTTCAGCGGGCCGCGCAGCGTGTAGCCCGCCAGCCGCGCGTCCGGGTCGAGGATCTCGAGCAGCGGGAAGAGATCGTTCTCGTCGGTCGCGCGGCCGTGCAGGAGCACGAGCGCCCCCTCCGGTTCCCCGGCTGCGGGTCGTTCGCGATGTATGAGCGCGTCGAGTGGCACGCCGCGGACTTTACGACAGCGGCATCGTGGCGCCGAAGCGCGCGGTGCGGCGCACCTGGCGCATCGCTCGCGCGAGCCGCCGCACGCCCTCGTCGAGCTCCCCCGGGTTGAGCAGGGAGAACGACAGCCGCAGGTTGGTCTGCGAGTGGCGTTCGGCGGTGACCACGCCGCCCGGCGTGAACGTGACGCCGTGGCGCGCGGCCTCGGTGTAGAGCTCGCGCTCGGACAGCGGTCGCGTGAGCGTGACCCACACGTGGTGGCCGCCCTGCGGCGTGCTCGCCCGGTACTCGCCGGCGAGGTGGTGCTCGAGCGCGTCCATCAGCGCGTCGCGCCGCTCGCGGTAGAAGGGCAGCGTCTGCTCCACCTGCTTGTTGTGCAGGTCCTCTGCGAGGAAGCGGGCCGCGATGTGCTGGGCCAGCGTGGTGGTGTGGAAGTCGTTCTCGAGCTTGAGCGCGGCCAGGCGCTCGTACACCGGACCGCGCGCGGCGATCCAGCCCACCCGCAGCCCGCCGCCGACGGTCTTCGACAGCGAGTCCACGTAGATCACGTGCCCGGGCGCCTGCGAGCGCAGCGCCGGCTGGGCCTCGCCCTCGTAGCGCAGCTCGGAGTACACGCCGTCCTCGATCACGAAGAAGTTCCGCTCCATCGCCAGCTGGGCGAGGCGCGCGCGACGGTCGGCCGAGAGGTCGCGGCCCGTGGGGTTCTGGCAGGTGGTCTGCAGGGCGACGAGCTTCACCTCGTGGCGCGCGAGCACGCGCTCGAGGGCATCCACGTCGAAGCCGTCCTCGTCCACGGGCACGCCGATGATGCGGGCGCCGGCCGAGCGCAGCGAGGAGAGGAAGCCGACGAAGGTGGGGGACTCGACCACGGCCACGTCGCCCGGCTCGATCAGCGTGCGCACGGTCAGGTCGATCGCCTGGCGGGCGCCGGAGGTGACGATGATCTCGTCCGCGTCGCTCGCGTAGCCGTGCTCGGCGCCGTGGCGCGCGATCTGCTCGCGCAGGTCGAACAGGCCCTCGGCGGTGAGGTAGGAGATCGCATCGCCGCCCTCCTCGCGGAAGATGTCCGCGGTGATCCGCGCGAGGTCCTCGGTGGGGTAGAGGCGCGGCGAGGGCCAGCCGGTGGAGAGCGAGAGCATGCCCGGCTCGTTCGCCAGGCGGAAGGCATCGCCGGTGACCTGCTCGGCGTAGGTGACCGGGCGGTCGGGCAGCGCGTAGATCTGCCAGTCGTCGCCGTGGCGCTCGTCGGCGGCGGGCGCGAGCGTGCGCACGAACGTGCCGCGCCCCACGCTGGCCGTCACGTAGCCGAGCTCGGCGAGGCGCCGGTAGGCCCGGGCGGCGGTGAGGTGGTTGATCCCCGCCTCGGCGGCGAGCGCGCGCGTGGTGGGCAGCTTCTCGCCGGGCGCGAGCTGCTCGGCGTCGATCGCGGCCGCGAAGCGGTCCACGAGCTGTTGCGTCAAGGAGACCTCGCCTTGCCGCCTCAGATCAGACAAATCCACTTTGTACGACATTGAGCCCTCCCCTCTACAACCGTACATTCAATTGTAGGACGCATACGAGCACCACCAGGTACTACAAAAGGATCGCACAATGTTTCACGGATTTCTACTCCCCCGCGGTCCCCGCAGCTCCCCCGAGGCGTCTGTGGGCGGCCAAGGACAGGCCACAAGCACTCTCGACGACCCCCGGTACCGCTACACGGTCCGGCTTGCCGAGCCGTCTGACGGCACGACCCTGCGTCGTCTCGCCGCCCTCGACAGCAGCCGGGTCCCCGCCGGCGTACTGCTCGTGGGCGAGATCAGCGGGAGCATCCAGGCAGCTGTCTCGCTCGCCGGTGGCCGCCCGATCGCCAACCCGTTCGTTCGCACAGCCGAGCTCGTCACCTTGCTCGAGCTGCGCGCCGAGCAGTTGCGCGAGCAGGGCGTCGCACACAGCGAGCCGGCACCTGTGATCCCGCTCCCGCGCCGTCGTCCCACGCTGGCTCCAACCGCCTAGAAGGGATGGCACGATGCCGCTTAAGTGCCCTCTAGTAGGGCCTTAAGCGGCATCTCAGGCCCAGCCTGTTAGCTTGGCGCGTCGCTTCCTCCGTGACGCGCCCTGAACCGCAGAACCCACCCCGCCCACGTTCCCGTCAGGTGCGGCAACGGCGCCTGCAGGCGGGGCTCGTGGCCGCGCTCGTAGCGCTGGGGGTGGTGGCCGCCATCGTGGGAAGCCGAAGCGGAGGACACCATCAGGGAGACGAAGCGAACGCGCCGCCGCCGCCCCGAGCGAAGGTACAGCCGGTGCGGCTGTCGGCCCGGGTGGTGGGTCACCTGAGCGTTCCCGAACAGGACGCCGCCATCGCCCAGGCCGGTCCGGCGAGCGCGATGCTGCTGGGCGGGCTCACGCCCGCGGACACCTCGCGCGCCGACATCGTGGTGCTGCACGGCGCGCGCGAGGTGCGCCACGCCCTGCTGCCCGCCGCCGTGCACGACGCCGCCGCCGTCAGGCTCGGCCGCTCCGTCTATCTCTTCGGCGGCGGCAACCTCGGCACGACGAGCGACCAGATCCTGCGCGTGAGCCTCTCAGGCCGGCCGCCGGTCCAGGCGGGCAAGCTGCCGCGCCCGCTGTCGGACGTCGCGGCCGCGACCGTGGGCAGCACCGCCTTCATCATCGGCGGCTTCGACGGCACGAGCGCCAGCGACAAGATCCTCGCCTGGCGCCCCGCGCACAAGGTGCAGGTGGTGGGCACGCTGCCGCACCCGCTGCGCTACGCGGCGGTCGCGGCGCTCGGGCGCAACCTCTACATCGCGGGCGGCTCTACGCCGACCGGGGCGAGCCATGACGTGCTCACGTTCGACACCGTCACCCGCAAGCTCACGCTCGCCACGCGCCTGCCACGTCCCACCACGCACGCGGCGGCCGCGGCCTTCGGCTGCTGCGTGTACGTGATCGGCGGGCGCCAGGAGCAGATCGGCACGCCCACGCGCCGGATCTTCGCGGTGCAGCCCGGGCACCCGCACGTGCGCCCCGCCGGTCGCCTGCCCGTTCCCCTGTCGGACCTCGGCGCGGTGTCGCAGCGCCGCCGCATCCTCGCGATCGGCGGCCAGGCGACGAGCGGCACCGTGGCGACGCTCGTCGAGCTGCGGCCACGCCGATGAGGCGACTCGGCGCCGGTGTGATCGCAGCGCTCGCTCTGATGGCTGCGGGTTGCGGCGTGGACTCGGACCTGGACTCGGACGCACCGAAGGCGCCGCCCGTGGTCGTGCCGGCGCACGTGGCCGGCCGGCACGCACGCCACAGCGATCTCCTGCCCGGCATGCCGCCACCGCTCGACCCGCACAACGTCTACGCCGCCGACGCCGCCGGGCGCGTGTCGATCGCCGCCCGCGGCGCGCGCCCGCTCGTGTACGTGCCCAACAGCCAGTCGAACACGGTCGATGAGATCGACCCGCGCACCTACAAGATCGTGCGGCAGTTCAACACGGGCGCGACGCCGCAGCACGTGGTGCCCTCGTGGGACCTCAAGACACTCTGGGTCGCAAACGACGACGGCAACAGCCTCACCCC
>DASXCV010000015.1:0-4921 GCA_036491015.1 Thermoleophilaceae bacterium | reverse complement strand
CGCTACGACCCTGACGACTACGTGACGCGAGTGGGCCGGTGGAGTAGGCCGGGCGTCGACCTTCCGACCGGACCGCGGTCACCGATCGGCGGCCGGAACGTGACCACGCTGGTGTTCGAGACCGGCCGGGCGGCCCGGCTTGACAACTACGGTGACGATGCCGGGGATGCGTCCGTGTGGGTGGCCGCGGGCCTGTGCTCGTCGGTGGGCGTCCCGATCAGCGTGGAAGGAAGGCTGTGGGGGGTGGTGGTCGCGTTGTCCATGTCCGCGCGGCCGCTGCCGCCCGACGCCGACCGGCGGCTCGCCGGGTTCACCGAGCTCGTCGCCACCGCGATCGCCAACGCCGAGGGGCAGGCGGAGCTGACGGCATCCCGGGCCCGCATCGTCGCCACCGCCGACGAGACCAGGCGCCGCATCGAGCGCGACCTGCACGACGGCGCGCAGCAGCGGCTCGTGAACGTGGGCCTCGGCCTGCGGCTCGCCCACGGGCAGCTCGGCGAGAGCCCGAGCGAGACCGGCGTGCTGATCGAGGACGCGATGCGCGAGCTCACCCGCGCCACCGCGGAGCTGCGCGAGCTCGCGCGCGGCATCCACCCGGCCGTGCTCTCGGACGGTGGGCTCCAGCCCGCCATCGCCGGGCTCGTGTCCGGCTCGCATCTGAAGGTCATCGTCGAGGAGGTGACCGCCGAGCGCTTCGCGCCGAGCGTGGAGTCGGCGGCCTACTTCGTGGTGGCCGAGGCGCTCACCAACGTGGCCCGCTACGCAGAGGCCACGGAGGCCGCCGTGATGGTGCGCTGCGAGGGGGAATACGTGCTCGTGGAGGTGCGCGACGACGGGCGCGGCGGCGCCGATCCCGCCGGCGGCTCAGGACTGCGCGGGCTCGCCGACCGCCTGGCCGCCCTCGACGGCCGGCTGAGCGTGGAGAGCCCGACCGGCACGGGAACGACCGTGCGCGCGAAGATCCCATGCGCGTCGTGATCGGCGAGGACTCGGTGCTGGTGCGCGAGGGCATCGCACGCGTGCTCACGGGCGCGGGCTTCGATGTGGTGGCCGAGGTGGGCGACGCCGACGAGCTCGTGCGCGTGGTGCGCGAGCTGAAGCCGGACGTGGCGGTGGTGGACATACGGATGCCGCCCCGCGGCGCCGACGACGGCCTCGAGGCCGCGCGCACCATCCGCGGCGAACTGCCGGACATCGGCATCCTCGTGCTCTCCCAGTACGTGGACGAGCACTACGTGACGAGGTTGCTCGAGGACGGCGCCGAGGGCGTCGGCTACCTGCTGAAGGACCGCGTTGCGGAGACCGACCGCTTCGTGGAGTCGGTGCGGCGCGTGGCGGAGGGCGGCTCGGCGCTCGACCCCGAGGTGGTCTCCCACATGGTCGGCAGCCGCGGCGACGGGCCGCTGTCAGAGCTGAGCGAGCGCGAGCGTGAGGTGCTCTCGCGCATGGCTGAGGGGCTCTCGAACAAGGCGATCGCCGCGGAGTTCGGCGTCAGCGAGCGCGCCGTCGAGCATCACGTGACGCGCATCTTCAGCAAGCTGGGGCTGACCGCCACCGGCCAGCAACACCGCCGCGTGCTCGCGGTTCTGGCGTATTTGCGGGGATAAACGGTTTCGCCACGAGGTCGAAACGCGCGCCCGGATCTTTCGACATCGGGCCATAGGGCTCCGACCGCGCCGGGCCGAACATGAAGGCATGAGAGCGCAGGTATCACTCAGTGCGATCCGTGCGGCGAAGGCCAGGCTCCTCGTCGCGTCCCCGCACACCTCACCTGCGCCGGCGCTCGGGCTCGCGGTTCCTAGAGGCCCGGGGGGTGCGTCTCCACGAAACCTGCGGTGGAGCGCATCGAGGGCTGCCAGCGCGTTCCGCTCGGACCGGTCAGGCCGCCCGTATCGAAGCGCAGTCCCGCGACGGTCATCCACGCGTGCACCGAGTTGGAGTAGATCGTGATCCAGCGACCCGGTCCCGGCGCGCCCCAGCGCTCGAACTGAGTTGAGACGAGCGGCGCGGTGAGCAGGCCCGCGCCGGCGAGCGCGAACGACACCGAGCCCGAGCAGTCGTAGCCCGTGTCGGCCCAGGCCCCGTGCCCGCCGCCCCACTTGTAGGGCGTGCGCGCGATCTGGTTGCCGGCCTGGATCACGGCGGCCACCACGGCGGGGGCGTCCACCGGCGCGACCGCAGTGCCGTTGGACTCGACTCCCGCGGCCTGGCCCACCGGCACGCCCGGCGAGGAACGCAGGTCGCGCTTGAAGGAGGCGAGCTCGTTGCGCACCTGGGCGTCGGACGGCGCCTGTGCCGAGCTCGAGGACGGGGTGACCGAGGGATCGGAGCTCGTGAAGTCGTCGGTGCCGACACCCGCGACGTGCACGAGCTGGGGGTGCGTCTTGACCGCCTGCGCGTCCACCTTGGCCGCCACGGGCCGCAGCTGCTGGGGGCTGAGCGCGGTGAGGTCGATCTCCCCGTGGGGCGCCTTGCCGGCGGCCTGCCCCGTCTTGGCGTGGCTAGTGCCGCCGCCCGTGAGGAGCAGCACGAGCCCGAGCACGGCCGCCGCCACGAGCAGCGTCACGAGCACGAGAGCCGGACCGCGTGCAAACAGCGGGGTCCGGCGCGGTATCTCCATCGCGTCCATGTCCTGAGTCACATCGCCCACCCGCGCGTCGAACTTGAGCCTAGTGACCCTAGCGCCGGGGATCCCCGGTTCGCGCCGCCAGCTCGAGCACCACGCCTTCGCGCAGCCCGCCGTTCCCCAGCTCGAGCTCGACGTCCAGGCGGCGGGCCAGCTCGTGCATGATCGCGATACCCGCGGGCATAAGCCGCACCCGCTCCGGGTGGAGGTCGATCCGCGCCGCCACCTCGACGCACGAGGAGCGCGACAGGAGCTCCAGCGAGCGCTCGAGCGCCCGCTTGCTCAGCTCGCGCCCCACGATCCTGCGCACCGACGTCGCGCTCCCGCCCACCGCCACGGCGCGGTCCGGCCTCGGGATGTCGAGCGGCTCGAGCACCTCGCTCACATGCGCGGTCACGGCGGCGAGCTCGCGCGTGTCCGGCGGGTCGGAGTGGAAGTAGACGTCGGCCAGCAGACCGGACCCGAGCCGGAACGACTCGCTCCACGTGACCCCCGCGGCGCGCGTGCCGAGCACGACCTCCGTGGACCAGCCGCCCACGTCCACCACCACGAGGCGGCCCTCGGAAGCCGGGCCCTGCAGGCTGTTCGTGACGCCCGTGAACGCCAGCCGTGCCTCCTCCTCCCCGCTCAGCACCCGCATCGGCACGCCCGCGGCTTCGGCCACGGCGGCCTCGAGCTCAGCCCGATTGGGCGCGTCGCGCACCACCGCGGTGCCCACCACGTCGATGGCGAGCACGCCGAGGTCGCGCGCGATCTGGGCCTGCGCGGCCACCGTCCGCGCGGTCTCGGCGAGCTTGTCCCTGGTGACCTTGCCCTCCTCGAGAACGCACTTCCCAAGCCGTGTGAACGCGCGCTGGCTGGCCAGTTCGCGGAGCTCTCCACCTCTCAGCTCCGCCACCAGCAGGCGTGTGGTGTTGCTGCCGACGTCGATGCAGGCGTAGGCCAACGGGCCGCAGCTTGGCATAGTCCACGCCGTGACGGAAATGGCGATCCAGGTGGATGGCCTGCGCAAGAGCTATGGCCGGCTCGACGCAGTGCGCGGCGTGTCGTTCTCGGTGCGGCGCGGCGAGGTGTTCGGGCTGCTCGGGCCAAACGGCGCGGGCAAGACCACCACGGTGGAGATCCTCGAGGGCTACCGCGAGCGGAGCGCGGGCGACGTGGCCGTGCTCGGCTTCGACCCCGCCCTGCGCACGCGCGAGCTGCGCTCGCGGGTGGGCATCGTGCTGCAGAGCTCGGGCTTCTACCCGCGGGCGACGGTGCGCGAGGCCGTGGAGCACTTCGGCGCCGCCTACCCCCACCCGCGGGACACGATCGAGACGATCGCGCTCGTGGGCCTCGACGGCAAGGAGGATGCGCGCGCGGGGCAGCTCTCGGGCGGCCAGCAGCGGCGGCTCGACCTCGCGCTGGCGCTCGTCGGCGATCCCGAGCTGATCTTCCTCGACGAGCCCACCACGGGCTTCGACCCCGCCGCCCGGCGCGCGGCCTGGGAGGTGATCCGCTCTTTGCGCGGGCTCGGCAAGACGATCCTGCTGACCACGCACTACCTCGACGAGGCGCAGGCGCTGTCCGACCGCGTGGCGATCGTCAAGGACGGGCTGATCGTGGCGGAGGGCCCGCCGGCCGAGCTGAGCTCGCGGCCGCGCGCCTACCGCGTGAGCTACCAGGAGAACGGTCACCGGGTGGAGCTCGAGACCGAGGATCCGACCGAGCTGCTGCACCGGCTCACCGGCGAGGCGCTGGAACGCGGCACGCGGCTCGAGGGGCTGAGCGTGAGCCGGCCGAGCCTCGAGGACGTGTACCTGGAGCTCACCGCCGAGCAGGAGGCCGCCGACGCCGCGGCGCCGGCGCCCGAGCCGGACCCGGAGGGCGAGCCGGCATGAGCACCGCTGCCCTCACCTGGCGGCAGTTCCGCTTCGAGCGGCGGCTGTTCTGGCGCAACCCGAGCGCCGCGTTCTTCAACTTCACGCTCCCGTTCCTGTTCCTGATCATGATCGCGTCGGTATTCGGGGCCGACCGCAAGGAGCTGGACATCCTGATCCCCGGCATCGCGGGCATGTCCGTGCTCGGCACGACCTTCACGGCGCTCACCTACTCGTTCGTGTTCAACCGCGAGCAGGGCATCCTCAAGCGCATCCGCGGCACCCCGATGCCGCCGCTCGCCTACTTCGGCGGCGTGATCGCGAGCTCGGTGGCCAACGCGATCGTGCAGGTGGCGCTCGTGATCGTGATCGGCCACGTGTTCTACAGCGTGTCCTGGCCGCAGGACTACCTCGAGCTGGTCGTGTTCGTGGTGCT
>DASXCV010000014.1:0-3242 GCA_036491015.1 Thermoleophilaceae bacterium | reverse complement strand
GGCCCCGAAGCCGGCAGCCGAGGCGTTGACGGACGAGCCGCCGGTGCGCCCGGCCAAGCTGGTCGGCCTCGACCTGGGCCCGGCGTGCGAGCAGTGCGGCGGCATGATGCAGCGGACAGGCTCGTGCTACACGTGCACGTCGTGCGGCAACAACACCGGCTGCGGTTAGCCAACGGCGAACCGCACGCGGCGTGATCGAAGGGCTCCCCAGTGGAGCCCTTCGTTTTGGCGCCGTGGCTCAGGCGATCGGCTCGACGGCTACGACGCGCAGGTCCTCGGGCGCGCCGGGAGCCTTCAGCCGCTTTGGGCGGCCGAGGCGGTAGCGACCGCCGTCGAGCTCCGCGCAGCCGGGCTGGGAGACGAGCACCTGGCCGGGATCGGCCGCGGCCATGATGCGCGCCGTGATGTTCACGTCCACCCCGTAGTAGTCGCCGCCGAGCCTGCGCGGCCGTCCGCAGTGGATGCCGAAGCGCATCACGGGGCGGTGGCCGTCCACCTCGATCCGATCCAGTCGACCGCGCAGGTCGAACACCGCTTCGAGCGCCTGGCCCGCTCCCCCGAACGCGGCCATCACTCCGTCCCCCAGCCGCTTCACCACCACGCCGCCCGCATCGCGGACCGCCGAGTCGGCCCCCGCGCCCACCGCCCGCAACAGCTCGACGCAGGCCTCGTCTCCTGCCTCGAGCGCCCAGGTCGAGAAGCCCACGAGGTCGGCGAACAAGAGCGTCACATCCTCGCTGCCGCGCCCTCGCCCGGACGCCTCCGAGAGCTCCTGCCAAACCTGTAGAGCGGCGAGGCCCAGTTCGTGAGCGGCGCTGGCGCGGCCGGGCTGGAGCTCGGACACCCTGCGTCCCAGGACCTGCGGACCCTCTCTGCCGGCGGTCGACAGGGCGTCGCCGAAGCGGCTGTCACCCGGCAGCCGCGAGCGAACCCAACGGCTGGCGCGCAGCGCGGCAGGATGGCTGTCGGCCCGCACCGCCGCCACGCGAAGGCGCTCGAGGCGCCGCGCTTCCGCCCGCTCGGAATCGCTCACGACGAGGAGCCTGACAGGCCGCCGGAGTGAGTGCCTGCAGTGGTGCTTTCCGGGAAGCTTCGACGGGGCAATAACGTCTGCTCTGGGGACCCACCGATGAGCTCGCGTGCAATCACCGCTGAGACCGCTGGACCGGGGCTGAGCCGCCGGCAGCGTCTGGTTGTGCTGGCGATCTGCTCGATGGGGCTGCTCGTCGTGGGGCTCGACGCAACGGTCGTGAATGTAGCGCTGCCGTCGATCCGTCGCTCCCTCGACTCGTCGCTTGCCGGACTGCAGTGGACGATCGACGCCTACACCGTCGTGATCGCCAGCCTGCTGATGCTTGCCGGCTCGACCGCTGACCGCGTTGGGCGCAAGCGCGTGTTCCTGCTCGGGCTCGTGGTGTTCTCGCTGGGCTCGCTGCTCTGCGCGCTGGCGCCCAGCCTCGACGTCCTGATCGCCGCGAGGGTGGTGCAGGCCATTGGGGCCTCGATGCTCGCCCCAGTGGCGATGTCGATCATCCGCAACGTGTTCGTGGATCCGGCCGAGCGCGCCCGTGCGATAGGCGTGTGGGGGGCCGTGTTCGGACTCGGCATGGCGCTGGGTCCGGTGCTCGGCGGAGTGCTGGTCGACTCGGTCGGCTGGCGGTCGGTGTTCCTGGTCAATGTGCCGGTCGGCGCACTGGCGATTCTGCTTGCGTACCGGTTCGTGCCGGAGTCCCGCGCGGCGCGGCCCCGCCGGTTCGACCCCGTCGGCCAGCTGCTGGTGATCGTTGGGCTGGCCTCCCTCACCTACGCCATCATCGAGGGACCCGACCGGGGCTGGGGCTCGATCGAGATCGTCGCGCTCCTGGCCGTCGCTGCCCTGGCCTTCGCGGCGCTGATCCCATATGAGCTGCGCCACCGCGAACCGCTGCTGCAGGTGCGCTTCTTCCGCAGCGTTCCACTGTCCGGGGCGAGCGCGATCGCCGTGTGCGCATTTGCCGCGCTCGGTGCATTCCTGTTCCTGAACAGCCTCTACCTCCAGGACGTGCGCGGGCGCTCGCCACTCGAGGCGGGCCTGTACATGCTGCCGATGGCCGTGATGGTGCTGCTGTGCGCGCCGCTGTCAGGCCGTCTTGTCGCGACGCGCGGCCCACGGCTTCCGTTGCTGGCCGCCGGGTGCGCAATGACCGCGGGCGTGGCGTTGCTGACGCAGTTGGAGCCAGACACGGCGGTCGCCTACGTGCTCGTCGCCTACGCGATATTCGGCTTCGGGTTCGGAATGGTCAACCCGCCGATCACCAACACGGCAGTTTCCGGCATGCCCGCCTCGCAGGCCGGCGTAGCGGCCGCCGTGGCGTCGACCAGCCGCCAGGTCGGCCTCACCCTCGGGGTGGCGATCGTAGGTGCCATCGCCGGCGGCAGCGCCGCACTGGGCGACGGTACGGCGTCGGACTTCACGTCTGCGGCCAGACCGGCGTGGTGGGCGATTCTCGGCATCGTGAGCGGCGTCCTGGTGCTTGGGGCGCTGTCCACCACGCGCTGGGCCGAGGCGACCGCTCGGCGTACCGCCGAGGCCCTTGCCGAGACCGACGAAGCCGACGGAGCGCCAGTGGGGGCGCCCGCTACGGCGAGCGCCGGACTGCAAGATCGGGCGGGCGCGTTGGTGTCTGACGCTCGCGGTCGCGCCTAGGCTCGCGCGCGGACTATCGCACTACTGACAGGTGCCTTGGGGACACGCCCGCCAAGCGACCGGACCCCGGCTCGCCTTGTGGCATGCCGTATGTGCGTGGTGCGGCCTGCCCCCGAAAGCCGAGGCGGCTAGCCATCGCTGAGCTCGAACCCGCTGGGCGAGCGGTGGCGGCCGGCGCGCGGCTATCTTGGCCGCCATGGCCACGGGGCAATGTCTGTGCGGAGCGGTTCGGTACCGGGTGGACGGTCCGCTACGCGACGTGCTCCTCTGTCACTGCATCGAGTGCCGGCGCTGGCACGGTCATGTGTCGGCCTCGAGCGCGGTCGAGCGCGGCGATCTCGTGCTCGTAGAGCAGCGCGGGCTGCGCTGGATCGACAGTCCGGAGAGCGACGCTCACGCGCGCCGGGCCTTCTGCTGCGAGTGCGGCTCGAGCCTGTTCTGGGACGCGCCCGGCACCGAGACGATCAGCATCGCCGCCGGCACGCTCGACACGCCGACCGGGGTGCGCGAGGTGAGCCACTGGTTCGTGTCGCAGGCAAGCGACTACTACGAGCTC
>DASXCV010000013.1:0-5090 GCA_036491015.1 Thermoleophilaceae bacterium | reverse complement strand
GACGAGCTGGCCCTTGCGCGGCTCGACCGGGAGTCCGGTGAGCTCGCCGGCCCAGGGCCCGGTGGCCACCACCACGTGCTCGCACGCGAGCCGCTCTCCGTCCGCAAGCTCCACGAAGCCGCGCCCCACCGCGGCCACCTCGGCGTGCCCGCTGACCGCGAGCGGCTCGAGCAGCGCGCGGGTGAGGCCGACCGGATCGACCTGCAGGTCGTCCGGGTCGTGCAGCGCGAGCGTGCCGCCGGCCACCACGGGCTCGAGCTCGGCCGCCGGCAGGCCATCCGGGTAGCCGAGCAGCAGCGCGCCCTTGCGCGTGACCCGCGCGGCCGGGAAGCGCTCGCCCAGCTCGTTCCACAGCTCGCGCCCCACCACCGTGAGGTCGCGTTCGGCACCCGGCCGCTTGTCGGACACGAGCACGTTCCCCTCGCCGAGCCCGGTGGTGCCGCTGCACACGCCGGCGCGGTCGAGCACGAGCACGTCCACGCCGCGCTCCGCCAGGAAGTGGGCCGCCGAGGCGCCGCAGATGCCGGCGCCGATCACTATCGCGTCAGGCAACGCGGAAGCCGTGCGGGAACGGATCGTCGGGCTCGAGGATGTAGGTGCCCCGGCCGGTGATCCATGCGCGCCCGGTGATCTCGGGGATCACCGCGGGGCGCCCGCCCACGCTCGTCTCGCCGACCAGGCGGCCGGTGAAGCGGGAGCCGATGATCGACTCGTGCACGAACGGCTCGTCGATGCCGAGCCTCCCGCGCGCGTGCATCATCGCCATGCGCGCGCTCGTGCCCGTCCCGCACGGAGAGCGGTCCACCCAGCCGGGATGGATGGCCGTCGCGGCGCGGCCGTCGGCGCCGTTCGACGGTGGAGCGGTCCAGATCACGTGGCGGCAGCCGCGGATCTTCTCGTCCTCGGGGTGCACCGGCTCGTCCAGCTTGCCCATCAGCTCGAGCCCCGCCGCGATCAGCTCGGGAGCGTTCTCGGGCTTCACCTCGATGCCGATCGCCGACGAGTCCGCGATCGCGTAGAAGTTGCCGCCGAAGGCCATGTCGTAGCCAATCCCGCCGGCCTCGGCGTCGAGCTCGTGCACGAACGCCGGCACGTTGCGGATCGTCACGCCCTTGGCCTTGCCGCCTTCCACCTTCACGCGCGCCTCCACGAGGCCGGCGGGCACGTCGAGCCGGATGGTGGTCTCGGGCTCGGTCACCTCGACCATGCCGGAGTCCACGAGCACGGTCGCCACGCCGATCGTCCCGTGTCCGCACATCGGCAGGCAGCCGCTCACCTCGATGAACACCACGCCCCAGTCGGCGTCGTCGCGGCACGGCGGCTGGAGCAGCGCGCCCGACATCGCACCGTGGCCGCGCGGCTCGTCCATCAGGAAACGGCGCAGGTCGTCGAAGTCGTTCTCGACCGCCAGCTTGCGCTCGAGCATCGTCGCGCCCGGGAGCGCGTCCACGCCGGCGGTGATCACGCGCGTGGGCATTCCCTCCGTGTGGGAGTCGACCGCCTCGAGGACGAGCTCTTCGCGCACTCGCCGATGATCGCACGCCCGTAACTGCTCAGCAGGAGTAGCCTGTCCGTGCCGTTTCAAGGAGAGGAGGGCGCCGAGCAGGAGGAACTCGGAGTGAGACGTGGGGCCGATCCCGCGCGCCTTCCCACTGGGCAGCCGATCGGCCGTTAGCGACGAGGCCGTTGCGCGTGCGTCCTTAGTGCCCGATCCGCCACGCCGGTTTCGCCGATCTGTCTGGGAGAGGAGAGGTCAGTGAACCGTTTTCGTCCTGTTTTGCTGGCGGTAGCCGTAGCCGCGTTTGCCGCGGCGCTGCTACTGCCGGGAGCCGCGTCCGCAGCCATCGGCCGCGCGTTCACGAAGGGCTACGACGAGCCCATTTGCCAGAGCCCGACATCGCTCTGTACGGATGTCTACAACGACCCGGGCGGGGAGTACTACGGCCACGACGAGCCGTCGGTCGAGTTCAAGTCGAACGTGCCCGGCTCGGGCAACGACATGACGTACACCATGACGCTTCCCACCGAGCCGAGGCAACAGCCGAACGCCAGCGGCGCCGGCGGAACGACATGGAATTTCCAGCTGCGCCCCACGTTCTGGTTCGGGCTGACGCTGTGCGACACCGAGTCCGCGCCTGAGTTCACGAACAAGTGCACGCCGGATTCCGACGCCAACAACCTCGTGGGCACGAATCCGAAGGCCAAGGATTACATCGGCAAGCATCCCGGCAACGCGTTCATGGAGCTGCAGTTCTACGGGCCGGGCTACGTGCCGCAGTTCGAGGGGTTTGGCTGCACCGCGACGCAGTACTGCGCGGCGATGACGATCGACAGCTTCAACGAGAACCAGAACACGGGTGTCGATAACAACGCCGACTGCAGCAACTACATCCTCGGTGGCCCGGAGCCGATCAACTGGGCGTACATCACGAAGAACGGTCAGTCGCAGGCGCCGGCGAACCCGCTGTTCACCGGGACCTTCGACAATCCGAACCTCAGCGCGGTCGATCCTGATCTCAACAAGGATCTGCTGATGAACCCGGGAGACGTGATCCGCTTCCGCATGCACGACACGCCGGCCGGACTCCGCATCGACATGTCCGATCTCACGACGGGCAAGAACGGGTCGATGACGGCTTCGATCGGCAATGGCTTCGGTCACGTCCTGTACCGGCCTGGCGCGAACAAGTGCAAGGAGAAGCCGTACGCGTTCCACCCGGAGTACTCGACCGGTCTGCCGCGTGGCAACACGTGGTCGGCGCACACGTACAACGTGGCGATGTCCGACGAGATCGGGCACTTCGAGAACTGCCTGGCGATCGATGCGAACTTCAACTGCACGTCGCCGGGTGCGCAGGATGCGGGCGGACTCGACGAGGACGACGGGAACAACTTCTGTGTCCCGGGATCCGACTCGACGCTCGTGATGATCAACGGGTGCTTCAGCGACGACGAGGACTTCGACGGACAGTCCTACAGACTCGACTGGCCCGGCACCAACCCCAACGCGGCTCAGGATCGTGCGCTGCACCCGAGCCCGGTGTTGTTCACGAGCCCGCTCATCAACAACGGCAGGACCAACTACTCGACGATCGCGTTCGAGGCGGACCTGCCGCGGATCGAGGCATCGGACTCGCAGGACAACCCACCGTTCTGCGACCGGGACACCGGCGCGAACTGCGTCAACCCGCCGATGGGCGCGCAGTTCTACCCGTTCTATACGACGGGCGTGGCGCACGGCACGTGCGTCTGGCAGCAGGGCGGGAACTTCATCCCCGGAACGACGAATCACTTCGGGGGAAGCTCCACGTCCGAGTACGGGCCACTGTTGAAGACCGTTTATCCAGACGTCGGATTCACGACGATCTCGGAGTTCAACAACTTCAACAGCGGTGACAAGCCGAACCCCTGCCGCAACACCGGCTAGGGCCCGGCCACACAACCCAAAACGACCGAGCGGGGCGCCACACCGGCGCCCCGCTCTCTTTCCGTCTGGTCGCTCAGCGCGAGCGGGGCATCACGCCCCGGCGCCCGTGAGTGCCGGTCGCGGCCGCGGGGTATCTGTGGCGAGCTCGCGAGCCGTGCGGTCCCGAGCGATGTCGAGCACCAGCAAGATCAGGTTCGCGCCGGCGGCCGCGCCGACGATCGTCGTGACCACCGCGAACAGGCCGGTGAGCACGCTGAATCCGATCCACGCTCCCATCAGGGCGCCGCCCAGCGCGGCCACGAAGCCCGAGGTCTTCGCCCGGGCCGACCAGTCGCGCTTGACCCATGCCCAGTAGATCCCGAGTCCCACCGGCGCGCCGATCGAGGCGATCGCGAGCAGTTCGCTGTCGAGCGGAACCCGCAGCGACGCGGTGAGCACGGCCATCACGCCGATGAACCAGCCGCCGAGGCCGAGCACGAACGGGTAGAGCGTGCGCAGCGCGGCACTGCTCTTCCGCCCGAAGCCGCCGCGCCGGTGGATCCGCCAGGGCAGCAACACGAACGACAGCAGCACGAGTCCGGCGAAGCCCACCATCACCGCGAGGATGATCTTGGCCACCTTGGACTGCGAGGCCGCCGGGCTGAAGTCGACCGGCTTGAACGTGTAGAGCGACCTGTCGACCGTGCCGCGGTCGAGGTAGCGGTTGATCAGGCGGCTGCTCGCGGCGGGCTCGTACGACCAGAAGTCGGTCGTGTGGCCGAGGCCCGGGAGCAGCACCTGGTGGCCGTTCGACAGGTGCGGCAGGAGCTCCTTGGTCGCGTTCACGGGAGGCGTCGCGACGTCGAGCGTCCCGTCGATCATGAGCGTCGGCGTGGCCGAGTCCTGCACGCTCGCGTACTTGCTCTGGTCCGGATTGGCGGGCCACGCGTCTCGCAGCCGGCCACCGGCCCAGATGAAGTCGCTGCTCGGGTTGCCGATGATCGAGCCGCGGTTCGCGTTCGGGGCGAAGGCGGCATCGGCCGCGCGCGCGTCGCTGAGGCCGATGGACGCGAGGTCGCCCCAGACGAACGAGGAGGGGAAGGCCAGGTCCGCCAGGGTGGACTGGAGCCAGAATCCGCTCGCGTCGCCGTGGGCGGCGTCGATCCACGAGTCGAGGGTCACCGGAGCGGCGATGGGATCGGCCGCGGACGTCGAGTCCGTCAGCCCGAAGAACGTCGCGACCCGGACGTTGCCCTTCTTGATCGGCAGGAAGCCCCAATGGCCGGGAATGTGCGTCGCCTCCGACCTCATCGTGGCCGCGAGGTCACCCGTCTTGTCCCGGCACTGCGCGTCCTTCGCGCACAGCGCGGAGAACTGAGCTATCTGCGAGTCGGTGGTCTTCGAGTTGAAGACGAAATGCCCGGGCGGGTTGACGCCGATCATCACCGAGCGGTCGATGCTCTTCGGGTAGCGCCAGGTGTAGACCATCGCCATGCGCGTGCCGGCGCTCTCGCTGAGCAGGTCGATGCGGCCGTAGCCGAGTGCGCGGCGGGCCGCCTCGAGATCGTCAACGCGTGCCGGGAGCGAATAGCCCGCGAGGTCGACGCCATCGGCGCGGAGCCTGTTGGCGCACGAGCGGAAGCCGTTCGCGTAGGCGATGAGGGACTTCTGGCCGAGGAAGTCG
>DASXCV010000012.1:0-4527 GCA_036491015.1 Thermoleophilaceae bacterium | reverse complement strand
CGGTTCGTATGCTGTGCCGCCCCGATGGCCGCCCCAGGACGCACAGCAGCCGACCTCACCGAGGGTCTTCTCACCGGCGACAAGCGCGCGCTTGCCCGCGCGATCTCGCTGGTGGAGAACGACGACCCCGAGGGCTGGGCGCTCGTCCGCGAGGTCTACCCGAAGACCGGCAGGGCGCAGGTGGTGGGCTTCACCGGCCCGCCCGGCGTTGGCAAGTCCACGCTGATCGGCGCGCTCGTGAAGAATGCCCGGGCGCACGACCGCGAGGTGGCGGTGCTGTCGATCGACCCGTCCTCGCCGTTCACCCACGGCGCGCTGCTCGGCGACCGCATCCGGCTCACCGAGCACTTTCTCGACCCGGGCGTGTTCATCCGCTCGATGGCCAGCCGCGGCTCGCTCGGCGGCCTGTCCGAGGCCACGCTGCAGGCGGCGCTCCTGATGGACGCCTCGGGCAAGGACGACGTCTTCCTCGAGACCGTCGGCGTCGGCCAGGCGGAGGTCGACATCATCGACCACGCCGACACCGTCGTGCTCGTCCTGATGCCCGGCTCCGGCGACTCGATCCAGGCGCTCAAGGCCGGCGTGATGGAGATCCCGGACATCATCGTGGTGAACAAGGCCGACCACCCGCTTACGGACACGATGGTGCGCGAGATCCGCGGTGTGCTCTCGCTCGGCCCGAAGACCGACTGGCGCGTGCCCATCCTGCAGACCGAGGCCTCGCGCGGCGAAGGCGTGGTCGAGGTGGCCGAGAAGATCGCGGAGCACCACGAGCACATCAAGGAGCAGGGCACGCTCGAGGAGCGGCGCCGTAGGAACCTGATGAACGAGGTGATGGCGCTGGCCGCGGTGAGGCTGCGGCGGAAGCTCGAGGAGTCGGTCCGCGAGGACGATTCGGTGCAGGACCTGCTCGACCAGGTGGTGTCGCGCAAGCTCGACCCCGCCAGCGCAGCAGCCAAGCTGCTCGAGCGCGAGCTCTAGTGAGCTAGCGCTTCACCGCCGCCGGCCAGCTGAGGCCCATCATCCGCCGCCACTGGCGCGTGTCGCGCCAGCCGACGAGCAGGATCAGCACGCCGGCCGCGATCGCGACCACCGTGGGATAGGCGGAGCCGTCGAAGCGCGGGAACGCCTTCACGAGCGGCCCCCAGGGTGCGTCCGGCCTGCCGGCGGCCAGGCCGCCAGTGCCGAAGCGCACGTCCACGAACAGCCAGGCCGACGCCGCGAAGGTGAGCAGTGCGAGCACGGCGCCGAAGCGCGGGAGGTGGCGCAGCCCCCAGGCACACAGCGGGATGGCGAGCGGCAGTACCGCGATCAGCTGTCGCCCGGGAAACCACGGCCCGGCGATCACCGGCGCAGCGAATGCGGCCACCAGCAGCTGTGCCCCGATCGCGGCCGCGCACAGCCCCGCGGCCGACGCCATCGTGCGGTAGCCGGGCACCGCCTGGCCGAGCCGCTCACGCCGCCCGCGCCACAAGAGCCACAGGCCGACGAAGCCGAGCAGCAGCACGGGCGCCCAGCGCAGCAGTCCCACCTCCCGGTCGAGGAACAGGCCGGCCAGCCGCGGTGCGCGATCGGCATAGCCGTGGAACGAGTCGGCCCCGGTGGCGTGCACACCCGCGGGTAGCGCCGCGTACGGCGTGATCCCGCCGTAGAAGCCCTCGTTGACACCCACGAACAGCGCCGCGCTGAAGCCCGCCACCTCGGCGCCCATCAAGGCCATCAGCCCGTGCCGCCGGCGCCTCAGCCACGCGATCACGAACACGGCCACCACGAGCGCCGCCGGCACGAGCCGCACCGACATCCACGGCACGAGCGCCAGCAGCAGGAACGAGCCGAACACGCGGGCCCGGGTGGGGTGCTCAGCCGCGCTCAGGCCGAGCAGGGCCGCGCCGGCGAGAAGCGCGCCGCCCGCGAGCTCCGGATAGACCGTCGTGCTGTAGGCGAGCAGGGGAGGGGACACGCCGACGGCCAGCGTCGCGCCGAGCGCCCACGGATCGGGCACCACGCGCAACGCGAGCAGGTAGGCGAGCGCCACCGCAAGCGCCGCCAGCGCAGCCAAAAACAGCTCCACCCCATGCGTCCCGCCCACGAGATACGCCGGCGTGAGCAGCAGCGGGAAGCCCAGCCCGCCCGGCTCGTACAGCGTGCGCTGCACACGATCCGGCGCGCCTGCGCTCGAAAGCTTGTGCTTGTAGAAGCTCCGGTAGGCGTTCGACCGGTACTCGTCGAATACGTTCACATCGCCGCTGTGCGCGAGCGACCGGGTGGTGAGCAGGAAGCGCGGCTCGTCCCCGGCGTAGGCCGAGTGATCGAAGGCCCGCATCCCCAGCGTGGCCGCATAAACACCGAACAAAACGGCCCAGATCACGAGTGCGCGGCGGCTCACGCGCACCATCTCTTGCAGGGCGCCATAAGCACGCAGACTAAGAGGACTGGCGGCTGGCGGTGAGAAGGCGGTCGGGATGGACAAGTCCCCGACAGACGCCCACGGGAGGCCGTCTTGACGACCAAACGCCTGTTTCTTGCCTCTGCGATCGGTGCGCTGGCACTCGCCGCGCCTGCACATGCGGCGGTGATCCATACGGTCCAGCCGGGCGAGACCCTGTGGTCGATTGCCGCCCAGGACAACCTCTCAACCCATGCCCTGGCGGTTGCGAACGGTCTCTCCGACGACAGCCAGGTGGTGCTCGGCTCGGAGCTGCAGATCCCCTCGGAGGGGGAGGCCGCCCAGGCGCTGTCGACCGGCACGCCGCTCACGAGCAGCTCGAGCAGCTCGAGCTCGGCGAGCTCAGGCGCTCCACCCGCCGGCGCGTACGCCGTCCGGCCGGGGGACACCCTGACCTCGATCGCCGCGGCAAGCGGTGTGCCGATGATCGCCGTCGCGGACATGAACGGCGTCGATCCGGCCAGGCCGCTGCTCATCGGCACGGTGCTCAAGCTGCCCACCGGCGCGCAGATCAACACCTCCAGTCCGGCGCCGTCGAACACCGTCGTGCCGAACGCGCCGCCGTTCCCCACGCCCGAGCGAGTGAGCTCGTCGACGATCTCCGAGATCGCGGCCGCGAACGGCGTGCCGGCCTCGCTCGCGAGCGCGATCGGCTGGCAGGAGAGCGGCTTCAACAACGACCTCGTGTCGAGCGCCAACGCGCGCGGCGTGATGCAGATCCTGCCGGGCACCTGGTCGTGGATCAACA
This sequence comes from Thermoleophilaceae bacterium, assembly GCA_036491015.1. GTDB lineage: Bacteria > Actinomycetota > Thermoleophilia > Solirubrobacterales > Thermoleophilaceae > JAICJR01. The sequence continues at coordinate 1,333 of DASXCV010000012.1, read as the reverse complement.
GCAACCTCGCGCAGGCGCCGCTGAACTCGAGCTCGGCCTCCGACAACGTGCACGCCGGCGTGCTCTACCTGGGCCAGCTGCTTCGTGACACGGGTGATGACATCCCGACGACGATCGCGGCCTACTACCAGGGCCTCGAGTCGGTGCGCCAGGAGGGCATGCTGCCCGCCACGCGCGAGTACGTGAACAGCGTGATGGCGCTGCAAGGCAGATTCGGCGGTTAACACGACGGATACTGGAAATGGGGGGTCCTGCCGATAAACATGGGCAGGATCCCCGAACCGCCTCGTTGTGATCGCACCGTCTCTGCTCTGTCTCGTCTCGCCGTTCGCCACCGGCGCCCTGCTCGGTTCGTGGCCGCGTGCGCGCAGGCTCGCCGCGCGCCACTACCCGCTGCTCGTCCTCTTCGGCGTGACCGGCCTCGCACTCGTGGTGCTCGGCGCCTTCGTGCTCGCGCGGCCGCTGTCGCTTGTGGCCCTCAGCGTGGGCGGACCGCTGTCCGGCCTCAGCTTCTGGGCGCGCCGCGGCGACGGTGACGACGACGGGCCCGGCGGCGATGACGACGACGATCCCGGGCCGCCGCCGCCCAGCGACGACTGGGAGCGCATCGTGCGCGAGTTCGAGCGCCACGTGGAGCGCCACAGCGGTCCCACCTCGCCAGGCCGTGACGGCTCGCCCGAGCGGCCGGCGCCCGCCAGTCCCGCACTCGTCTAGCGCCGAGCGCCGCCGCCTCGGTACGGCGCGGCCGTCAGGCGCCGAGGGCGCGGGCGATCACCATCTGCTGCACCTCGTCCGTGCCCTCGCCGATCGTGAGGACCTTCGCGTCGCGGTAGAAGCGGCACACGGGGTACTCCTCGATGTAGCCGTAGCCGCCGTGGATCTGCACGGCCTCCTCGCTGGCACGCACGGCCAGGCGTCCGGTCTTGAGCTTGGCCTGCGCGGCGGTGAGGCTGAAGTTCCTGCCCGCGTCCTTGAGGAGGGCCGCCTTGTATGTGATCAGGCGCGCGGCCTCGATCTCCGTGGCCATGTCGGCGAGCTTGGCCTGGATCGCCTGGAACTTGGCGATCGGCTTGCCGAATGCCACGCGCTCCTTGGCGTAGGCGAGCGCCTCGTCGAGCGCGCCCTGGGCGAGGCCGACGCCCATCGCGGCCACGCCGATGCGCCCGCCGTCGAGCGTCTGGAGGAACTGCTTGAAGCCCATACCGCGTGGGCCGAGCAGGTTCTCCTCGGGCACGCGGCAGTCGGCGAACGCGAGCGGGCGCGTGTCGGAGGCGTTCCAGCCCATCTTGCGGTAGGGCGGCTCGATGTCGTAGCCCGGCGTGCCGTTCCCGAC
>DASXCV010000011.1:0-6101 GCA_036491015.1 Thermoleophilaceae bacterium | reverse complement strand
TGCTCGCCTCGGAAGGCTTTGGCTCAATCGAGGAACTGGCGCTGGTCGATCAGAAGGAACTCGCCGGTATCGAAGGCTTCGATGAGGACACCGCGCGCGAACTACAGGAGCGCGCCAAGGAATACCTCGAGAAGCTGGAATCCGAACTCGACGACAAACGAAAGGAACTCGGCGTGGAAGACGCTGTGAAGGACGTACCCGGTGTGACCACCCAGATGCTGGTCAATCTTGGCGAGAACGGCGTGAAGACCGTCGAAGACCTCGCCGGCTGCGCCACCGACGACCTTGTCGGATGGACCGAACGCAAGGACGGCGAAAGCAAACGCGAGCCCGGCTATTTCGACGGCCTGGATGTGTCGCGTGAGGAGGCTGAAGCCCTCATCATGCAGGCGCGTCTGAAAGCCGGCTGGGTGACCGAAGCCGAGCTGGCGCCGCCGCCCGCTGAAGAAGTACCGGCGGAAGCGGACGCTCCGCAAGAACCGGCCTGAAGGGACTAACGACCGAGCATGCTGGCGCAAGCGCACGACGTGCACGACGACGATCTCGACCGCGGAGCAACCAGCATCGCTCCAGGGACCGAGCGTCATTGCGCGCTGAGCCGCAGCCTGAAGCCGGTCAACGAGATGATCCGTTTCGTGGTCGGCCCTGCTGGCGAAGCAGTGCCGGACGTGAAACGCAAATTGCCCGGGCGCGGCATCTGGATCAGCGCCACGCGGGAAGCGCTCGATGAAGCCGTCAAGCGCAACGTGTTCGCGCGCGGCTTCAAGAAGAACGTGCGCGTCGCCGGCGATCTTACGGCCATCACCGAACGTATGCTGGAACGCGCCGCGCTCGACGCGCTGGCGATTGCCGGCAAATCCGGCGCGGTGGTGAGCGGATTTTCCCAGGTCGAGGCGACGATCGGCCGCGGCGAAGCGTTGGCGCTGATCCATGCCGCCGACGCCGCGAACGACGGAAAGCGAAAGCTGGACGGCGCGCTACGCCGCAAAACGGACGAAAAATCACCGGAAATCCCGGTCATCGGCGCATTTTCCGGCGCCCAATTGGATTTGGCATTAAACCGGCCAAATGTGGTACATGCAGCCCTGCTTGCAGGCCCCGTGAGCGAGACTTTTCTCGTCCGCGCGGTACGTTTGACGCGCTTCCGATCCGGACCTGCCGGCGATACGCAAGGACAAAGAGACTAAATGAGCGAGACGAAGAACCCTGGCGACAAGAAGCTGAGCGTCAAAACGCTGACGCTCAAACCACGCTCCGAGGCGGGCGTGGTGCGCCAGAGCTTCAGTCATGGCCGCAGCAAGCAAGTCGTGGTCGAGAAGGTCAAACGCCGCGTGATCGGCGGGCCGGGCGAAGCACGCGCCGAGCCTGCGCCGATCGAGGCGCCGAAGGCGCGCGCGGCCGCGCCGAAAGTCGCGGCTCCCGCCACCGCGCCGAGCACGCCGGCTGCCGATGCACCGAGGCCGTCCGGCGTCGTATTGCGCACTCTGACCGACGAAGAACGCAACGCACGGGCCCATGCGCTTGCCGACAGCCGCGTGCGCGAGGCCGAAGAGCGCAAGATCGCCGAGGAAGAGGCGCGCCGCCGCGCCACGCGCGAGGTTACCAATCAATCCGAGCGGTCCGCCGCCGAAGCGCGCAAGCGCGAGGAAGACGACCGCCGCAAGCACGACGAAGAGAGCAAGAAGAAAGCCGACGAAGTCGCGAAGAAGCGTTTTGGCGAGGACGAGACCAAACGTCCGGCCGGACGTCTTACCGTCGAAGCCGAGGACGACGACGCTCCGCGGACCGCGCGCCGCGGCGCCAGCGGCCGTCCGGCCACGCCGGCGCGGCCGACCACGCCGCGTCCCGGCGCGGAGAAACAGCGCGGCCGCCTGACCGTGATCACCGCGTTGCGCGCCGATGAAGTGCGCGAGCGCTCAGTCGCGTCATTTCGTCGCCGCACCCAGCGGCTCAAGGGCCACGCGTCCAACGAGCCGAAGGAAAAGCTCGTGCGCGAGGTGACGATCCCCGAAGCGATCACGATTTCGGATTTGGCCAACCGCATGTCCGAGCGCGCGGTCGATGTGATCCGCCTGCTGATGCAGCAGGGCCAGATGTTGCAGATCAACGACGTGATCGACGCCGACACCGCGCAACTCATCGCCGAGGAAATGGGCCATTCGGTCCGCCGCGTCGCGGAAGCCGACGTCGAGGAAGGCCTGTTCGACACAGCCGACGAAGAAGGCGCGCTGGTTGCGCGCGCACCGGTCGTCACCGTCATGGGCCATGTCGATCACGGCAAGACCTCGCTGCTCGACACCATTCGCTCGGCCAATGTGGCGGCGGGGGAAGCCGGCGGCATTACCCAGCACATCGGCGCCTATCAGGTGACCGCACCGTCCGGCGCCAAGATCACATTCATCGACACGCCCGGCCATGCAGCATTCACCGCCATGCGCGCACGCGGCGCCAAGGTCACCGACGTCGCGGTGATCGTCGTGGCAGCCGACGACGGCGTGATGCCGCAGACCGAGGAGGCCGTCGACCACGCCAAGGCCGCCGACGTGCCGATCATGATCGCGGTCAACAAGATCGACAAGGAAGGCGCGGACCCCAACCGCGTGCGCGGCGAGCTGGCACAGCTCGCGCTGACGCCCGCCGACTGGGGCGGCGACACCGAGTTCGTCGACGTGTCCGCCAAGACCAAGGTCGGGCTCGAGAGCCTGCTCGAGACCATCGTCACGATTGCCGATCTCGAGGAGCTCAAGAGCAATCCGAACACCGAGGCGTCCGGCAGCGTGATCGAGTCGAAGCTCGATCCGGGCCGCGGCCCCGTGGTCACGCTGCTCGTGCAGCGCGGCACGCTCAAGGTGGGCGACGCCCTCGTGGCCGGCGCCCACTGGGCGCGCGTGCGCGCGATGAACGACTACCGCGGCGAGCGCATGAAGCAGGCCCACCCGGGCGATCCGGTCGAGATCCTCGGCTTCGACGGCGTGCCCGAGGCTGGCGAGCACTTCCGCGTGGTCGAGAACGACCGCCGCGCGCGCCAGCTCGCGGGCGAGCGCGCCAACCGGCTCAAGACCGAGGCGCTGGCCCGCCGCCAGGGCGTGCGCGTCTCGCTCGAGGACGTCTTCGCCCGCGCGCAGGAGGGCATCAAGGAGCTCAACCTCGTGCTCAAGGCCGACGTTGCCGGCTCGCTCGAGGCGCTCGAGGACGAGATCGCCAAGCTGCCGCACGACCAGGTCGCGGTCAACGTGATCCACGACGGCGTGGGCGGCATCAACGAGTCCGACGTGATGCTCGCCTCGGCGTCCGACGCGATCGTGATCGGGTTCAACGTCCGGCCGGTGCAGGACGCGCGCCAGATCGCCGCCCGCGAGGGCGTGGAGATCCGCACCTACTCGGTCATCTACCGCGTGGTGGAGGAGCTGCGCGCCGCCATGGAGGGCCTGCTCGAGCCGGAGGAGGTCGAGAGCACGATCGGCGTGGCCGAGGTGCGCGCCACCTTCAAGGCATCGCGCGTCGGCACGATCGCCGGCTCGTTCGTCCGCGAGGGCACGATCCGGCGTGGCGCCAGCGCCCGCCTCGTCCGCGGCGGCACGATCATCTACGACGGCCGCATCGCATCCCTGCGCCGCTTCCAGGACGACGCCCGCGAGGTCGAGGCCGGCTTCGAGTGCGGCATCGTGCTGGAGAACTACGCGGATGTGAAGGAAGAGGACGTCATCGAGGTGTACGAGACGCGTCAGGTGGAACGCGAGCTGTAGTTAGGTGTCAGGTGTCAGGTGTCTGGTGTCGGAGCAAGACCCGACACCCGAGACCCGAGATCCGACACCCATGTCCTTCATCTGCCTCCTCGAAATCCACCTCCACTTCCCGGACAACGGCAGCCTCAAGGGCAAGCGCAAGGAGCTGCAGTCGCTGAAGGCGCATCTGCGGCAGCGGTTCGGGGCGAGCGTGGCCGAGACCGATCACCAGGAGCTCTGGCAGCGCTCGACGCTGTCGGCGGCACTCGTGGGCCGCGACGCGCACAGCGTCGAGGACGCCGCCGCCAAGCTCACCCGCTACGTGGAATCCCAGTTCCCACAAGGGGTCCGCGTGGAGAGGGGCCTTGTCTCTGCCGACGAAATCCTTAGCTAGGATGCCCGGGTCCCGGATGCGACGGGTGAATGAGGCCGTGCGAGAGGTTCTCTCTGGCCACATCACCGAGGATCTGAAAGACCCGCGTATCGGGTTTGTGACTGTGACCGGAGTGGAGACGAGCCCAGACCTGCGCCATGCGCACGTGTACGTCAGCGTGCTTGGATCGGACGAGCAGAAGAGCGAGGCCCTCGAGGGACTCCGCTCTTCGGCGGGCTTTCTACAGTCAAAGGTCGGGCAGGAGCTGCGCATGAAGCGCACGCCGACGCTCGAGTTCCACTACGACGACTCGATTGACCGCGGGATGCGGATCTCAGAACTACTTGACACGGAAGGCGAGGGGGATTGGAAGTAGCAACCGATCTTGACCAGGTGGTGGAGGAGCTCCGCTCGGCGGACAAGCTCCTCCTGACCACGCACGAGAACCCGGATGGCGACGCCCTGGGCTCGTTGCTCGCGACCCACCAGATCCTCATGCAGCTCGGCAAGGATGCGCTGATGTTCATGGCGGCGGACGAGTTCCCGTTGCCGCACGAATACCGCTACATGGACTTCAACGGTCTCGTGCACGACCCGCCCGCCGACGTCCACGAGCGCACGATCGTCTTCCTCGACTGCGGCAACATCGACCGCATGCCGGTGGACTTCCTGCAGCAGGACAACCTGCACATCCTCAACATCGACCACCACCACGACAACACGCGCTTCGGCACGGTCAACCTCGTGGTGGGGAACGCGTCGTCCACCGCCGAGATCGTCTACACGATCGCGAAGGGGCTCGGCGCGGAGGTCACGCCCGAGATCGCCGAGGCGCTGTACGTCGCGATCGTCACCGACACCGGGCGCTTCATGTACGAGAACACCACGGCCGAGACGCACCGTGTGGCCGCCGACCTCGTCGACCTCGGCGTGGACGTCCACAACGTCTACAGGCGCCTCTACGAAGACCTGCCCTTCGGCCGGCTCGAGCTCCTCGCACGCGCGCTCAGCCGCGTCGGCCGCTTCGACGACGGCGCGCTCACCTACACCTACCTCACGCGCGAGGACTACGAGCAGACCCACTCGCTCGAGACGGACTCGGAGGGGATTGTCGACCACATCCGCGCGGTCCAGGGCACCGCTGTGGCCGCGCTGGTGCGCGACCTGCTGTCCGAGGACCGCGCCGGCGTGCGCAAGGTCAGCCTGCGCGCCACCGACGGACGCGTGGACGTGTCGCGCATCGCTCGCGGCCACGGCGGCGGCGGGCATCGTCAGGCCGCCGGCTTCTCCACCGAGCTGCCCGTGGAGGAGCTGGTCGAGCGCCTCCGCGTGGAGGTTCGCGAGCAGCTCTAGCTGCGGATCTCGATGCCGGACGCGGGCGTCCTGCTCTATCCCAAGCCGGCCGGCGTGACCTCCCATGATGTTGTGGCCCTGGTGCGCAGACGCCTGTCCGAGGAGGCGGGCCGGCGCGTGAAGGTCGGCCACGCCGGCACGCTCGACCCGTTCGCCACCGGGCTGCTGCTCGTGCTCGTCGGCGCCGCCACGCGCGCCCAGCGCTTCCTCATGGCGCTGCCGAAGACCTACCGCGCCGTGGCGCTCCTCGGCTGGACCTCGGACACGGGCGATCGCGACGGCCGGCTCGAGCAAACCGGCCGCATGCCGGAGTCACTGACGATCGAGAGCGGCGACCTGATGCAGGTGCCGCCCGCCTACTCGGCCGTGAAGGTCGGGGGCGAGCGCCTCTACAAGAAGGCGCGCCGCGGCGAGTTCGTGCAGGCGGACGCGCGCCCCGTGACGATCTACCGCGCCGAGCTCCTGCGGTCCGACGACGCGCGGGCCGAGTTCGAGATCGAGTGCTCGTCGGGCACCTATGTGCGCACTCTCATCACCGACCTGGGCGACGCCTACTGCGAGGAGCTCGAGCGCACGGCCATCGGCCCGTTCCGACTCGAAGACGCGAGTGACGAGAGAATCGTCCCCTTGAACGAAGCCCTCGACTTCCT
>DASXCV010000010.1:0-6499 GCA_036491015.1 Thermoleophilaceae bacterium | reverse complement strand
CTCTCCGGTGGCGAGCGCCAGCGCCTCAAGCTCGCAACGCACATGGGCGAGAAAGGAGGCATCCTCGTCCTCGACGAGCCGACGGCGGGCCTTCACCTCGCCGACGTCGAACAGCTCCTCGGGCTGCTCGACCGGCTCGTCGACTCCGGCAGGTCGGTGATCGTCATCGAGCACCACCAGGCCGTCATGGCGCACGCGGACTGGATCATCGACCTCGGCCCCGGCGCCGGCCACGACGGCGGCCGGATCGTCTTCGAGGGCACCCCCGCCGACCTCGTGGCCGCCCGCTCCACGCTGACCGGCGAGCACCTCGCGGCCTACGTCAGCCGCTGACCGTGGCCCGTCACGGGCGCCGTGAGACGCGTCCGCCGATCTGTGGCACGATCTCCCGGGTGACCGGCAGTCCCGCCGCGGCGCAGCACCTGCGCGACCTCGCGTGGCTGCGCCGCGTCCGCGACCGGATCGACCGGGAGTACGCGCGGCCGCTCGACGTCGAGGCGCTCGCCCGCGCCGCCCACATGTCCGCCGGCCACTTCAGCCGCCAGTTCTGGCTGGCCTACGGCGAGTCGCCGTACAGCTACCTGATGACGCGGCGCATCGAGCGCGCGATGGCGCTGCTGCGCCGTGGCGACCTCAGCGTGACCGAGATCTGCTTCGAGGTCGGCTGCTCGTCGCTCGGCACCTTCAGCAGCCGCTTCACCGAGCTGGTGGGCATGCCGCCGAGCGCCTACCGCCGCCAGGACGCGGGAGCAATGGCGGGGATGCCGCCGTGCGTGGCCAAACAGGTGACCAAACCGGTCAGGAATCGAGAAGCGCAGGCCCGGAGCCGTCCCTAACGTTTCGGTCATGGACATCACAATTCACGCGAGCTTCCTCCCGCACGACGACCCGGCCGCGACCCTGGCCTTCTATCGCGACACCCTGGGCTTCGAGGTCCGGGCCGACGTCGAATACGGCGGGCTGCACTGGATCACCGTCGGCCCCGCCGACCAGCCCGACACATCGATCGTGCTCTACCCGCCGGCAGCCACACCCGGCATCACCGACGACGAGCGCAGCACTATTGCCGAGATGATGGCCAAGGGCACCTTCGCCAGCATCAACCTGGCCACCGCGGACCTCGACGCCACGTTCGAGCGGCTGCAGGCCGGCGACGCCGAGGTCGTCCAGGAGCCCACCGACCAGCCGTACGGCATCCGCGACTGCGCCTTCCGCGACCCCGCGGGCAACCTGCTGCGCATCAACGAGCAGCGCTAGACGGAAGCGCTACGCGGCGGTGACGACGCCGTCGACCTCGAACCACACGTGGGAGCGCTCGTGAAAGCTGCCCCAGCGGTCGGCGAGCTGGTCGACGAGCACGAGGCCCCAGCCGCCCTCGGCGTCAGCCGCGGCGGTGCGTGGGCCCGGCACGAAGGCGGGGCCGTGGTCGCTCACGTCCACGCGGACGTTGCCGCCCATCGCCTCGATCTCGACGTGCACGGAGCCCTGGCCACAGTGCTTGACCGAGTTGCTCACGAGCTCCGAGATGAGGAGCTTCACGGTGTACTCGATCGTGGGATCGAGCCCGTGCTGGATCGCGTCGAACGCGTGACGGGCTGCGCCTGGAGCGTCTACACCGACGGGCAGATCGAGGCGGACCCTGTGACCGATCTGCCTGTCGACGATGGGACCTTCGATCACTCAGCCAAGTTACGCCCGTCAGAGCCCCGACTGAGCAGAGGCAACCCCCCAATTGAGGTTCGGTGAGCCGTACTTCGTATTCAGGACGGTGAAGCGGCTGCGGGGGCGGAGTTGGTCCCCGCCTTGCGCGCCCGCTTCTTCCCGCACACCACTTCCTCGAGCTCGGCGCACGCGCGCTTCAGGCCCTCCATCAGCGGCCACGCGTCCGGCAGCATCCCGCGGTCGGCGACGATGCCGAAGTCGATGTGGTCGCGGTAGCTCATCGCCGTGATGTTCAGCCCCACGCCATCGGCGATCACCGACACCGGGAAGTGCGACTGCAGCAGCGCGCCCGAGCAGTAGAGCCGCTCGCGCGGACCCGGCACGTTCGAGATCACCAGGTTCAGCGGCGGCCGGACCCGGCCCATGATGTCGAGGGTGGTGCGCGCGGCCATGGCCGCCACGGCCGGCGGGATGAAGGCGGTGGCGTCCGTGAGCAAAGTGGCCGGGATTGCCTGGTGGCGCTCCTTGGCGCCGCGCAGGTACTCGTGCGCCTGCATCAGCCGCTCGCGCGGGTCGTCCACGTTCGTCGGGATCGGGACGATCATCATCGACACGCGGTTGCCGAACTCGCCGAGCTCGTGTGGCCCGCGCACCGACACCGGGATCATCGACACGAGCGGCTCGTCCGGCAGCTCGCCCCGCTCGTCGAGCCACTCGCGCACCGCGGTCGCGCACATCGTCACCACCACGTCGTTCACGGTGATGCCCAGCTCGTTCTTCAAGGCCTTCACCGCGTCCAGCGACACGGACCCGAACGCGAAGCGACGGTGCGCCGAGATCGGCCCGTTGAAGCGCGTGCGCGGCACGCGCCCGGTCTGCATCTCGAGCACGCGCGGGTCGGTGGGCGCCGCGCCCGTGGCCTTGCGCAGCCGTGAGGCCACGCGCCCGAACGTGCGCATCCCCGGCATTCGCCCGACGCCCGGCAGGTCCACGAGGTGCGGCACGGTGGACGGCACGGCGCGCAAGGCACGCAGCGGCCAGCGCGGCAGCCCGGCCACGCCGCGACCGAGCATCTCGAGGTCCGTCGGTACCCGCTCGCCCTCGTGCCCCGGCTCGGGCGGCTCGATCTCCCGCCCCTCCGGCACGAGGTCGAGCAGCACGCTGAGAATCTCCGCGCCGGACACGCCATCCACCACCGAGTGGTGCACCTTCGTCAGCATCGCCACGCGCCCACCCGACAGGCCATGGATCAGGTACAGCTCCCACAGCGGCCTCGAGCGGTCGAGCGGCCGCGCGAAGATGCGCGCCACCACCTCGCCGAGCGAGCGGTCGTCGCCCGGCGGCGGGATCGCGGCCTCGCGGATGTGGAAGTCGATGTCGAAGTCCGGGTCCTCGATCCAGTAGGGATGGTCGAGCCCGAATGGCACCTGCACGAGCCGCCAGTGGAACGGCGGCAGCATGTGCAGCCGCTCGGCCACGAGGTCGCAGAAGTCGGAGAGCTCCAGCTTGCCGTTGGGCGTGGTCGTCGGGTCGTACACGGCGAGCCCGCCCACGTGGCCGTAGGTGCGCGGCGTCTCCACCGCGAGGAACTGCGCGTCGAGGCTGGTCAGCTGTCGCATAGCTCTCGGTGTGCCCGGATCTGGCACCGGCGAACGTGACCAAAAAGGTGTGCCCGGTGTGCCTCAGAAGGGGGTCGCGGTGTCGAACGCGCTATAACGGCTCGGTTCACCTGCCGGGCGGGAGGGCCTGGGCGGGAGTCAGGAATGACCACCGGGAGGGGTCTCAGGGAGGACCAGCCCCTTCCCCAGCTAGGGAGGAGGAGACCTTTGCGTCTCTCCACTAACACGCTGCGTCGTGCGGCGTTGGTTGCCTGCGTAGTAGCCGGCGCGGTGCCGGCCTCTGCTGCAGCAGCCAGCACGCGCACCGCGCTTCCAGACAGCGCTCCGAATTGGGCCACCCCTTCGGCCCAGGTCGGCTCGGCGCCCAGTGCCCAGACGAAGACGTTCTGGGTGTACCTGAAGCTCCGCAACTCGAACGAGCTGAATCAACGCATCGCCGCCGTCACCGATCCATCGAGCTCGTCGTACCGCCAGTACCTGACGGCGGCCCAGTTCGACGCCCGCTACGCGCCCACGAGCGCCTCGCAGAAGGCCGTGAGCGCCTGGCTCAAGAAGGCGGGCTTCACCCTGAGCTCGGACAACCCCTCGACCAACAACCGCTGGGTTGAGGCTTCGGGCGACGTGGCCCAGGTCGAGAAGGCGTTCTCGACTCAGATCCGCACTTACCGGCACGCGGGCCGGGTGCTCCAGTCGCCGGACGGCGACCTGACCATCCCGCGCTCGGTGGCGAAGAACATCACCGGGGTGACCGGGCTCGACGGCAGCGACCGCCTCGTGCGGCCGCAGCAGGCCGACTCGACCTCGACCCCGGACGACCTGGCCGGCGCACCGCCGAGCCCGGCGTTCGTGAACGCGCCGCCGTGCTCGCAGTACTGGGGCCAGAAGCAGGCGACCACCGCGCCGCCGGCCTATGGCTCGACTCAGCCCTACGCGCCGTGTGGCTACACGCCCGCGCAGCTCCAGGGCGCCTACGGCGTGAACAGCGCGATCGGCTCGGGCAACGACGGCACGGGCCAGACCGTGGCGATCATCGACGCGTTCGGCGCGCCGACGATCCAGCGGGACGCCAACCAGTACTCGCGCCGTCATGGCCTGCCGCCGGTGAAGTTCCAGCAGATCCTGCCGGGCGGCATCGAGAACGTGCCGGCCGACGATCCGTGCGACCCGCAGGGTTGGTACGGCGAGGAGACGCTCGACGTCGAGGCCGTCCACTCGATGGCCCCGGGGGCGAACGTCCTCTACGTGGGCGGGAAGGACTGCAACGACGAGTCGCTCGTTGCCGCGATGAACACGATCGTGGACAAGGAGCAGGCGCAGATCATCACCAACTCGTACGGCGATCTCGGCGAGGACGTGCCGAAGGGCATCCAGCGTGCCTGGGACGACACGTTCCGCCAGGCCGCCATCGAGGGGATCGGCGTGTACTTCTCCTCGGGCGACAACGGGGACGAGGTGGTGACCCTCGGGCACCGCTCGACCGACTTCCCGGCCGACAGCCCGAACGTGACCGCCGTTGGCGGCACCTCGCTCGCCGTCGGCCAGGCGAACAACTACCTGTTCGAGACCGGCTGGGGCACGTCCACCAGCACGCTCACGAACGGCACCTGGCAGCCCGACCCGCCGGGTGACTGGCTCTACGGTGGCGGCGGCGGAACCAGCCAGCTGTACGCCGAGCCGGGTTACCAGAAGGGCGTCGTGCCGGGCAAGCTCGCCAAGTTCTTCGGCGGCCGAGCCGGGCGCGTGGTGCCCGACGTGGCGGACGTCGGCGATCCGCAGACGGGAATGCTCGTGGGCCAGACCCAGACGTTCCCCGACGGCTCTGTCAAGTACAGCGAGTACCGGATCGGCGGCACCAGCCTGTCGTCGCCGATCTTCGCCGGGGTGATGGCGCTGGCCGACCAGGCCGGCGGCGTGCATCACGGGTTCGTGAACCCGCTGCTCTACTCCGACGCCGGCAGCTCGGCGTTCCGCGACGTCGTCGATCCGACGAACCAGCTGGCTGTGGTTCGCAACGACTTCGTCAACGGAGTGGACGCGACCGACGGGACCACCACGAAGCTCCGCTCGCTCAACACCACGGGCACGCTCGCCACGCGGCCCGGGTTTGACGACGTGACGGGGCTAGGGAGCCCGGACGGCCAGGCGTTCCTGGATGCAATAGGCAATCCGGGTGCAGCTAAGGGGGCGAAGAAGCAGCACTAGTGCGCAGAGCGCAGTGAGCAAGTGAGCAGAGGGGCCGCTCCATTTTGGGGCGGCCCTTCTCGTTCTGCGCACTGCGCACCGCGCACCTCGGCGTCAGCCGAGCTCCGGCACGTGCTTCGCGAGGTGCTCGTCGATCGTGTCGCGGATCCAGCGGCGCTCGTCGCCGCTCGCCATCCGGTAGCGGCCCAGTAGCTCCTTCTGGCTCTCGAGCGGCAGCCCGGCGATCGTCCAGCCCACCGCCAGGCGCTCGAACAGCAGCTCGCCGCGCCGCTGCCAGAGGTCCTCGGCGGAGGCGCCGGGCGTGGAGTCGAGCTGGCGCACCTTCTTCACCGTGCCGGCGGACAGGTCGTCGCGCAGCGTCAGCACGTTGCCCTCCGGATCCGTGTAGTCGCTGGTGCTGGCGGGCGCGGCAGGAGCCTCGCCGCGGTTGCGCCGTCGCGATCGCTTGCCCATCGGCGGAGAGGCTAGACCGTACGCCCGCAGGGGCGCTCCCCAGAGGCGAGATTGGTCGGCCCACTCACACCGCCACGCGGGACTAGCCGGGGACCCACCGGGCCGGCCAGACGCGACTGAACACGATCACCGGAATCCGCCGCTCGCCCGCACGCCCCTGGTAGACGTCGTAGCCGGCGTAGAGGTCGTTCGCCTCTTCCCATAGGCGCGCCCGCTCCGGCCCCTCCGCCTCGTGGCCCACGTAGCGGCCGCTGCGCCCACGCGGAGCGAGGATGTCCACCGTCGGATTGGCCCTGATGTTGTGGTACCACGCTGGATGGCTGGGGCTGCCCGCCTTGGACGCCACCACCACGAGCCTGTCGCCGTCGGTTGTGTAGAGCAGCGGGGTCTCGCGCGGCTGGCCGCTCTTCGCACCCTTCACCGTGAGCAGAAGCACCGGCTGCCCCACAGCCACGCTGAAGCGACCCCGCGTGCGCTTGAGAAGGAACGGGTCCACCCGGTTCGCGACCTCGACGAAGAACCAGCCGCCGGCGGGCGAGGCGGCGAAGCGCTCGAGCATCCGC
>DASXCV010000009.1:0-9915 GCA_036491015.1 Thermoleophilaceae bacterium | reverse complement strand
CGGTCGGCCATAGCCGTCGCCACCGCCGTCCTGGCCGTCGCTGCCGTCCTGACCATCGCCACCGGAGTGTTGCCCGTCGTGGCCGTCGTCTCCCTGCCCGCCGCCGTCCCCGTGGTGGTCGTCGCCCTGTCCATCCTGGTGCTGTTGCGGGCTGAACTCGGGAGCGGGCGCCGGTGCCGGCCCCGGTTGATGATGGTCACCGAAATGGTGGAAGTGGGGGTGTGCCAGCCCACCGGGGTGATGGTGGAAGTGCGTTGGGATCGACGGGTCGCGCACCGGTTGCGGCGCGGGCTGGCTCTGGGGCTGTGGCGGCGCAGCGGGCGCGGGTTGGGCGACCGGCGCCGGGGTGGCGTGGGCGATGGTCGCCGCCGCAGCTCCCGCGGCGTGACGGGGCCGCGCGCGTGCGTGATGATGGGCCTGAACCACCTTCGCGAACTCGGCCCGCCGTGGCCGCGCGCCCTGCGGCCCCGCGCTTGGGTGAGAGGAAAACGCCCCGGTGATGATCCCGATCGCCACGACTTCCGCCGCGATCACGATCGCCGCGATCCCGACCACCTCCAGGATTCCCGGCGTTCGTAATAGCCCGCGGATGCTGGTGCGCATCCCTGATCTCGGCAACAGCGGCATCCACCGCTCCCTTTCAGAAACGCGCGTTGCCGAAACGCGAAACTCGGCGAGTTACCTCATATGCGGGAGCGTTCTAGCGCCGCCGGGCACGCAGCGCTCCCGACAGCGACGCGGTGAGCGCGAGCGCCGCCAGTCCGAGCAGGATGAAGCCGCCCGCGTGTTTCCACCAGCTGTCGTCGCCGTCGAGCGCGCGGTAGATACCGGCCGCGCCGAGCGTCAGCACCACCCCGACCGGAAGCGCCAAGGTCTCGCCGAGCACGAGCTTGCGCAGCTGCTTGAGCGTGGCCCTCACGCGGGCACCGCCTCGCGGCTGGCGGTGGTGAGCAGGCGGATCTGGAGCTGCGAGATCAGGAAGAACGCGGCGGCGATGTAGAGCAGCGCGGCGTCCGACCCCGGCCACGACACGCCCAGCCCCTCGGCGGCGAAGAACACGCCGAAGCTCGACAGGACGATGCCGACCACGTACTTGAGGTGCGTCTCGGGCAGGCGCGCGAGCGGCGCGTGGGCGATGGCGCCGACCGCGATCACCGCGATGAGCGCCGCCGCGCCGCCGATCAGCGCGGGGGTGAGGCCACCCGGCCGCGCGGCGAGCGCCGTCACGATCAGGATCACCTCCACGCCCTCGAGCAGCACGCCCTTGAAGGCGATCGTCCGGCCCGCCCAGTCGGGTTGGCCGGGCGGCGGCAGCTCGAGGCCCTCGAGCTCCTGCTGCTCCTCCACGAACTCCTTGAACGACGAGGACGGCGAGCGCAGATGCGCCAGGCGCAGCACGCCCTTGCGCAGCCACTCGAGCCCGAACAGCAACAGAAACGCCCCGATCAGGACCCGCAGCGGGTCGAGCGGGACGCGCGAGAGCAGCACGGGCCCGAGCACCACGGCGAGCAGCGCCAGCGCGAGTACGGCACCCGCCGCGCCGATCAGCGAATCCCGAAAACGCCTGGTAATCCCCACAGCGAGCACGATCGCAAGCGCCTCGAGCATCTCGAGCCCGCACGCGAGCATCGCCCCGATCAGCGTAAGCACGAATGCCACGCACCCAAGGCTAGACTCGAAGCGCCCGGGCGGTTAGCTCAGTTGGTCAGAGCGCCTGCCTTACAAGCAGGAGGTCGCCCGTTCGAGCCGGGCACCGCCCACTACGGCCGCCGAGCGCGCATGGAGCGCGCCCGGCGGGGGCAGCGGTCGGGGGCAGCGGTCGGGGTCAGCTGGTTGCGGGGGACCGGTGCTCGTCGGGGGACGAGGGTCCGTGACGACGGCGAAGGAGCACCACACCGCCGGCACCCAGAGCGACCAGCACGATCGCGCCGCCGGCGCCCGCTCCAGCCTCGCCCCAGGCGAAGCCGCTGTCGTTGGTCGCGGCGACCGGCGCGGGGGATGCGCTCGTGGGCTGAGCCACGGGGGCCTTGTAAGCAGCCGTCGAGACGCAGTAGTTCCCGTCCACCGAGTTGCGGCTGTAGTCCTTGCCGCAGGTCATCGACGCGTGGCCAGAGGTCGGTGCAGTGTCGGTCGATGCGACGGCGGCCGCCGGGGCGATTGCGGTGGCGAGAGCCGCGATCAGGGCCAGACTGCGGGGATTGAGTCTCATGTCTTCTCTCCTGTCCGCGAGGGCCACACGAGGCCTCGCGCTTGTGGATTCGATTCGCCCGCATGCTCTTACGGGGCACTACCGATCGGCTGCCGAACGGCTACCGTGGCGCTCTGGTGACCGAGTTCGGCATCCTCGGACCGCTTGAAGTGCGGCGCGACGGCGACGAGCTTGGGCTCGGCGGCCGCAATCAACGCGCCGTGCTGGCGCTCCTCTTGCTCCAGGCCAACCAGGTCGTCTCAATCGACCGCCTGGCGGAGGCCCTCTACAGCGGCGCAACGCCGGCTACCGCCGTGACCCAGGTGCATCGCCAGGTGTCGGAGCTCCGCCGGGTCCTCGACCCTTCGGAGGGCGAGGGCCCGGCGGCGATCGAAACCCGGCCACCTGGCTATCTGATCCGCGTGGCTTCTGGCGAGCTCGACCTACATCGGTTCGAGGAGCTCACAGGGCAGGCGGCCGCGGCGATGGACGAAGGCGATCCGGGGACCGCCGCTGAGGCCCTGCGCCACGGACTCGCCATCTGGCGCGGACCTGCGCTCGCCGATCTCGCCTACGAGTCTTTCGCGCAGGGTCCGAGCGCGCGCCTGCAGGAGCTGCGACTGGCCGCGCTCGAGGCCCGGATCGAGGCCGAGCTCGCCCTCGGGCACCATGCCCGGGTCATCCCCGAGTTGCGCGACCTCGCGAGCGAGCATCCGCTGCGCGAGCGCCTGCGGGAGCTGCTCATGGTGGCCCTCTATCGCTCGGGCCGCCAGGTGGAGGCCCTGGACCTCTACCGCTCCACGCGCAACGAGCTCGTGGAGACCTTCGGAGTCGAGCCGGGCCCCGGCCTTCAGCAGGTCGAGCAGGCGATCCTGCGCCACGATCCCGAGCTGAGCTCCCCGCGCGATGACGTCGCGTGGCGGAGCAGGGCGGCCCGCTCCGTGGTGCTCGCAAGCCGTGATGCGGCGCGGCTCGAAGCGCAGCTGGCCGTGGCCGGACCGCTGGCCCGCCAACCCGCGCGTGAGCTTGTCGTCGCACTGCTCGTCGAGGAGGAGGGGCGGCTCGCGGAGGCCACCGCCGCCCTGTCCTCGCTTCGGTCGAGCCTCGGGCCGGAGGCTCGAACGGCGGCCTTCGTCGCATCTCGCGGGAGCGACGACATATTGCACCTGGCGGGCACGGCTGACGCCGATCTCGTCCTGCTTGGCGTGACCTCCGGCTTGGCGGAGCCCGCCGGCCTCCCCACCGAGCTCGTAGAGGTCCTCGAGAAGAGCTCCGCGGATGTGGGGCTGCTGTTCGCGCCGCCCGATCCATCCCCGGCAGGCGGCGGCGTGCTCGTGCCTTTCGGCGGAGGCGAGCACGACTGGGCCGCGGTCGAGCTGGGGGCATGGCTGGCCGCCGCCACCGGCGAGCGGCTGCGCTTGGCCGGCGCACGGCCCGAGGCTCGCCGCGGCGGGCCCGACGCGAGCCGCCTGCTCGCCGACGCATCGCTGGCGGTTCAGCGGCTGGTGGGGATTGCCGCTGAGCCGGCTCTTGTCGATCCCGGCCCGAGCGGGCTCGTCGAGGCGTCCGCCGATGCGAGTGCGGTGGTCGTGGGACTATCGCCGCGTTGGCGGCAGGAAGGTCTTGGCGAGGCTCGCGGCGCCCTTGCCCGCGGCGCTGCCGCCCCGCTGCTGGTGGTTCACCGCGGGTTACGGCCAAGCGGCATCGCTCCGCGGGAGAGTGCCACCCGCTTCACGTGGTCGATCGCCGGCGGCTAGCCCCGGCGCAGGCAGACCGCCCCTAGATCCAGCACGTCGTAAGCGCCCTGGATGAGGCGGCAGCCGATGCGCTGCGAGAAGAACTCGGGCGCGACGAAGGAGCCGTAGGCGGCATACGGAGCCGGCCCGCGCAGCAGATCGTCCTGGAGGCGAGCGTAGCCCGCGAGGCGCTCGGATTGTCCCAGCACGCTGGCCCGGTCGAGGCGCCCGTTCACCGTCCGATCGTCATATGTGACCGGTCCTGGTCCAGCGCCGAACGCGGCCGTGCGGCCCACGGTGGCTTCGAGGAACGGGGCTGGGTCGAGCTCGGCGGAAGCCCAGGTTAGGAGGATGATGTCCGCCTGACTGGCCTTGGGATCGGGACCGCGCAGGCAGCCCAGCGACTGGATGATCGACACGTCGATTCCGAGCGGCCGCAGGTTCGAGCGCACCAGTTGAGCGATCCTCAGGTTGGCCGGCTCGCCGCAGACATACACGCTC
This sequence comes from Thermoleophilaceae bacterium, assembly GCA_036491015.1. Taxonomy (GTDB): domain Bacteria; phylum Actinomycetota; class Thermoleophilia; order Solirubrobacterales; family Thermoleophilaceae; genus JAICJR01. The sequence goes on along the minus strand of DASXCV010000009.1, from coordinate 5,490 downwards.
GCGGTTCGCTTGCGAGTTCCTGAGACGAGCCGCTTGGCGCTTGCGAGGTCAGGCCGCAACAGCGGATACACCGGCGCCGTGCGAGGCATAGGGACGGCGGGTGGCACGTAACGGTCGGTCGGGGCCTCGTCGAAGACGGCTGCGAGCGACTTGCGATCGAGGGCATAGTTCACGGCCCGCCGCAGCCGCGGGTCCTTGAACAACGCGCGCTTCGTATTGAACGCGAGCATGTCCACGCCGGGCGCCGCCGCCACCTGGTAGCGCGCGGAACCGTCGCGTTTGACCGCCGCAGGGTCGGCGCCGAAGCGTCGCGCGAGCGCTCCACCGGGAGCCAGCGGGCCAAGGTTGTCGTAGTCCCAGGTGACCACGTCGATCTGCCCCCGCCCGGTCAGCGCGACGGCACGGGCCGTCGGGACCCCGGTGACGTAGACGATGCGCGCCGGCCGCCGTGGCCGCGCGCCGCGGTAGTTCGGATTGCGGTCGAGAACTGTCTCAGCGGCCGTCTGCGACCGAACGTAATAGGGCCCAGCGGAGGGGATCGTCCCGCGCACGCTGCCGGGGGCGGGCGTGTTCGACGGCACCGCGCAGAACATCGGCATGGCGAGTCGCGACGGCAGGTCGCCGGCGGGGTGGGTCAGCGTTATCGACAGCCGGTTGCCCTGGGCGACGATTCCGCTGACGTGGCGAGCGCGCCCCGAGCTGAACTCGTGCGCGCCGACGATGTCACCGGCCAAGTGCAGTCCGGCCGGATCGGGTCCGACCTTGGGGGAGAGGGTGCGCTCGATCGAATGCCGGAAGGTCTCCGCGCTGACCACTTCCTTGGACGGGGGCGAAAACCGTATGCCTGGCCGTATGCGGAACGTGTACGTGCGCCCGTTGGGCGAGATGACCGGCATCGCGGCGGCGGCGTCGGGCACCAACTTCCCGCCGGCGGCACCGGCGGCGTCGGGATAGTTGACCAGCTTGGCGCAGGTGGAGTAGAGCAGCTGGCTGACCGTGGGATTGGGACCGACCGCCGGGTCGAGCTCCATTCCGTCGTCGTGCACGGCCACGCGCACCTGCAGGCCCTTGCTCGCCGGAGCGAGCGGCGGCGGGGACGGCTCGGCGACAGTCCACACAAGCCCGTCGTGGAACGTCGCCACATACGGCTCGCCGGTGACCGCCAGGACGTCTCGAGCTCCCGAGCGCGCGTCGATCCGGTTGATCGCGCCCCCTCGAGAAGCCGCCACCCAGATCGCGCCCGGCGCGGCCGAGATGCTCTCCGGGCCCCCGCCGGTGGGCACAGTCTGCTCGACGCTGGCGTCGTCCTCGTTGAGGCGAAACACGACGTCGTCGGGAGTCACGCTGGCCCAGACGGAGCCTTCCGCCACGGCCAGCGCGCTGATCCAACCGTGCAGCGTGGCGCGCGCGGCGATCCGGTCGGTGGTGGGATCGATTTTCTCGACGAGGCCGTTCTCGCTGCTGGCGGCCCAGAGCGCGCCGTTTGCGAAGGTGAGCAGCGTGGCGGTGACCGGCAGCGGGAAGCGGTGTTGGACGCGACCCGTCCGCCCATCGACCCGAACGACCTGGGATCCTCTCGCCAGCCAGACAGAGCCCGCGCCGGCCGCGATCCCGGTCGGGTCGGAAACCTCGGGCCCGAGCGTGTCCACGGTCCAATGCCCGCTGATCTTGCCATTGGCCGACGCGATCCGGACCAGCCCTGGACCTCCTTTCTCGGTCACGTAGAGCGATGAGCCGCCAACGGCAACACCGCCCGGGACAAACGGAAGCCGCACGTTGCCGGTCTGCCGGTGGCTCGTGGCGTCGACTCGCACGAGTCGCTGCGAGTCCGTCAGCAGGGCCCACGCCGACCGTCCGCGGAAGACGATCTGGTCCGGACGCTCCGGCAGGGGAATTCGGGCGGCCACCCTGTGGCGGCCGGGGTCCACCAGCGCGACCCCCGGGCCCCCCAGCGCGAGTCGCGGGAGATCTGGCGCCGAGCTCTTGGCCGCTCCGCCGGCGAGAGCGACGATCGCGGCTGCCGCTCCACCCAGCAGCGCGAGCACGGCCACCCCGGAGAGCACCCGGCGGCGTCGGCGGCTCAGCCGCTTTCCGGTGAGGGCGGCGCGGGCGGCGGCGACGAGCTCGGAGCAGCTCGCGAAGCGATCCTTCGGTGACTTCGCGGTGGCGGCCCGGATCACTTCGTCGAGCCCCTCGGGAAGCTCCGGTCGCGTGTCGGTCAGACGCGGGGCGCGCTCGTTCAGGTGGGCGTAGACCACGGCCAGCTCGCTCTCGCGCTCGAACGGCGATGCGTTCGCGAGGCACTCGTACAGCACGCAGCCGAGCGAGTACTGGTCGGCCCGGCCGTCGATCTCGTCACCTCTGACCTGCTCCGGGGAGACGTAGCTGAGCGTCCCGACGAACGCGTGGTCGCCGGTCAGGCTGTTCACCGACGCCGCGTGCTTGGCGAGGCCAAAGTCGCCGAGATACGCGCGCTCCTCCTCTCCCACGCGCTCCAGCAGGATGTTCGCCGGCTTCACATCGCGATGGACCAGCCCGCGCGAATGCGCTTCGTCGAGCGCGTCAGCAACCTGCGCAAGGATTCCCAGGGTGCGCTCGGGCTCGAGCGGACCCTCCGCCGCGAGCAGCTGGCGCAGATCGGAGCCTTCGATGTAGCGCATGGCGAGATAGAGCTCGCCGTCCGCTTCGCCGAAGTCCACGATCGGCACGACGTGCGGATGGGTGAGGCTCGCGGCCAGCTGCGATTCGCGCAGCAGGCGCTGCCGGAACCGCTCGTCGCGGGCGAGCTCCGGATCGAGAAGCTTCACGGCGACCCGCTCGGGCGCCCCTTCCTTCTCCGCCAGGTAGACCACTCCCGTGGCGCCTTCTCCCAGCACGGAGATAAGTCGGTATCCGGCCACAACCGACCCAATCGGGGGCTTGCGAGCCACGTGGCGAGCCTAACCCAGGCACGGTCCCCCGCGGGGATTTTGGCTGGACGCTACCGAGCCGCCGCCGCGCCGTAGGATCCGCCTGTGGATCCGCTCAACGTGGTCCCGGACGCCATCGCGCGGGCGGACGAGACCCTGGACCTCGCCGCGCGCCACCTCGACAAGTCGCTCGTCGACGTGCTCGGCATCCTCGGCTTCGACAAGCAGTACACCTCCGCGCGCGGGTCCTACGTGTACGACGCGGACGGCCGCGCCTACCTCGACCTCCACACCGGCGAGGGCTTCGCGAGCCTCGGCCACAACCACCCCGACGTCCGCGCCGTCCTGACCGCCGTGCTTGGCGAGGATCTCGTGGACGGGGTACAGATCCACTACTCGGCGCTCGCGGGGATGCTCGCCGAGGAGCTCACGAGCAGGCTCCCCGGCGGGCTCGACTCCGTGTTCTTTGCGAGCACCGGCGCCGAGGCGGTCGACTCCGCGATGAAGTTCGCGCGCGCGGCGACCGGCCGCCCGCGGTTCGTCTCGTGCGACAGCAGCTTCCACGGCGTCACGCTCGGGCCGCTGTCGATCGTCGGCGACGACTTCTTCAAGGAGGGCTTCGGTCCCCTGCTGCCGGGCTGCACGCGCGTTCCGTTCGGCGATCTCGACCGGCTCGAGGCGGAGTTGCGCAAGAAGGACGTGGCGGCGTTCATCGTCGAGCCGATCCAGGGACGCGAGGTCACGCTGCCGCCGCCCGGCTATCTGAGGGCCGCGCAGGAGCTGTGCCGCCGCTACGGCACGCTGTTCGTGGCCGACGAGATCCAGACCGGCCTCGGCCGGACAGGCAAGTGGTTCGCGCTCGAGCACTCGGGCCTCGAGCCTGACTTCGTGCTCGTGGGCAAGGCGCTCAGCGGCGGCTATATGCCGGTGGCTGCGATGGTCACCACGCGCAAGCTGTTCCAGAACGCGGTCGGGACGCTCGAGCGCAGCTACGTGCACCAGTCGACGTACGGGCGCAACCGCCTGTCGATGGCCGCGGGCCTCGCCGCGCTGCGGATCATCGAGCGCGACGGCCTCGTGGAGCGCTCGGCGCAGATGGGCGCGCTGCTCGTCGACGGCCTGCGGCAACTCCAGCAGCGCTACGAGATGGTCAAGGAGATCCGCGGCAGCGGACTGATGATCGGGATCGAGCTGGGGCCGCCCAGCTCGCGGACGGCCAAGCTCAACTGGCGGCTGATCCACATGGCGAGCGGCGGGCTCTTCCCGCAGCTGATCGTGATTCCGCTCCACCGCGACCACGGCGTGATCACGATGGCGGCCGGCAAGAACGACGTGATCAAGCTCCTGCCGCCGCTCACGCTCTCCGAGGAGGAGGCGCAGAGCTTTCTCGGCGCGCTCGACGCCGTGCTGGCCGACGTGCACGGGTCGGCGAGCAAGAACTGGGGCGTGGTGCGCGACATCGCCACGAGCACGCTCACCCGCCGGGGCGGCCGCGACGGCCAGGCAACCACTCCCGGAGGACTGCCACCGCTGCGCGGAAAGCCGATCGACCCCTCAGACGACCACGCCTGCCTCGTCACCGGCGCGAGCGGCTTCATCGGCGGGCACCTCGCGCAGCGCCTGGTGGAAGAGGGCTACCAGGTGCGCTGCCTGGTGCGGGACACGAGCGACACGTCGCTGCTCGACAAGCTCGAGGTGGAGATCGCGGTGGGCGACCTCACGAGTGCCGCCTCGCTCGCGCGCGCCACCGACGGCTGCCGCTACGTGCTCCACTGCGGCGCGCTCGTGTCGGATTGGGCGACCACGGAGGAGATCGAGCGGATCAATGTCGAGGGCACGCGTAACCTGCTGAGCGCCGCGGCGGCCTCGTCTGTCGAGCGCTTCGTGCACTTCAGCAGCACGGACGTCTACGGCTACCCGGGCAACGCCGCGATCGACGAGAGCTACTCGGCAACGCGCTTTCGCAACTGGTACGCGCAGACCAAGCTGGCCGCCGAGGCCGAGGTGCGCCAGGCGGAGCGTGCGCACGATCTCGAGGCGGTCATCCTGCGCCCCGCCACCGTCTACGGGCCGCGCTCGAAGGAGGTGGTGGGCGAGATCGCGCGCGCGATGCGCGGCGGCAACATGCTGCTCGTGGACGGCGGCCGCGCGGTGGCCGGCCTCGTGTACATCGACAACCTCGTGGACGCCGCGCTGCTCGCGCTCCGCCACGACGCGGCGCCGGGGCAGGCCTTCAACGCCAGCGACGGTCTCGACGTGACGTGGAAGCAGTTCACCGATGGACTCGCCGACGGCCTCGGCTGCAAGGAGGTGCGCTGGAGCATTCCCTACTGGGCCGCGAACGGCATCGGCTTCTCGCTGGAGCACGGCTACCGCTTCCTCCGCCGCACCACGCGGCTGAGCACACCGCCGCTGCTGTCGCGCCAGGCGGTGCAGATGCTCGGCCGCGACCAGAGCTTCAGCAACCAGAAGGCGCGCGAGCTGCTCGGCTGGGAGCCGCGGGTGGACTACGCGGCCGGGCTCGACGCGACCCTCGCGTGGCTCAAGTCCGAGTACGCCTAGGCGGCTGCAGTTCCAGAGG
>DASXCV010000008.1:0-7231 GCA_036491015.1 Thermoleophilaceae bacterium | reverse complement strand
ATGCGTTCCGCAACCCGTCCCGGGTAGTCGTGTTGCGTTCCATAGGACGTGGCACATACGTGCGCTGCGTCGATTCCGTCTCAGATCAAGGAGGTTTACGTGCGTTTTCGACGCATCGTGCTGCCCGGCTCCGTTGCCGCTGTAGTAGCGGCGGTGGTGTCCGCGGTCGTCGGGGGACCGAGTATCGCGTCCGCCGCAACCAGCCTCACCACCGTGCTTAACCAGCTTCACCGTAACTCGAAGGTGTCGGAGCGGCTCAACGCCGGCTTCTTCCGCGCGCCGCAGACTCAGGGCTTCGTGGGTTCCGCGTTCCGGCCGACTGACAACCAGACCGCCTTCACGGTGAACGCCGACCACTCGCTGTCGCTGAACGCGACGCGCGACGGCAACACCGGCACGGTCACGCCCGGCACCGGCGGCAACCCGGACACGGTCACGCTCGACAAGGTCAACCAGACCGAGGGCGTGTTCGAGGCCCCGATTCAGATCCCGAACCGGGCCAAGGTCGTGAAGGTCCAGGCGAGCTACGCCGACAGCAGCGGGAACAACACCACCACCGGCGGCACCGCCGCGCCGAGCGGCTTCAAGTTCGAGGTGGTCCAGGTGGGCAACACCGGCGCCTCGCCGACCGAGCTGCTGTCGAACACCGCGGGCGACCGCTCGACCGACGGCAAGAACGGCACCGACACCCTGGCGCTGGCGAACAGTGGGTTCCAGGTGAACAACTCGTCGAACCGTTACCTCCTGCGCGTGACGATCGACGACACGAACGCGAACACCAAGTTCTACGGAGCCACGATCCAGTACGTGATCGGCAAGGGCGTCCCCGGCGCCCCCAAGTAGGACTGCTACCTGCCGTAGCTGGCGGTGAGCGATCCAGTTGCGATCGCCACCGCCCGCACGGCGGGTACGACCTTTGCCGGATCCTCATCCGGCGTGAGATTCACGCGCGTGCGCAGCGCGTAGACGCCGAAGATGTACTCGTGCGCCTTCGCGCCCCTCGGCGGGCAGGGCGGCGTCCAGCCGTTCCCGCCGCCGCTGTTCGCGCCCTGCACCGCGCCGGGCGGGAGCGCCGCTGACGACACGCTGCCGCGCGAGGTCAGCGGCAGGTTCCACACCGTCCAGTGCACGAACGTGCCCCCGGGCGCATCCGGGTCCCCCACGAGGATCGCGACCTCCTTCGCCTGCGGCGGGATGCCGGCCCACGAGAGCTGCGGTCGCGCGCCGGCACCGTCGCAGGTGAACCGCTTGGGAATCACGCCCTTGTCCTGAAAGTCAGGGCTGGCGACAGCAAGCGGCGCCGTGCCGACCTCAGACCCCCCGCTGTCAGAAGAAGACCCAGAAGACCCACACCCGGCAAGAGCAAGCGAGACCAGAGCAGTCCCCAGCACCCGACACCCGACACCCGACACCCAGCTCATGCCTGCATCGTCACGCAAATGCCGCTACGTTGGTCGCGTGACCGGCTACGACGCTGCGATCGTAGGAGCGAGCATCGCGGGCTGCACGACGGCGACCTTCCTCGCCAGGCAGGGCGCCAAGGTCGCGCTGATCGAGAGCCACAGCGATCCGCAGGCGTTCAAGCGGATGTGCACCCATTTCATCCAGGCGAGCGCGTCGCCGACGATCGACCGCCTGGGGATCACGGCGGCGCTGCGCGGCGCTCACGCGCGCCACACGGACACGAACATCTGGACACGCTACGGCTGGATCTCGTTCGGGCGCGAGGCCGCCGGACCGCCACTCTCCGAGTGGGCGCCCTGGAACATCCGCCGCGAAAAGCTCGATCCGATCCTCCGCGACCTGGCCGCGAGCACCGACGGCGTTGACCTGCTGCTCGGCCACACGGTGAATGGGCTGCTGCGCGACGGTGAGAGGGTGACAGGCGTGAAGGTGCGCGAGCGCGACGGGGCTGAGCATGAGTTCCGCGCGAAGCTCGTGGTCGCCGCAGACGGCCGGGACTCGGAGATCGCCAAGCTCGCGGGCGCGCCCACCAAGCTCAAGCCGCACAACCGCTTCGGCTACATGGCCTACTACCGCGACACACCGCTCGTGACGGGCGACAGCGCACAGATGTGGCTGCTCGACCCCGACGTGGCCTACGCGTTCCCAACCGACAGCGACCTGGTGTGCCTGGCCGCCTTCCCGAGCAAGGACAAGCTCGCGGAGTTCAAGCCTGACCCCGGGCAGGCGTTGGCGCGCTTGTTCGCGTCGCTGCCCGACGCCCCTGAGCTCGATCCGGCCAAGAGCGTGTCCAAGCCACTCGGCAAGCTGGAGATGCCGAACGTGATCCGCAGGCCGGTTCAACCGGGGCTCGCCCTGGTGGGGGACGCCGCCCTCGCGGCTGACCCGCTGTGGGGAGTCGGCTGTGGCTGGGCGTTCCAGTCCGCGGAATGGCTGTCGGAGTCGGTCGGCCCGTCGCTATCCGGCGACGCCGAGGAGGTGGACGCCGGCCTGGAGCGTTATCGCCAGCGCCACCGCGCGGGCCTCGCGGCGCACGAGAAGTTCACATCCGAGTACTCCACGGCCCGGCGCTTCAACCCGATGGAGAAGCTGCTGTTCCGTGCGGCCGCGCGCGATCAGGTGCTGGCCCAGCGGATGGCCCTGATGGGCGAGCGCTGGATTTCACCGCAGAAGATGCTCACTCCTGGTTTGATTGCGCGGATGATTCGCGTGAACCTCACGCCGCGCTCCGCTCCACTCGGGCTGCGCGGGACCGCATCGGCGGCGAGCTGACCATGCCGCGCGCTCGCCGGATCACCGTGGGCGGCGTCTCGGCCCCGATGCTCGAGGCGGGTCCCGAGGACGCGACCGAGGCCGTCGTATTCGTGCACGGCAACCCGGGCTCGTCGGGTGACTGGCGCGCGCTCGTCGACGCGGTGGGCGAGTTCGCGCGCGCCGTGGCGATCGACATGCCGGGCTTCGGCCAGGCCGACGCTCCGGATGACTTCGAGTACAACGTCGGCGGCTACGCGGCCTTCATCCAGGGCGCGCTCGAAGAGCTCGGCATCACGCGCGCGCACCTCGTGATCCACGACTTCGGCGGGCCGTTCGGCATGGTCTGGGGCCTTCAGCACCCGGACGCGTGGGCGAGCGTGACGCTGATCAACGTCGGCGTACTGCCCGGCTACAAGTGGCACTCGCTCGCCCGGCAGTGGCGCACGCCCGTGCTCGGCGAGCTGCTCCAGCTCTACATCCCGCGCGGCGCGTGGCGCAAGCGGATGCAGTCGTCGAACCCCAAGGGGCTGCCGCCCGAGTTCGTCGACGAGATGTACGACAACTACGACCGCAAGACGCGGCGCACGGTGCTCAAGCTCTACCGCGCCACCCCGGACCCGGGCGACGCCGCGATGGAGGTCGGCAAGGCGATCAAGGCGCTGAACAAGCCCGCGCTCGTGATCTGGGGAATGGCCGACCCGTTCCTACCGGGCAGCTTCGCCGATCAGCAGGGGGAGTTCTTCGACGTCAAGGAAACGCTCAAGTTGCCCGAGAGCGGCCATTGGCCGTTCCAAGACGATCCGGAAGCGGTGCGGGCCGCTCTAGTTGGCTTTCTCCGCGGGCAGCTCGGCGTCGACCTCGTTGACCGCTGACCGTTGACCGTTGACCGGCTCGGTGTCGGATCGGTCAACGGTGAACGGTGAACGGTCAACGCCCGTGGGCGCTCCCATCGCATGGAAGCCGCCGTCGATATGAACGATCTCTCCTGTGATGGCTTTGGCCCAGTCGCTCAGCAGCCAGCAGACGGCCTTCGCCACCGGCTCCCTGTCCTCCGGATCCCAGCCGAGCGGGGCCTGGGCCTGCCATAGGTCCACGAGCTCGCGGAAGCCGGGGATGCCACGCGCGGCCAGCGTCTCGAGCGGGCCGGCCGACACGAGGTTCACGCGCACGCCCTGCGGCCCGAGGTCGCGCGCGAGGTAGCGGCTGACCGCCTCGAGCGCCGCCTTCGACACGCCCATCCAGTCGTACACGGGCCAGGCCACGCTGGCGTCGAAGTCGAGCCCGACGATGCTGCCGTCGCCGTCGAACAGCGGCACGAGTGCAGCCGCCAGCGCCTTGAACGAGTAGGCGCTCGTCTGGAACGCGGACAGGGCGCTCTCGGGCGGCGTGGTCATGAACTTGCCGCCGAGCGCGTCCTCGGGCGCGAACGCGATCGCGTGCAGCACGCCGTCGAGCCCGTCCCAGCGCTCGGACACCGCGGCCGCGAGCCGCTCCAGGTGCTCGGGCTCGTTTACGTCCAGCTCGAGCACGTCCGGCTTCTGCTGTAGCCGCCCGGCCGCGCGCTCCGTGAGCCGCATGGCGCGGCCGAAGCTCGTGAGGATCACCTCGGCGCCCGCCTTCTGCGCCTCCTCCGCCACGGCGAAGGCGATGCTCTCGCGGGAGATGACCCCGGTTATGAGGAGTCGCTTGCCCTCGAGGATCACAGCGGCATCACGAGCTCGTTGGCGAGCTCGGCGCCCACCGGCGAGCGGCGCCACAGCAGCTCCACGCGTGCGCGCGCGACGGTGCGGCCGCGCTGCGTGACGATGCGCCACGTCGACTCCACGAGGCCGTGCGAGTCGTCGACCGGCTTGAGCGATTCGATGCGCCCGTCCACGTGGATCGTGTCGCCGATGTAGACCGGGTGCTTGAACACCACGTCCGCAACCCGGCGCAGCGCAACCACGCGCTCCGGGTCGAGCGGCACGAGCCCGACGGCGTACGACATCACGAGCATCCCGTGCCCGATGCGCTCGCCGAAGCGCGACTCGGCGGCCCAGGCGGCGTCGGTGTGCTGCGGGTGCATGTCGCCCGTCAGAGCAGCGAACTGGACGATGTCCGCCTCGGTGATCGTGCGCCCGCGGGTGACGAAGCGCTCACCGCCCTCGAGGGCATCGAAGTCGAGCGCGAACGGTGAGCTCATGCGATCTCCTTTTCTCCGATTGAGAGGGCTGCCCGGCGCGCCGTCAGCGCCTGCGCGCATGCGCGCGCGGCGCGGCGGATGCCGGTGAGCGACGGGTGGAAGCCGTCGGCCGCGAAGTTCTGGCGCTCGCGCGCGAGCGGATGGTCGCCCCACTCGAGACACATCACGCCGTAGCGCGCCGACAGCTCCTGCGTGATCTCGTTGAGCTGAGCCACGCCGCGCTCGACGCGGCGGCGCGAGCGCGGCCGCAGGCCGATGTGCTCCGCGATCGGCGGGGTGGTGACCGTGACCACCACGGCGTCCGGCAGTGCCGTCCGGATCGTGGCGAAAATCCGCTCGAGCGCGGCCTTGTGCGCCTCGATGTCGGGACGCACGTTGAGCAGCACGTCATTCACGCCGCAGACGACCGTCACGAGGTCGGGCTCGAGCTCGATGCAGTGGGCGAGCTGGCCGTCGGCCACCTCCGCTGTCGTAGCTCCCGCCACGCCGAGGTTGTGGTACTCGGCGGGCCGGAGCGCGGCCGCCAGCTCGTCGGGCCAGCGCCCCTCCATGCCGGGTGCGCCGGCGGTGAAGCTGTCACCGACCGCCACGTAGCGGCGGAACTCAGAGTGGGATGTTGCCGGCACCGCTGACCGTCCTCGGCTTCGGAAGCGAGGCGATCGCCCACGCCAGCCGGTCGCGCGTCTCACGCGGCTCGATCACCTCGTCGATGAATCCCTGGGCCGCGGCGAGGTCGGCCCCCAGGTGCTGCTCGCCGTACTCGTCGGCGAGCGCGTCGCGGGTGCCATCCGGGTCCTCGGACCCCGCGATCTCGCGCCGCGAGATGATGCCCACGGCCTGCTTCGCCGCCATCACGCCGATCTCGGCCTGCGGCCAAGCGAACGCGTAGTCGGCGCCCAGGTCGCGCGAGTTCATCGTGATGTACGCGCCGCCGAACGCCTTGCGCAGCACCACGGTGATCTTCGGCACCCGGGCCTCAGCGAACGCGTGCAGCAGCTTGGCGCCGTGGCGGATCACGCCGGCGTTCTCCTGCTTCGAGCCGGGCATGAAGCCCGGCGTGTCCACGAGCACCACGAGCGGGAGGCCGAACGAGTTGCAGGTGCGCACGAAGCGGGCCGCCTTCTGCGACGCCTCGGAGTCGATCGTCCCGCCGAGCCACTTCGGCTGGTTCGCGATCACGCCCACCGCCTCGCCCTCGATGCGGGCGAAGCCGGTGACCATGTTGCGCGCCCACTTCTCCGACACCTCGAGCAGGCGGCCGTTGTCCGAGATCGTGCGGATCACGTCGCGGATGTCGTACACGCGGCGCGCCTCGAGCGGCACGCAGTGCGCCGGGTCGCCCGCCGCATGGGTCGAGAACGGCCGCGGCGGCACCGTCTCGTGGGCGTTCTGGGGCAGGTAAGACAGCAGCTCGCGCGTGAAGAAGATCGACTCCGCGTCGTCCTCCGCCACGAACTGGCAGACGCCGTTGCGCTCGTGCACGCCGGGGCCGCCGAGCTCCTCGGCCGTGACGTTCTCCCCCATCGCCTCGGCCACCACGCCGGGGCCGGTGAGGAACATCTTGGCGTTGCGCGTCATCAGCACGAAGTCCGTGAGCGCGGGCGCGTAGCAGCCGCCGCCGGCCGACGTTCCGCAGATCACCGAGATCTGCGGGATCAGCCCGGAGGAGGCCACGTGCTCGCGGAAGATGCGGCCGTAGCCGCCGAGCGCCGCCGTGCCCTCCTGCATGCGGGCGCCGCCGGACTCGATGAAGCCGACCGCGGGAACGCGCGCCTCGCGGGCGAGCTGCAGCACCCGGACGATCGTGTCCGCGTGCGCCGCGCCAAGCGAGCCCCCCGCGAAGCTCACGTCCTGCGCGTAGCAGTACACGGGGCGGCCGTCGACGAGGCCGGAGCCACCCACCACGCCGTCCCCCGCGCGGGCCTTCGAGCCCATGAAGCGCGAGGTCACGGCACTGCGGATCGTGCGCAGCGTGCCGGGGTCGCAGAGCAGCTCGAGCCGGTCGAGAGCGGTCAGCCGCTCGGGCACCGCATGGAGCACTTGTTCTGGGTTTGTGGGTGAGATCGTCATGCCGTTATGCAGAGCACCGCGTTGTGGCCGCCGAAGCCGAACGAGTTGGACAGTGCAACCGCCCTCCCGTTCGCGCCCTCCAGCGGACGTGGCCCATCGGGGACGTAGTCGAGGTCGAGTCCCTCGTCGGGGACCTCATAGCCAAGCGTCGGCGGCGCGATCCGATCGCGCAGGGCGAGCAGCGTGGCCACCGCCTCCACCGCGCCGGCGGCGCCGAGCAGGTGCCCGACGGCGGACTTGGTGGAGGACACCGGAATGCTC
>DASXCV010000007.1:0-3671 GCA_036491015.1 Thermoleophilaceae bacterium | reverse complement strand
ACCTCCACCCAGGCGCCGGCGGACGCGGGGAACACGACGTGATCGCCCGGCTTGGCCGGCATCGTGATGCCTGCTCCTCCCCACCAGTCGAGGCCCGGCCCGACCGCGAGCACGATGCCGTGTTGCGGCGGCGGCTCGTGGCTGCCGGGCGGCACGACTAGGCCCGAGCGGCGCACGCGGTCCGGCTCGAGCTCCTTGATCACCACCTGGTCGAACAGCGGGCGAAGCTGGTTCCTCACGGGCTCAACGTTATCCGCACTCGCGACGAACTCAGTGCGAGCTCGACTCCTCCCAGATGTTGATGCCGAGGTCGACCGCGTGCCGGTCGATGGCGGCCAGCTCCTCGTCGCCGAAGTCGAGCTTGCCGAGCGCGTCGAGGTTGTCGTCGAGCTGGCGCACGCTGCTCGCGCCGACCAGCGCGGATGTCACGCGCTTGTCGCGCAACACCCAGGCGAGCGCCATCTGCGCGAGCGACTGCCCGCGCTGCCCGGCGATCTCGTTGAGCGCCCGCACGTGCTCGAGGTTCTGCTCGTTCAGCCAGTCCTTGTCGAAGAACACGCCCTTGTCGGCGCGCGAGCCCTCGGGGATGCCGTCGAGATAGCGGCTCGTGAGCAGGCCCTGGGCGAGCGGCGAGAAGACGATGCAGCCCACGGCCTCCTCCTCCAGCACGCTGAGCAGGTCCTTCTCCACCCAGCGGTTCACGAGCGAGTACGAGGGCTGGTGGATCAGCAGCGGCGTGCCCATCCCGCGCAGTATCTGCACCGCCTCCCGGGTCTTCTCGCCCGAGTACGAGGAGATGCCCGCGTACAGCGCCTTGCCCTGCCGCACCGCCGTGTCGAGCGCGCCGAGCGTCTCCTCGAGCGGCGTGTCCGGGTCGAAGCGGTGCGAGTAGAAGATGTCCACGTAGTCGAGCCCCATGCGCGCGAGGCTCTGGTCGAGGCTCGCCAGCAGGTACTTGCGCGAGCCCCACTCGCCGTACGGGCCCTCCCACATGTCGTAGCCCGCCTTGGTGGAGAGGATCAGCTCGTCGCGGTAGGGCCTGAAGTCCTCGCGGAAGATGCGGGCGAAGTTCAGCTCCGCGGATCCCGCGGGCGGGCCGTAGTTGTTCGCGAGGTCGAAGTGGCAGACGCCGCGATCGAAGGCCCGGCGCAGGATCGCGCGCTGGGTGTCGAGCCGGCTGTCGTCGCCGAAGTTGTTCCAGAGGCCGAGCGAGATCGCGGGCAGCTTGATCCCGGAGCTTCCGCTGCGGCGGTACTGCATCGAGTCGTAACGGTCTGAAGCGGCTTGGTATGGCATGGACCTGAGTATGGCCGAGCGCGCCAGAGTCCTAACATCGAGCGTCCATGCCGGGCACGCTCTCGCCGCCGCTCGAAGACGCCGACCACGTGCTCGGAGCGCGCGGCGCCGAACTCGAGCTCGTGATGTACGCCGACTTCCAGTGTCCGTACTGCCACGCCGCGCAGCCCGTGGTGAGGAAGCTGCGCGAGGAGTTCGGCGAGCGGCTGGTGTACGCGTTCCGCCATCTGCCGCTACGCGGGCGCCACCCGATGGCCGAGTCCGCCGCCGAGGCGAGCGAGGCGGCCGGGGCGCAGGGCAAGTTCTGGGAGTACCACGACGGGCTCTACGCCATGCAGCCCAAGCTCGGGCCGGAGCTCTACGAGCAGCTCGCGGTCGAGCTCGCCCTTGACGCCGCACGGCTCGACGAGGACCTGCGCGAGGGGCGGTGGCGCAAGCGCGTGGAGCGCGATCACGACTCTGGTCTCGCGAGCGGAGCCGACGGCACGCCCGCGTTCTTCGTGAACGGACGGCTCCACGCCGGCGCAGCAGACCTCGAGTCGCTGGCCGGCGCGCTCACCGCCTGATCCTGGGGCCCTCGTCAGTCGGCGTCTGGGCGCCTGTCCGCCGAAGTGCCGGCGAAGCGGTCGCGCTCGTCCTCCTCGATCAGCTCGTGGTCGGCCATCCCGCGCTCGGCGGCGCTTGCGCGCTCTTGGTGCAGATTGGCCTCAGCGTGCTCGCGCTCGGCCTGCTGCTCGGCCTCGCGTGCGCGCTGCTCGGCCACCTCGGCCCTCCGCTCGCGCGACTCGGCGTGCTCGCGGTGCCCGGTCGCCGCGCTCTCGCGCCGACCCTGCAACTCGTGCTCGCGCCTCCGGATCCGGCTCCGCTCCCGCATCCTCGGCATCAGTGCCAGTAGCGCGATCACGATGATCGCGGCGACTACGACGATTACGACGATCGCAACCGTGGACATGTATTGCCTCCTTGATCTCCCTGCCTGATGGAGCGGGCATGCCCGACGCCCATGGGAGCAAACCAGTGGAGCGGCAAAGCGGGCGCAGCGGCACATGTGGACATACGGGTGACTCAAACCCGCAGGGATTCGGTCGATCACTCAGGCGACGCCGACCTGGAGGGCACGGACGCCCGCGTCGGCGGCCTCACACACAAGAGAGAGCCCCGATCAGATGAAGCGACTCCTGCCGAGCTGCGCCACCGCCATCGCCCTGCTGCTCGTGCCCGCTTCCGCCGCCGCGGCAGCGCCGCAGACGGGCTCCGTGCTGCGCGTGGACCGCGCACACCACCGGATCGAGATCGTGGACTCGCAGCACGCGGTCCACAGCTACGCCACTCCACGCAAGGCAACCCGCAAGCTGCGCGCGGGCGTGCACGTGTCCTTCCAGTCGAGCGGCGGCCGGATCAGCTCGCTGCGCGTGAAGGGCCGCGCGCGCAAGCTCGCCTTCTACGGCACGGTCGTCTCAACCGCCGGCCACGGCGCGGTATTCCGCCTCGGGGACGGCAAGGAGCTGAAGCTCGCGAGCAGCCGGCAAAGCCACCACAGCGGCCGCGGGCACCACACCCGCCGCGCCTCGGTGCGGATCAACCTCCAGGGCCTCCAGCCCGGCCAGGTGGTGCTGATCACCGAGAACGCGGACCGCACCGGCAACCTCACCATCACGATCAAGCTCGTCCCGAGCAGCACCGACCCGAACGGCGACGACCAGGACGTGACGGGCACGATCACGGCGATCGGCGCGACCAGCGTGACGATCGAGACCGACGACAGCAGCCAGACCATGACCTTCCAGGCTTCGAGCGACGTGCTCGACGGCTTCGACGTCGGCGACGACGTGGACGTGACCTACTACGCGGCGGGCGACGGCACGCTCGTGGCCGACGACGTGGAGCCGGTGGACGACGGCAGCGACGACCTGGGCGGCGACGACGTGGACGCGCTGGGAGTGGTGACCGCGATCGGGGCGGACAGCATCGGCATCCAGGTGGACGGTGGCGGGCCGATGACCTTCGAGGCCGACTCCGACCTCACCGACGGCTTCGGCGTCGGCGACTACGTTGACGTGACCTACGCCCAGAACCCCGACGGCACGTTCACGGCCGACGACGTCGAGTACGCCGACGACGGCTCCGGGAACGACGACTCCGGCGACTAGCCGGAGCCATCCTCCGGCGGCCACTGCGCCCGCGCGTCGCTCCCCGCGCGCCCGATCACGAGCCAGATGGCCCGCGCCGGTTCATCGCCCATGTTCTCGAGGCGATGGGGCACCGCGGAGTCGAAGCAGATCGAGTCCCCGGGCAGCAGCTCGTACTCCTCGTGGCCGACCGTGACCTTCAGCGCGCCGCTCGTCACGAGGCCGTATTCGCGGCCGGCGTGGTGA
>DASXCV010000006.1:0-16472 GCA_036491015.1 Thermoleophilaceae bacterium | reverse complement strand
TGTGTGCGACCTGGGGCGCGAGCGGTCGGTCGAGCTCGAACCAGACGGTGTTCTTGGGTTCCGCTTCGACTCCCCAGCGATCGGCGAGCTCTTCGACCAGGTGGAGACCCCAGTGCGAGTCGAGCGGTGCCTGCGGCGTGCGCCGGGCCGGCACGAAGCCCGGCCCCTCGTCGCTGACCGCGACCCGAACGCGGCCCTCGGTGAGGGCGACGTTCAGGCGCACCCAGTCGCGCCTGTCCATGCCGGCGTGCTCGACCGCGTTCGCGATCAGCTCCGTGGTCAGCAGCGCCGCCACCTGGAAGTCTGCCGGGTCGAGCCTCCAGAGGAGCGTCTCGAGCGCGCGCCGGGCCTGCGGCGCGGCCTGTCGCTCCGCGGCGAAGCGGCGGTTGATCCCGGCCGGCCCGCGGTCCGGTGAATAGCGGTGCTCGCTACCGACAAGCCGAACCGAGCATCTGGGACAGATCTTGGTGGTGAAACGCCCGGCGACGCTCTGCACGGTGAGAGCGCACTCGGGACAGCTGTAGTAGGGCATTCGACTCGGCCCTTCCCGCGGTCCATTCGCACGTCCCGCATAGAAGTTTCCGGCGAGTTCCCGTGCGAGCGCCCGCAGGCGTGCGCAAATGAAAGGCGTCGGTCCTACATCGGAGGTACCCAAAACGACTGGGGGGAAATCCCCAGGGTGGTTTTCTCGTTGCCCGTACTGGTGGCCCGGCCTCTGTGCCGGCGCCGGCCGGCGGCCCGTCGAGCTGACCGTCACCCGAGCAGCGCGCGCAGCTCGTCGATCGTGTCCGCCTCCTCGGCGGGCTTGTCCGAGCGGTAGCGCTTCACGCGCGCGAAGCGGAGCGCCACCCCGCCCGGGTAGCGGGTGGAGGACTGGACGCCGTCGAGGGCGATCTCCACGACGAGCTCCGGGCGCACGAATACAGCGATGCCCTCGCGGCGGGCCTCGCGCGCGAGCAGCTCCTTGGTCTGCCACTCGAGCAGCTCGTCGGTGAGGCCCTTGAAGGTCTTGCCGACCATCACGAACTCGCCGGTCTGCGGATCGCGCGCCCCGAGATGCAGGTTCGAGAGCCAGCCGCGGCGGCGCCCGTGGCCCCACTCGGCACCCAGCACCACGAGGTCATAGGTGCGGACCGGCTTGACCTTGAGCCACGCCTTGCCGCGGCGCCCGGCCGAATAGAGCGACGCCGCGTCCTTGACCACTACGCCCTCGTGGCCGGCGGCCAGCGCCTCGTCGAACATGCGCTGAGCGTCGTCGGGGTCCGAGGTGAGCCGGCTTGGGATGCGCAGGTTGGCGGCCACAGCATCGAGCCGCTCCGCGCGCTCGGTGAGCGGGGTGTCGAGCAGGTCCTCGCCGTCGAGGTGGAGGATGTCGAACAGGAAGGTCACGATCCCCTCCGGCGGCGCCTCGGCGTCGATTCGCGAGACCGTCTCCTGGAACGGCGCGGGACCCTGCTCGCGCATCCAGAGCGCCTCGCCGTCGAACACGGCCTGGCTCACCGGCAGCTCGCCCACGGCGGCGACGATGCCCGGCAGCGTGTCCGTGATCTCGTTGAGATTGCGCGTGTAGATGCGGATCTCGTCACCGCGGCGGTGGATCTGGATGCGGATCCCGTCGAGCTTCCACTCCACCGACGCGCGCTCGAAGCTCGCCACCGCCTCGGGCGCGCTCGCGGCGGTGGACGCGAGCATGGGGAGGATCGGGCGGAACAGCTCGAAGCCGACCGCGCGCAGCCCCTCCTCGCCCTCGCCGATCGCAATCTCGGCCGTGCGGCTGAGATCGCCCGACAGCATCAGCGCCCGGCGCGCCAGCGGGGCGGGCACGCCCGCCGCCTTCGCCACTGCGTCCGCCATCAGGCCGGCGAGCGCCCCTTGGCGCAGGCCGCCGGTCAAGAGCTGCCTGAGGAATTCGGCCTCCGGCTCGGTGGCTCGCGCCAGGAGATCGCCGAGCACGCGCTGGCGTTCCGCCGCCGAGCCGCTGCCGGTGATCCCCTCGACCTCGGCGATCGCGCGATCCACGTCCCCGATCGTCAGGCGAGGCTCGGGGGCCGGCGTGACGTCGATCCGGTAGATCGTCGAGTAGCCGATGCCCACCCGTCCCTGGCGCGGCACGCCGCTCAGGAAGCCGACGGCCGCCGCCACCTCGCTTGGGTCGAGGCGGCGCAGCAGCTCGCTGAGCACGGCCACCTTCTGCGAGCGCGAGCTCGTGTCGGCGACGGCGCGCGAGGCGCTGACCACGTCGGCGAGCAGCGTCTCAGGCACAGCGGGCAACGGCGCGCTACTCGGTGACCTCCTCGACCACCTCGTACACGCCCGACACGTGGTCGTTCTCCACGAACGCGGACAGGTGATCGACGCGCTGGTTCTCCTCGGACTCGGCCTCGCCGCGCCAGCGGTGGTAGTCGTCGATCGTCATGTCGAAGAGGCCGAACGAGATCACCTCGTCCTCGTCGCGGATGTTGCGGGCGTGGTAGGCGCGCTGGAAGCCCGGCGGCTTGTCGCCCTGCGGCTCCCAGGCTTGGCGGAACTGATCCCAGGCGCCCGGCTTCAGGCGACGGGCGGAGAACATCACGATCATCTGGAACCTCCTGTTGCGACGCGAGTCCTCGCGCCTCGGGGGATTTCAGCGAATGCTTTCAGTTACGCGAAGCGCGAGCGCGGGCGCTCCTGCAGCACGCCGTCGACGTACACGTCCACCTTCTCGTCGTAGAAGGCGACCAGGCCGGCGATCTTCTGGCTCTCCGGCAGTGTCGTCGGGTAGGCCCACGCCAGATCCTCGTGCAGCGTGTCGCCGACGCGTACCGACCACCACTCGGCCTCGCCCTTGTAGGGGCAGTGGCTCGTGGTATCGGTGTGCTCGAGCAGATCCATGCGCACGTGCGTCTTCGGCAGGTAGTAGCGCACGGGCAGCCCGGTCTCGAACAGCAGCCGCGGGCTCGTGGATTCGGCGATCGTCTCGCCGTCCAACTCCACCCGCACGTGCCGCGAGCTCGGCAGGATGTCCACGCGCGTGTACGGGTTGCGGGGGTGGGTGAACACCTCTTCGTCCTCCTCGAACCAGGCATCCATCGCGTCCCACTCGAACCGGATCAGCTCGCGCAGCTCCTCGAGCGGCGAGTCCTCGTAGCGCAGCGCCCCCGCGGGCGCCTCCTTGCCGCCGGCCCTCACGGTGTAGGTGGTGGCGTCGCCCCGGCTGGGCGAGTGGACGCTGCCGCCGTCGGCCTCGAGCAGCTCGAGGCGGACGTCGGCGAGCGGGAAGTAGTAGGCGGGGTAGAAGGGCTTCTCCCAGACCAGCACCGGCTGGGTCGTGTCGACCACGAGCTCGCCGCCCAGATACGCGCGCACCCGCTTCGCGCCCTTCTCCGTGCGCACCTGGCCTCGCGTCTGGCTGGTCTCGGCCTTCGTCTGGCTCATGTCTGCGGTCCTCCTTGGTTCACGGGCTCGATTGTCGGGTCCCCTGAGCCGGCCCGTGCGTTACGCCCCCCAGTATGCGCCGCTTCGCGCGAGAGAGCGCGCCCCCGAGGCAGACGGAGCGGCTCCGCCCCGAATCGGGACGGAGCCGCTCCAGTCCTGGTCCCCAGGAGTGCCTCCCTAGCGGCGCCCGTGGGCGCGGCTCGAGTGGATCCGGCTGAGCGCGAGCGTGGCCCGCGCCGAGCTCGAGGCGATGCGGCCGGAGTCGCCCGTCGAGGCGACGGCCACGACCGCCACGCGGCCCTTGCGGTCCGCCAGGCGCTCGATGCCGCGCGCGACCTTCACGCGCACGGTCGCCGTCGTGCCGGCGGCGACGTCGTAGCGCGCGCTGCCGAGCTGCAGCACCACGCTCAGCCCGCCGATCCGGACATGCCGGGCGGTGAGCAGCGCGAGCGAGCCGGTGCAGTTGCCTGACGAGTTCGCCGGGCAGCTGACGCGCACGGACACGTGGCCCTTGCTCACGTGCAGGGTGCCGCCGGCGATGCGCACCGGGCGGGTGGTGTTGTCGATGGCCGGAGGCGCGGCGGGCGCCACGACCTGCGTCTGATCCACGTTCTCGAAACCGTCGATCACGTCGACGCCCGCGGCATCTGCCACGACCGAGTCGTTACCGGCACCGCCGGTGGCGACGTCCGCCGTGTTGTCGCGGATGTTCACCTGGTCGTCACCGTCGTCGCCGGAGACGACGTCGAGTCCGCCGCCCGCGGTGATCGTGTCGTTGCCAGAGCCGCCGAGGAACGTCTCGGATGCGCCGCCGCCGGTGAGCGTGTCGTTGCCGGCACCGCCCGCCGCCGTCACCGAGAAATCGCCGACGTCGCCGTCGGTGATCGTGTCGTCGCCGCCGAGGCCGTTCGCGTGCATCGTCTCGCTCGACCCGATGTCGAGCGTGAACGGGACGAGGTTGGTGCGCGCGAACTTGATGCGCGTTCCGTTCGGGTCGACGGTGAACACGTCGCCCGCGGTCGGCGAGCCGTTCACCTCGATGTCGTCGCGGCCGTCGTCGCCGTTCATCACATCGGTGCCGTCGCCGTTGTTCCACACGAGCGTGTCGTCGCCCGCGCCGCCGTTCATGGTGTCGGCGCCGCGGTCGCCGACGATGCGGTCGTCACCCGCTCCGCCGCTCAGCACGTCGTTGCCCTCACCGCCCTGGATCAGGTCCGGCCCGTCGGAGCCGCTGATCGTGTCGTTGCCGGCGCCGCCGTCCACGGACAGCAGGGTGCGGACGCCCACGCCGTCGGCGGATGTCAGCGAGTCGTCGCCGCCGAGGCCGTTCACCTGGAAGTGCTCGGTGGTGGTGTGGAGCGTGAAGGTGCCGAGGTTGGTGCGCTGGAACTTGATCTGGCCGGCGCCCTGGTCGGGAGCCATGGCGAACACGTCGCCCTGCGTCGGGCTGCCGTTCACCTCGGCGGTGTCGTTGCCGTCGCCGCCGTCCATCGTGTCGCTGCCGTCGCCGTTGTTCCAGACGAGCGTGTCGTTGCCGGCGCCGCCGCTCATGCCGTCGGTGCCCTTCGCGCCGATCAGCCGGTCGTTGCCGTCGCCGCCGATCAGCGAGTCGTTGGTATCGGCGCCCGTGAGCACGTCGTCGCCGGCGCCGCCGTCGATGGTTGCGGTGGCGATCTCCGTGGTCTTCGCGAGCACGGTGATCGAGTCGTTGCCGTCGCCTCCGTTCACGGCGACCGTGAATGTGCCGTCGGCCGGCACCGTCTGGTCACCCGGGGTGCCACTGTCCCAATCCGAGCCGCTGGCGAGGCCGCCGGTGGTCTGGCCGTGTACGAGCAGGCCGCCCGACACGGACACGGTCACGTTGTCGTCGGCGCCGTCGAGGTTGAGCGTGGCGGTCTTGTTGACGATCGACGCCGAGCTGACCGCCGCATGGGCGGGTAAGGCGATCACGCCGAAGCTCGCGAGCGTCGCTCCGAACGTGGCCAGTAACAGGCTGGGTTTCACTTCGAGGTCCTTTCCGGTGGGGTCGTTGAGTCCGGGACAAGGACGCACGGCCGCCCGAGAACCTTCCCGCGGCTCAGTCGCCGGCCCGCAGCGCGTCGGCCACGCGCTTGCGCGCTCTGAAGACCCGGGATGTGACGGTGGCCTCGGGGATCTTCAGGGCCTTGGCGGCCTCGCGATAGCGGAGGCCGGCGACGTCGACCGCAACGAGCGCGTCTCGGAAGTTGGGCGGCAGGGCGGCGATCGCGTCGTAGACGAGGCGCGATTCCACGATCTCGTGCGGCTGGGGCGCGGACTCGTCCTCCACCCAGTCGGGCTCGTCCGCGGTGGCGGGCGCCGGCCTGCTGCTCGCGCGGCGGTGCATGCTGATGAAGGTGTTGCGCATCACGCGCAGCAGGTAGCCGAGGTCGTCCTGGTTGCGGATGAAGCGCGGGCGGGAGAGCACGCGCAGGTAGGTCTCCTGGACGAGGTCCTCGGCCGCCTCGCGGGAGCCGGTGTACGCGCGTGCGGCGCGGTACAGGCGGTCGAGGTGATCCCCGATCTTGTCGGGGTCGAGGCGGCGGGTTCCACTCGGAGCGCCCACGGGCGCCCCGGTACCGGCGGGCACGGCTCAGCCGCTCCCGTCGCTCTCGCTGGACGCGAGCACGCGGACGTCGTCGGCGGTGAGGGCCTGACCGGCAATGCCCCAGTCACCACTCGCAACCTCTTCGACCAGGCACCAGGTGACCTGGCGCATGTTCTCGCCGGCGATCTCGATCATCGCTTCGCTGAGGCGCTCGACGATCTCGCGCTTCTGCGGAGCGGTGAAAACGCCTTCGATGAGCTTGACCTGGATGAGCGGCACGTCGTTCTCCTTGTTCTCGTGTGCCGGTCATGCTCGATCCGGACGGCGCTCCGCACATCGGGCGGATCCCTGACATCCGACCCTGAACATTGCGCTGCACGGGTGTGCGGGCTTACGATCGGCCGGACTCATGAGCCCATCCGCCGTTGCTCGGCCGGTCGCGCTGCTCGAGCGCGAGCAGGAGGTCGAGCGCATCCACGCCATGCTGCACGCCGCGGCCCGGCGCGCAGGGGGCGCCCTGATCATCGAAGGACCGCCGGGGATCGGTAAGTCGCGTCTGCTCGACGAGGGGCGGGAAGAGGCTTCGCGGCTCGGTCTCCGAGTGCTGGCCGCGCGCTCCACGCAGCTCGAGCAGGGCTTCCCGTTCGGCGTGGTCCGCCAGCTCTTCGAGCGCATGCTGCTGGACGCGGACGACGCTCAGCGCGAACGCTGGCTCGGGGGCGCGGCCAAGCTCGCGGCGGAGCTCCTGACCGGCGCGGCGCATGCGCCTCCCGCCGCGCATCTGCCCTCGACCGACCCCGGCTATGCGTGGCAGCACGGCCTCTACTGGCTGGCGTCGAACATCGCCGCGGACACGCCGCTGGCGCTCGTCGTGGACGACCTGCAGTGGTGCGACGCGCCGTCGGCGCGCGCCCTCGCGTTCATCGCCCGCAGGGTGGAGGGCCAGCCACTCGCTCTCCTGCTCGCCACGCGGCCACCCGATCCGGCCGAGACGCCCGAGGCGGCCGTGCTCGTGGCGGATCCGATCGTGGAGCGGGTGAGCCCCGAGCCGCTGTCGCCCGCCGGGGTGGAGGCGCTGGTGGCGGCTCGGCTCGCGGATGAGCCTGAAAGCGGGTTCATCGGCGCCTGCGTGGAGGTGACCGGCGGCAATCCGTTCCTCCTCGGCGAGCTGCTGGAGGAGGTGGCCGCCCGCCGCGTGAAGCCGGTGGCCGGGAGCGCGCCCGAGGTGGACGCGCTCGTGCCGCGCGGGGTGGCGAACGCGGTGCTGCTGCGGCTGTCGCGGCTCGCGCCCGAGGCCGGCGTGCTGGCCCGCGCTCTCAGCGTGCTCGGCGATGGAGCACAGGTGGGCGATGCGGGCCTGCTCGTCCGCCTCACCGGCGCCGAGACGGAGACGGCGATGGCCGCCCTGGTGTCAGCCGGCGTCGTGGAGGCCGGTGGGACGGTGCGCTTCGCCCATCCGATCCTCGGCACCGCGATCTACGGCGACCTGTCGCCGGCGGAGCGCGAGCGGCTTCACCACGGGGCGGCGACGATCCTGCGCGACCGCGGGGCGCCGGAGGAGCTCGTGGCCGCACAGGTGATGCACACGGAGCCCGCCGCGGACCCGGAGGCGGTGGCGCTGCTCCGCCGCACCGCCCGCGAGGCGCTCGCGCTGGGGGCGGCGGCAGGCGCCGCGGCGCTGCTCGAGCGAGCGCTCGAGGAGCCGCCCACGGAGGACGAGCGCCCGGCGCTGCAGGTCGAGCTCGGGCGTGCGTACGCGCGCGCCGGCGCCCCTGAGGGCATCGCCCCGCTGTCGGAGATCGTCGACCACGGCGAGCGGCCGGCCGACATCGCCACGGCGGCGATCGAGCTGAGCAGCATGCTGTTCTTCACCGGCCAGGCGGGCGAGGCCGGCACGATCCTGCGCCGAGCCCACGACCGGCTGCCGGCAGGCGACCCCGCTCGCGCGGGGCTCGAGGTGGCGCTGCTCGGTGTGTGCTGCACCTCGGCGGCGGCGCGCGTGGAGAGCGACGCGCTGATCGCCGACCTGTGCAGCCGGGGCGTGACCGCGGACGGCCCGCTCGGCGCCGGGCGGCTGGCCACGCTCGCCATGGACGAGGCGGTTCGGCCCGGCTCGGCCGAGGTCGCGGCGGAGCTCGCCGAGCGGGCGCTCGCGGCAGGCCTACCGCGCGGTCCGCACCACGCCTGGTCGCTGCTCTGCCTGATGGTGCTCACAGTGGCCGATCGCTTCGACGTCGCCGCGCAGCACGCGGACGAGCTGCTGGCCGAGGCCCGGCGGCGCGGAGCGGGGCTCACCGTGGCGGCGGTTTCGTCGCACTGCGCGTACATCGCGATGCGCCGCGGCGACCTCACCTCCGCGCGGGCCGACGCCGACGCGGCGATCGAGCTGACGAGCGACATGGTGGGCTCCGAGTTCGTGAGCGTCATCGCCGTGACCGCCGCGGTGCTGGCCGGCCTCGACCGCGACGAAACGCACGACTCGCTGCGGCGGATGATCGACCGCGCGGACGTGGGCTGCGACGTCGAGCTGTCGGCCAGCTCGCACCTGCGCTACGCCTCCGGCGTGCTACGCGCGGCGGCAGGCGACCACGAGGCCGCGGTGGCGGAGCTGCGCGAGTGCGCGACCGGGCATCCCGTGTTCGGCGGCGAGAACCCGGCGGTGGTGCCATGGCGCTCGGCGGCCGCGCTGTCGCTGGCGGAGCTGGGCCGTGACGCGGAGGCGCGCAGCCTGGCCAAGGACGAGCTCCGCCGGGCCCGGGAGTTCGGCGCACCGCGGGCGATCGGCGTCGCGCAGCGCGCGCTGGCGCTCGTGGGCCCGCGCGAGGAGCGCTCGCAGCGGCTCGAGCTGGCGCTCGACGTGCTCGCCGAGTCCCCGGCCCGGCTCGAGCGCGCCCGCGTGCTGCTCGACATCGGGGCCACGCGGCGCGCCGCCGGCCAGCGCAGCGCCGCCAAGGAGCCGCTGACCGAGGCGCTCGCCCTGGCCGCGCGCTGCGGCGCCCGCGGGCTCGAGCAGCGGGCGCGCGCAGAGCTCGCGGCGATCGGGGTGCGGCCGCGCACCAGCGACCGCAGCGGTGTCGACTCGCTCACGCCGAGCGAGCGGCGCGTGGTCGAGCTGGCCGCGGACGGCGGCACCAACCGGGAGATCGCCCAGACGCTGTTCGTGACCGAGAAGACGGTGGAGACCCATCTCGGCCGCGCCTTCCGCAAGCTCGACGTCTCGTCGCGGCGGCAGCTGCCGGATGTGCTGGCCCGCGCGGCGGGCTAGAGCTTGACCTTGGCGTGACGGGTCGCTCGAGTGGTCTTCTTGTGCGAGTCCTTCGCGGTCACGTGCACGGTGACGGCGAGCGTCTTCGTGTGGTGGCGCTTGGCGGCGGTGCGGGCCCTCTTCGCGATCTTCAGGGTGAAGTGCTTGGTGCCCGCCTTCTTCAGCCTGCCCGTGAGCTTGGCCACGGTGGCGGACTTGAGGTGAAGCCGCTTGCGCACCGACCTGGACACCGTCGCGGACGCGGTGACCCTGCAGGCGGCAGAGCACTTGACGGTGATCGTGAGCTTGCCGTGCTTGCCCTTCCTGGCGATCGTGACGTTCGGCTTGGACGTGACGACCACCGTGGCCGAGGCGCTTCCGCCGCCGCCCACGAAGTCGTTCGCCGTGACCCTCGGATGGAGGGTGCCCGCGGCCGTGTAGGCGTGGTCGACCGTCGGTCCCGGTGTGGTGGCGTCGGCGGTGCCGTTGCCGTCGAAGTCCCACGAGTAGCCGGTGATCAGGCTGTCCGGGTCGTGGAACGAGCTGGCGTCGAAGTGGACGGTGCCGCCCTTCGGGACCGTTGACGGCGTGGCCGTGAGGCTGCCGGACGGGAGCACGTTCGGCGGCCCGCCGAGCACCTCGAGCTCGGTGAAGTCGATGAAGTCGGCGCCCGTGCCGGACGTGCTCTGCGGGCTCAGCAGGGTCAACTTGACGAAGCGGACGTTCGTGGCGCCGCCGGTGGGGGTGAGCACGTTCAGCTGGTGGTCCTGGCCGGGCGTGAAGTTGCCCGACACGGCGGGCGTGAAGTTGACGTTGTCGGGCGAGGTCGCGATCGTGAAGCCCTTCGTCTGGGACGGCGAATCGTCGCCGCAGGTCTCCGACGGATCCGCGAGGAACGCGCGCACGTTGATCGTCTGCGGGAGCTCGATCGTGACGGTAGGGCTGCCGTGCCCTGGGTTCCCGGGATTGGTGCTCGTGGGGTTGAAAGCCGACCAGCCGACGCCCTGGCTCTGGTCGATCAGCCCGTCCGCGCCACAGCCGAAGTCGGCGCCGGTGTCGTCGCTCGTGTGCACGATGGTCGCCCCGCCGCTCGACGATGCCCAGTCCCGCCGGATCGCAAAGTTCCGCCCGGTGTCGCCTCCGCTCGTGACCGGGACGCCCGTGGCCTGCGCCGAGTCGAAGCCCGCCGCGGTGAACGCGACCAGCTTGCCGTAGGTTCCAATCGGCACGTTCGGGATCGAGTAGTTGCCGCTCGCGCCCGTGGTGGAGACGAACACGTTGCTCGCGTTCGGGTCCTTGGCGTGGCCGCCGATTCCCACCGTGAGGCCCGCGATCGGCAGGCCGGTGTCGGCGCTCGTCACGGTGCCGGAGATCGTGCCGGTGGGGCCGCCGGCGGCCGACGGGCCGTTGAAGTCCTCCACCGGCGACACGTCGCTGCCGTCGGCCGCGCCGGCAAAGAAGCCCATGCCGCGGTGGGCGAAGACCGTCCAGACGATGCCCGTGACCGCCGTCTTGTCGCTGCTCGAGAGGATCGAGTCGCTCTGCACCGCGCCGAGGATCGCGTTGCGCTCGTCGAGGTAGGACGGCTCGGGCGGGGACAGCCGCATCCCGTCGGTGATCAGCTTCTCGGCGAGGTCGGAGCCGGCCGCCTCGCCGCCGGCGAAGGTGATCAGCTGCGTGCGCAGATCCCAGAGCGTCTCGCCCCAGATCTCGCCGTCGGCGTGCACTTCGGGGCTCCCGATGACCTTCCCGAAGTCGCCGTAGGTGTAGCCGCCGGTGTGTCCGCTCTTGCCGCCGGGGCAGGCGGCCGCGCCGGCGCCCACCGGGCAGTCCATCGGCTGCGTGCGGATCTGGTTCGGTGTCGCGTCGGTGTACTCGCCGAGGTTGATCTCGCCCGGAATGGCCGGGTTGTCCGTCTCGTCGCCCTGGCGCACGAGGAAGTCCTCCGCGTACCAGTCGCTCCACGCCTCGCCCATCGCGCCGGCCTCGGGCGAGCTCACCGCGCCCGTGCCGTCGTCATTCGTGATCAGGCGGTTGCTGAGGCCGTGCGTGTTCTCGTGGTAGACGATTGCGGCGTCGTCGCCGCCGTTGATGTCCCGGAACGGCGCCGCCATGTCGATGAAGTTGAACAGGTACATCTGCATCTTCGGCGACATGCCCACCGGGTTCGTCGTGAAGTTCGCGTTGTCGAGGTGGTTCCCGTCGGGACCGGTGTCGTCTCCGTTGATGTTGGCGCCGTCGTCTGCGTTCACCATCACCTTGTCGTCGTCCTGGAAGTTGCCTGGGGAGACGAAGCCGATCGGGGCGGTGGCGAGGTGGTCGTGGAAGTTGTTCACGAACCAGAACGCCTGCACCGCGTTCTGGTTCATGTTCGTCTCCCACGACGTCGGGTTCTGGAACGCGCCCGACCCGAGGAGGTCGCCGTCCCACGAGCAGATGGCCGAAGCCGAGCAGTGGCCGTCGGTGGCCGACCCGTTGAAGCTCGTCTGCGGGTAGTTGAAGTTCGTGGTTGTGCTGTTGCTCGTCTCCTCGCCGCTCTCCACGAGGTCGTCGTCGTTCACGTCCGAGAACGCGTGGGCGTTGGGTCCATTGAGCGTGGCGGCCGCCGCGGGGAGGTAGCCGCTGGGCGACTCCGTGGTGGCCGCGTCGAGGTCGACGGTGCCCGCCGTCCCGCCGCTGGTCGCGCCGGGGAAGTTGGACCACACGCTCGCGTTCGCGGCGAACTTCGTCAGGTTCTGGCGGTAGAGCACCTGGCCCGTGTCGGCGTCGACGACGGCGTCGTAGTTCTCCACCGAACCTGCTGTGTAGGTCACGTGCCAGGCCAGGCGCGGCGTGCCGTAGCCGCCGAAGACCACGAGGCGGGCGAAGTTGCCGGTCGAGAACGTGGTCTGGTGGCGCACGCCCGCGGGTCCGGAGGTCACGCTCGCGCTGCGTGTCACGCCGACGTTGCGCATCAGCGCGTGCAGCGCGTCGAGTGCGCTCAGGCTTGGCGTGACCGAGTCGAGCGAGAGGTTGTGGAGCGGCGTGCCGAGCACGTTGACGAGCCGCCCGCGCGGGTCCACGTTCGCGCGCAGATCGTTGTCGAACGCCGGGATGCCCTTGTAGTCCTGCGTCCAGCGCAGGCTGGTGAGGCCGTCGGGCGTCGAGCTGTTCTCCGCGAGCTGGAAGTCCGAGAGGTCGCCGGTGTCGAGCCCGAGCACGGCGGTGTGCGAGCGGATGTAGTTCCACCCGATGTCGCGCGGCGCCGCGGCGGACGGTCCGGTGAGCGTGCCGTTCAGCCGCTGCAGCGAGCGCACCGTGCCGGTGACCGGATCGGTGTCGAGCGCGGTGTTCACGCCGAACGTCTGCACGAACCGCTGGCGCGCGTTCTTCGTGGTCGAGCTCACGCGCGCGGGGCGCAGCTGCGGGGACGCGCCGGCGGGCGCCGCGCCGCCGCCGCGGATGTCGAAGAAGGGCCTGGCGGGGTCGGCCTGCGGGCTGGCCGTGCGGCGGAACGCACCCGCGCCGGCAGGCGCGACCGCGGCGATGACGCCCAGAACGACGGCGAGCGCCGCCAGGAAGCGTCCGTGCTGATGGCGGCGAGTGCCGTGTTCTCGCGGGGTCTGCAAAAGGTGTTCCCTCTCCCTCTGTGGGACGGTAACGGCCGCGGCGGCCGAGTCAAGGGCGGCTGAGGGCGCGTCGTCGCTAGGGTGGCGCCGTGAGCGAGGCAGAACAGCGCGACACGCTCGGCATGCCCGACGTGCTCGGCGAGTATCCGGTGCCTGGCCCGCGCTCGCTGGACGGCGTGCTCGGCTTCCGCGTGACCGAGCTGGGCGTGGAGGAGGCGCGCGCCGAGGCGCCGGTCACCGACGCGATCTGCCAGCGCTTCGGGCTCGTGCACGGTGGCGCCTACGCCGCGCTCGCGGAGATGATCGCCACCGAGGCGACCGTGCACGGCGTCTGGGACGACGGCAAGCGTGCGATGGGCAGCTCGAACCACACGAGCTTCATGCGTCCGATCGACGGCGGCACCGTGCACGCCCACGCACGCCGGCGCCACGGCGGCCGCACCACCTGGGTGTGGGAGGTGGACTTCACCGACGACGAGGGCCGGCTGTGCGCCGTCTCGCGCGTGACCGTGGCGGTGCGGCCGCGCTGAGCGCGCCCGGCGGGTGCGGCTACGCGGCGTCCGCGAGCACGAGCGAGCGCAGGCGCCGGTTGGCCTTCACGACGGTGCGCGGCACGAGTGTGTAGGCGGTGAGCGAAGCGGCGATCACGGCACCCTCGACGAACAGGCTCGCGAGGCCGAGCGGCTCGGTCCAGTTGCCGATGTCGTCGGTGGCGTGCGGCAGGCCGGTGGTGCGGCTGAGCACGTAGCCGGCGATGGCGCTCGCCGCCAGGCCGGCGGCGGCCAGCAGCGGCAGCCGGGTGCGGGTGAAGAGCACCGCGCCGGCCGTGGCCAGGCTGCCGGCGATCAGCGCCATGTACATCCAGAAGATGTAGCGCGTCTCGTCGTACTTCCCGACCGAGTCGAGCAGGTGGATCAGGCCGATCCCGGCCAGCCCGATCGCGACGGCGGCGCGAGCGCTGATCTCGCGCACCAGGTGGAGTGGGTCGAAGTCGTGCTCTCTTTGCATGTTGGGAGTCTCCGGTTTCGTGGTCGTGTGAGCGGGTCTCCGTTCGACGGTTCCCAGACGGCGGTCATCGCCCCCACCAGCTAAGGCAAAGGTTTGGCAAAGGCGCGCCGCCGGGACGCGGAGCGGGCCTACCATCCGGGCGTGGCGCTGATCCTGCTCGCCGAGGACGACGACGGCATCCGCATCCCGCTCGTCCGCGCGCTCGAGCGGGAGGGCTACGACGTGCAGGCGGTCACCAACGGGCGCGACGCCATCGCCGCCGGGGTGGACGGCGAGCACGACCTGCTGCTGCTCGACATCGGGCTGCCCGGAGCCGACGGCCTCGAGGTGTGCCGGCGCGTGCGCGAGGGGCGCCATTCGGTGCCGATCGTGTTCCTGACGGTGCACGACGGCGAGATGGACGCCGTGGGCGGACTCGACGCCGGCGCCGACGACTACATCACGAAGCCGTTCCGGCTCGCCGAGCTGCTCGCGCGGATCCGCTCGCAGCTGCGGCGCACCACCGCCGAGCAGTTCCAGGCCGCGGACGTGAGCGTGGACGTGGCGGCGCGGCGGGCGTGGCAGGGCGAGGAGGAGCTCGAGCTGTCGCCCAAGGAGTTCGACCTGCTCGCGCTGCTCGTGAAGGAGGCGGGGCGCGTGGTCACCCGCGAGCAGATCATGTCCGACGTGTGGGACGAGAACTGGTTCGGCTCGACGAAGACGCTCGACATGCACGTGTCCTGGCTGCGGCGCAAGCTCGGCGAGGACGCCGACAACCCGCGGCGGCTGATCACCGTGCGCGGCGTGGGGCTCCGCTTCGAGCCCTGAGGAGGCGGCCCGGGTATGCGTCGAAGGCTGATCCTCTCCACCGCGGCGATCGCGCTGATCGCGGTGATCGTCCTGGGCGTGCCGCTCGGCGCGGTGGAGGCGGCGCGGCTGCGCCAGGAGAGCACGAGCAAGCTCGAGCGCGAGGCCGACCAGGTGTCGGCCGCGATGGACGACCGCATCGAGCGCGGGGACAGGATCACCCCCGCGCTGCTGCGCCGCTACATCCCGGCGCACCACTGGGTGGCGGTGACCGTCCGCGGCGGGCGGCAGGTGACCTCCGGCCCGCGGCTCGGCGAAAGTGCCGTGCTCGCCCACTCGGGAGCCGCCCTGGGCGGCGCGGTGGTGGCGGAAGCGCCGATCGGCGAGCTGCACGACCGCGTGTACCGCGAGTGGCTCCTGATCGCCGCGCTCAGCCTCGGCGGCGTGTTGGTGGCGGTCGCGCTCGCGGCCCTGCAGGCGCGCCGGCTCGCCCGCCCGCTCGAGGCGATCGCGCGCCGCTCGGCGCAGCTCGGCGACGGCGACTTCTCGGTGCGGGCCGGCCGCTTCGGCGTGCCGGAGATCGACGCGATCGCGCAGGGGCTCGACTCGAGCGCCGGCCGGATCGCCGAGCTCGTGGCGCGCGAGCGCGAGTTCTCGGCGAACGTCTCGCACCAGCTCCGGACGCCGCTCACGGCGCTGCGCCTGCGCATCGAGGAGGCTCACGCCGCCAGGGGCAACGACGCTGACCTCGACGCCGCGCTCGCCGAGGTGGACCGGCTCGAGACGACGATCGCCCAGCTGCTCGCCCACGCCCGCCAGGCCAGCGCGGGCCACACGGTCGCCGTGAATCTCGGCGCGGTGGTGCACGACCACGCGTCGCGCTGGTCGCCCGTGTTCGGCCGCGCGCGGCGCCCGTTCGAGGTCACGGCGGAGAAGAACGTGCTCGTGAGCGCGTCGCCCGGCACGGTCGGCCAGATCCTCGACGTGCTGCTCGACAACGCGCTGCGCCACGGCGAGGGCGCGGTGCGCGTGGGGGTATCGGCGAACGGCCGCAGCGCGAGCGTGACGGTGGCGGACGACGGTCCGGGCATCCCCGACGATGCGAGCGATCAGATCTTCGAGCGCGGTGACTCTAGCGCGGGCGGCACCGGTATCGGCCTGCACCTGGCGCGCACGCTGGCCCAGGCGGACAACGGCAGCCTGCGCGCCGTCGGCGGCGACACGACGCGCTTCGAGCTGCGCCTCTCCCGGCTCGCGACCTGAGCCGGCGAGCGCTTTAGTGGCGCCGGCCGTTCGCGCGCAGCGTGAGCGCGAGCTTCGGGCACTCGGCCGCGGCGCGCCGCGCGTGTACGAGCAGCTCGTCTGGCACCGGGCCGCGATCGACGATCGGATAGCCCCAGTCGTCGAGCTCGACCCACTCCGGAAAGAGTTCCGCGCACACGCCGTGCCCGGCGCAGGCGATCGGGTTCACCTCGAGGTGGTGGTCGCTCATGCGGCGGCCCTCGCGGGCGGAGCTCCCGGCCGGGCGAAGCGCAGCGTCGGCGGCCGCCGGCAGGCGCGGCAGGGGCCGCGCAGGTGGTGCTCGGCCAGCTCCTCGGCGAACACGTCGAGCCCGCTTCTGAGGAAGCGCACCGCGCCGTCCGGCAGGTGGCAGGCGCCGCGGCCGGCGACGTCGCGGGTGAAGCGGTCGAGTCGTTGCGGCGCGTCGGCGGGCGCGTGGCCGCCGGCCATCGCGCCGAGCAGCCCCGCGAGCGCGGGCAGGCCGTGGGTGCAGGGTCCGCACTGGCCCGCGCTCTCGGAGGCGAGCCAGGCGATCGTCTGCGTGAGCTCCTGCACCGGGCAGGCC
>DASXCV010000005.1:0-3146 GCA_036491015.1 Thermoleophilaceae bacterium | reverse complement strand
ACGATGCGCGGCAACTACCGCGGCGCGAACGCCGTCGTCTTCTACCGCTCGCCGCCACCCGACCAGGAGAGCGACCAGGACAAGGCGCTCCGGGAGGCGTTCGAGAACGGGCTCGCCGACGGTGTGAGCCAGCCGGGCCTGCAGACCGTCGGCGTGGAGGAGCAGGCCACCAACCCGGACCAGGTGGGCTGGTACAAGGACAACAAGATGTCGACGGTCGACAGCGTCGACCTCCCGGGTGGCCAGATCGCCCTGGTGTACGCGCTCGTGGGCGAGAAGGGCAACTACGGCAACCGCGGCGGAGCGACCCCGCTGCCGAAACTCCCTGTCGGCTCGGGCTAGCTCGCCCGGGCGAGGACGCCGCCCGGCGCCGGTATGGCGCGTCCGGGCGGGGCGCTAGGGTCAGTTGGTGCAGTCATTGCCGTTCCTGGTTTCCCTGGGGGTGGCGGTCGCAATCGTGCCGGCCGCCGTGCAGGGCCTCCGAAGCCAGGGGTTCGTCCGGCAGAACTACCGCGGCGTCGAGGTGGCCTTCCCCGCGGGACTCACGATCATCGCCTCGTCGTTCGTCGCCCTCATCCCGCTGTCGCTGGTCGCGGAGTACGGCAACTCCGACCCGTTCAGCGGAGGCACGGGAATCGTGGTGACCTACGTGGTGGCCGTGGCTCTGCTCGGCCTGCTCGACGACTTCCTCGGCAGCGCGCGCGAGGACCTGCCGCGCGGCTGGCGCGGCCACGCGCGCCACACGCTCGGGGGCGGCTTCTCGACGGGCGCGCTCAAGGCCGTCGGCTCGCTCGGCGTCGCGCTGTTCGTGCTCCGCGGCTTCGGCGAGTCGAAGGGCGAGTACCTGCTGTCGGTGGCGCTGCTGGTGCTCACCACCAACTTCTTCAACCTGCTCGACCTGCGTCCCGGCCGCTCGATCAAGACGCTGGTCCTGCTGGGTGCCGGGCTCACGATCGGATCGCAGGACGTCCACCCGCTCTGGACCGTCGGCCTGTTCGCCGGTCCGGCGCTGATCCTGCTCCCGCATGACCTCCGCGAGCGGGGGATGCTCGGCGACACCGGCTCGAACGTGCTCGGCGCGATCGCGGGCTTCTGGCTCGTGCTCACGCTGTCGACGCTCGGGCAGGCGATCGCGCTCGGACTGATCGCACTTGCCACTGTTTACGGGGAATTCCGCTCGCTCTCCGAGCTGATCGAGCGGGCCCCGATCCTTCGTCAAATAGACTCACTTGGGAGAGCGAATGCCTGATCGCCTGCGGGAAACCCGCTTCATATTCGTGACAGGGGGCGTCGTCTCGGCGCTTGGGAAGGGGATCGCGTCGGCCTCCATCGGCCGGCTCCTCGTGTCCCGTGGACTCCGCGTCACGATCCAGAAGTTCGACCCCTACATCAACGTCGACCCGGGGACGATGAGCCCGTTCCAGCACGGCGAGGTGTTCGTCACAGAGGACGGCGCCGAGACCGATCTCGACCTCGGCCACTACGAGCGCTTCACCGACGTCAACACCACGCGCGGCTCGAACATCACCACCGGCGCGATCTACAACACGGTGATCAGGCGCGAGCGCCGCGGTGACTATCTCGGCGGCACCGTCCAGGTGATCCCGCACATCACGGACGAGATCAAGCAGCGCATCCGCCTGGTCGCCGAGGCCCAGGACGTGGACATCGTGATCACCGAGATCGGCGGCACCGTGGGCGACATCGAGTCGCTGCCGTTCCTCGAGGCGCTGCGCCAGTTCCAGGTCGACCACGGGCGCGACCGCTGCATGTTCATCCACTTGACGCTCGTCCCGTTCCTCGGCCACGCCGGTGAGCTGAAGACCAAGCCCACCCAGCACTCGGTGCAGGAGCTGCGCCGCATCGGCATCCAGCCCGACATGATCATGTGCCGCTCCGAGGGCTCGCTCGAGCGCGACATCCGGGAGAAGATCTCGCTGTTCGCGAACCTGCCGGTGGAGGCCGTGATCTCGGCGCGCGACGTCGACTCCATCTACAAAGTGCCGCTCTACTTCCGCGCGGAGGGCGTGGACGACCAGATCCTCGACCACTTCAAGATCGAGGCCGACCCGCCGGACCTGTCCGAGTGGGAGGCGCTCGTGAAGCGGCGAGATCTCGCCGAGGAGACGGTGCGGATCGGGCTCGTGGGCAAGTACATCCAGCTCGAGGACGCCTATCTGTCGGTGATCGAGGCGCTCGGGCACGGCGGCATCCACCACGGGGCGAAGATCGACGTGCGCTGGGTGGACGCCGAGGGGCTCGACCGCGCCGAGGCCGAGCGCCAGCTCGAGGAGTGCGACGGCGTGCTGATCCCCGGCGGCTTCGGCGTGCGCGGGGTGGAGGGCAAGATCCGCGCGGCGCAGTTCGCGCGCGAGAACGAGGTGCCGTTCCTCGGTATCTGCCTCGGGATGCAGGTCGCGGTGTCCGAGTTCGCCCGCCACGTGGTGGACATGGACGGGGCCAACTCAACCGAGTTCGACCCGGAGACGCCGTTCCCGGTGATCGACCTCCTTCCGGAGCAGAAGGAGGTGCGCGACATGGGCGGCACGATGCGGCTCGGCGCGGACCCGGTGAAGCTCCACGACGACACGCGGGCGCGGGCGATCTACGGCGAGCCCGTGATCTACGAGCGCCACCGTCACCGCTACGAGGTGAACAACCACCTGCGCAAGCACCTCGAGCAGCACGGCCTCGTGTGCTCGGGCACCTCGCCCGACGACCGCCTCGTCGAGATCATCGAGCTGCCGAACCACCCGTTCTTCGTGGCCAGCCAGTTCCACCCCGAGTTCAAGTCACGGCCACTGCGCCCCCAGCCACTGTTCCGGGAGTTCGTGGGCGCGGCGCTCGCACGCTCAAGGGAGCGGGCGCCGGAGGAGGCGCCGGCGAGGGCGGAAGAGCGGGCGCCGGAGCACGCCGAGCGCTGATGTGGTGACTGGTAACTGGTGACTGGCACCAGTCACCCGGAGCGCAGCGCACACGGCATCCTTTTGATCCCATCGATAAAACTCCCCGCCAGCGGCTCCGGCTCGCCGGCCTCGATGTCCGGCAGACGGGTCAGGAGCTCCGTGAAGATCGAGCGGAGCTGGGTGCGGGCGAGCGAGGCGCCCAGGCAGTAGTGCGGGCCGCCGCCGCCGAAGCCGACGTGG
>DASXCV010000004.1:0-23457 GCA_036491015.1 Thermoleophilaceae bacterium | reverse complement strand
CCGGACGCCGACGAGTCCCTGCTCGTGCCCGGCTCGCTCCTCTTCCGCCCGAGCTCCGGCCCGGTGGACCTGCGCGACTTCCGCAACTGGTGGGAGTGGCGGCCGGGCGCCTTCTGGCGGCGCCCCGAAGGGCCGGAATCGAATGTCGGCGGGAAGGAGCTCCACCCGGTCGTGCACATCGCCTACGACGACGCGCTCGCCTACGCCCGCTGGGACGGCAAGGACCTGCCGACCGAGGCGGAGTGGGAGTACGCGGCACGCGGCGGGCTCGAGCAGGCCACGTACGCGTGGGGCGACGAGTTCGCCCCGCGAGGACGCATGATGGCCAACACCTGGCAGGGCGAGTTCCCGTGGCAGAACCTCCTCACCGACGGCTACGCGGGGACCTCGCCGGTGGGCAGCTTCCCGCCGAACGGCTACGGGCTCTACGACATGACCGGCAACGTGTGGGAGTGGACCGCCGACTGGTTCACCCCCGGCCACGCCGCGGACGCGGACAAGCCGTGCTGCGTGCCGCGCAACCCGCGGGTGGAGTCGGACGGGCGGAGCTACGGGGACGGCGAGGTGTTCCCGCGCAAGGTCATCAAGGGCGGGTCGCACCTCTGCGCGCCGAACTACTGCCTGCGCTACCGGCCCGCGGCGAGGCAGTCCGAGGCAATCGACACATCGACCTCGCACATCGGCTTCCGCTGCGTCACCCGCCCGGGCGAGATCACCCCCGTCGGGTGATGCGGACTCGCTCGGGCAGATCGATCATCGGCGCCCAGGAAGCATTTCGGACTGAAAACGAGAGGAGCCCGTGATGCGGGAGCCGTTCAAGGGAACGATCAACGTCGACATTCGCGATTCGGAGCCCGACTGGACGCCGTTTGAGCCGCCGCGGGCGCCCGAGGGCGCGCAAAGCGTGCTCTACATCGTTCTCGACGACGTCGGCTTCTCAGCCATGAGCTGCTACGGCGGGCCGATCGAGACGCCGAACATCCAGCGCATCGCCGACCGCGGCGTCCGCTACACGCAGTGGCACACCACGGCCCTCTGCTCGCCCACGCGCTCCTGCCTGCTGAACGGTCGCAACCACACGCGCAACAGCATGGCCTGCATCACCGAGGCGGCGATCGGCTTCCCGAACGCGAGCGGCATGATTCCGCCGGAGAACGGGATGCTCCCGGAGATCCTCGGCGAGCAGGGCTGGAACACCTACATGGTCGGCAAGTGGCACCTCTGCCCCACGGACGAGATGCACCTCGCCGCGACCCGCCGCAACTGGCCGACCGGCCGCGGCTTCGAGCGCTGGTACGGCTTCCTCGGCGCCGAGACCAACCAGTGGCATCCCGACCTCGTGTACGACAACCATCCGGTCGACCAGCCGCGATCCCCGGAGGAGGGCTACCACCTCACCGACGACATCACCGACAAGGCGATGGAGTTCATCCGGGACGCGAAGGCGATCGCCCCGGACAAGCCGTTCTTCCTCTACTTCGCACCCGGCGCCTGCCACGCCCCGCACCACGCGCCGAAGGAGTGGATCGACAAGTTCAAGGGCCAATTCGACATGGGCTACGAGGCGATCCGGGAGGAGACGCTGGCGCGGCAGAAGCAGCTCGGGATCGTGCCGGCCGACACGGAGCTGCCCCCGATCAACCCGATCGGAACGCCTGAGACGCGTCAGGGTCCCGACGGCAAGCCGTTCCCCGAGCTCGACTACACACAGCCGTGGGACTCGCTGTCCGACGACGGGAAGCGTCTGTTCTGCCGCATGGCGGAGGTCTACGCGGGCTTCCTCGGGCACGCCGATCACCACATCGGCCGCCTGCTCGACTACCTCGAGCACAGCGGCCAGCTCGACAACACGCTCATCGTCCTCGTGTCGGACAACGGCGCGAGCGGCGAGGGCGGACCGAACGGGTCCGTGAACGAGATGAAGTTCGCCAACGGCGTCCCGGACACGATGGAGGCCAACCTCGCGCAGCTCGACGAGCTGGGCGGCCCGAACACGTACAACCACTACCCCACCGGCTGGGCGATGGCGTTCAACACGCCGTTCAAGATGTGGAAGCGCTACGAGTTCAACGGCGGCACGTCCGACCCGTGCATCATCGCGCGGCCGGGAACGAAGGCCGCGGGCGAGGTCCGCGACCAGTACGCCCACGCGATCGACATCGTGCCGACCATCCTCGACATCCTCGGCGTCGAGGCGCCCGAGCAGATCAAGGGGCATATGCAGAGCCCCTTCGACGGCGTGAGCATGCGCGAGACGATCGACAATCCGACCGCCGCGTCGCGCCGCAAGACCCAGTTCTACGCGATGCTCGGCTCACGCTCGATCTGGCACGAGGGCTGGAAGGCTGTGACCAACCATCCCTGCATCGCGGGCTGGGGCCACTTCAACGAGGACGAGTGGGAGCTCTACAACACCGACCTCGACCGGTCCGAGGTGCACAACCTCGCCGCGGAGAACCCGGACAAGGTCCGTGAGCTCGTGAACATCTGGTTCTCGGAGGCGGGCGCGAACGGCGCCTTCCCGCTCGACGATCGCTCGGCGGTCGAGATCCTGAACACCCCGAGGCCGCAGCTCACGGCCCCACGCACTCGCTACGTCTACTACCCGGGCACCGCTCCGGTTCCGGAGTGGCAGGCGGTTGCCACCCGCGGCCGGTCGTTCGTGATCGAGGCGGTGGTGGACATCCCGGACGGCGACGCCGAGGGCGTGCTGTTCGCGATGGGCTCCCGCTTTGGGGGCCACGCCCTGTACGTGAAGGATCACCGCCTCCACTACCTCAACAACTACGTCGGGGCCGAGGAGCACCGGGTGGTCGGCTCGGTGGATGTGCCGAGCGGCGAGCGGATATTCCTGTCCGCGTCCTTCGAGAGGGGGGAGCAAGGGCCCAACGCCACCACCGGAACGCTGTCGCTGTACCACGGCGAGGACAAGGTCGGCGAGGGGCAGATCAAGACCCAGCTCGGCGCGTTCGCGATCGCGGGCTCCGCTCTCTACGTGGGCCGGCACGAGGGCGAGCCGCTCACCGACGACCTGCCGGGCGACAAGTCGCACGCCTTCACCGGCGGAACGATCGAGCAGGTGGCAATCGACGTGAGCGGTCAGGCCTACGTGGACCTCGAGCGCGAGGCCGCGCTGATGCTCATGCGCGAGTAGGGGTCACGCACGAGGGCGGCCGGGACTACGTTCCGCCGGACGACCGCGTCGCCGTGTTCGACAACGACGGCACCCTGTGGTGCGAGAAGCCGATGCCGATCGAGCTCAGAACGACTGGTCCGCCGTCTTCGCCGACCAGCGGAAACCGGCCCTCAGCCCGGGACGCCCACCACCGCCCAGCGACGCCCCACGAAGCGCGCGCCGCAGGTGACGAGCCGGGCGAAGATCAGTCCGAGCAGCCCGCACCACACGCCGACGATCCCCCAGCCGAAGGCGAGCGACATCAGCGCGATCGGGGCGAACACGCCGAGCGCCGCGAACACCATCGACCACTTGAGAAAGCGCGTGTCGCTCGCGCCGATGAGGATGCCGTCGAGTGCGAACACGAGCGCGTTGATCGGCTGCATGAGCGCGTAGATCGGCCAGATCGCGTGGAGGCGGTCGATCACCGCCGGGTCGGTGGTGAACACGTGCGGCAGGAGGTCGATCAGCGCCAGCATCCCGAGGGCGAGCGCGCCGCCGATCACGAGCGACCACCACAGCATCCGCACGGACGCGTCCCACGCCTCCTGCGCGCGCCCGGCGCCGAGCATGCGCCCGACGATCACCTGTCCCGCGATCGCCACGGCGTCGAGGATCAGGGCGAGGAACGTCCAGAGCTGGAACGCCACCTGGTGCGCGCCGAGCGACGCCGCGCCGATGCGCGCGAGCACCGCGCTCGCCACGAGGAACGAGGCGTACAGCGAGCCGGTGCGGATGAAGATGTCGCCGCCCACGCGCACGAGGGGGCGCATCAGGTCGGCCTGCGGCCGGCGCGTGCTGGCCGGCGCGCGCAGCAGCTCGATCGCGAACGCTGCGGCCATTCCGGCCTGGGCGATCACGGTGCCCCACGCCGACCCGGCGAGGCCCCAGTGGAAGCCGTACACGAACAGCAGCTCGAGCACGACGTTGGCGAGGTTCGCAAGCACCACGATCACGAGCGGCGTGCGCAGGTCGGAGATGCCGCGCAGGTAGCCCTGGCCGGCCAGCGCGATCAGCGCGAACGGCAGCCCCAGCGCCCCGATCCGCAGGTACAGCACGGCCATGCTGCCGGTGCGGTGCTCGCCGCCCAGGAGGTGCACGGCCGGCACGGCGAGCGCCAGCGCGAGCACGAACAGCAGGGCGCCGATCCCGAGCGCGAGCCACAGCGCTTGAGCCGCCATCGAGCCCGCGGTCTCCTCGCGCCCCGCACCGTGGTAGCGCGCCACCTGGGCGGTGGTGCCGTAGGTGAGGAAGTTGAACATCGTGAACGCGCCGGTGAGCATCGTCCCGGCCAGCGCGAGCGCCGCCAGCTGCGGCGTGCCGAGGTGTCCCACGATGGCGGTGTCGACCAGGATGTAGAGCGGCTCGGCCGCCAGCGCGCCGAGTGCGGGCACCGCCAGGCGCAGGATCTCGCGGTCGTGAGGAGAGCGTCTAAGCACCACTCGTAACCCTAAGAACAGTCTCAGGCATAAGACGCAGGGTTAGGGCGTTTACAGGGGTAACGTGAATTTGAGACCTGCCCCGGAGCACAGGGAGATCCGAATGGCATACAGGACGCGAGTCCTTGTCGTGGCCAACAGGACAGCCGACTCAGAGGGCCTCACGCAGGCTCTCTGCGATCGTGATGACGCGGCCGACGCGGCGTTCACGCTACTCGTGCCGAAAGGCAAGCGCGGCGCGGACGGCAGCGACGGGCTGGAGACGGCCCGAGTTCAGCTGAAGGCCGGGATCAAACGGATTCGCGAAGCCGGCCTCGAGGTCGACGGCGTGCTCGGTGATCCCGACCCGATCGTCGCCGTGGCGGAGACGTGGAAGCCCGGCCAGTTCGACGAGGTGATCGTGTCCACCCTCGAGCGCGAGGCATCGCGCTGGCTCGAGTACGACCTGCCACACCGGGTCAGCAAGCTCACGGACTGCCCGGTGCAGCACGTGGTGCCCGCCGAGGTAGAGCGCGAGAACGCACGGCGCAACTTCCGCCGCCCGCTGAAGCCCGCGCCACAGCGAGCGCTCGGGCCATTCATAGGCCCCTCGAAGCAGACCTAGAGCTCGGCGCGGCGCTCGGCCCAGCCGGTTTCGGCTTCGAGCTGCCCCGCCAGCGTGAGCAGCGCCGCCTCGCCGAGCGGCTGGCCCGCGAACTGCACGGCCAGCGGCATGCCGTCCTCGCCGTGGAAGAGCGGTAGCGAGATCGCCGGCTGACCGGTCACGTTGAAGACCGCGGTGAACGGAGTGAAGAGCCCGGTGCGGGCGAACTCGCCGAGCGGGTTGTCGCCGTCCGGCTTGATGTCGCCGATCTCGAGCGGGCGCCGTGCGAGCGCGGGCGTCATCAGCATGTCGAAGCCGGAGCTGAACTCGATCAGCTCGCGCGTGTAGCGCTGGAGCTGCGCGAGCGCGCCCATGTACTCGATCGAGCTCTGCCCCAGGCCGCGCTGGAACATCTCCCAGGTGAGCTTCTCCATGTACTCGGGCTTCGGCTCCTTGCCCGTGACCATCGCGCCGAATGCCACGCCCAGCCCGATGTTGGCCGCGTACAGCACCGTGAACAGAGCGAGCATGTGCGCGTCGTCCTCGCGGCCCCAGGGCGGATCCACCTCGGTCACCTCGTGGCCGAGGCCACTGAGCAGCTCGGCGGCGTCGCGCACCGCGCGCTCGCAGAGCGGGTCGATCTCCGCCTGGATCGGCGGCTTCATGATCAGCCCGAAGCGCAGCTTGCCCGGATCGCGCCCGACCGCGGTGGCGAACGGCTCGGCGGGCGGCGGCGTCCAGGTGGCGTCGCCCGGCTCGTAGCCGGCCAGCACGTCGAGCGTGCGCGCGCAGTCCTCGACCGTGCGCGTGAGCATCCCGTCGGTGGAGAGCACCGCGTCCCCGAGATCCGGTCCGCGCGAGATGCGGCCACGGCTCGGCTTCAGTCCCACGAGGCCGCAGCACGCCGCCGGGATGCGGATCGAGCCGCCGCCATCCGAGCCGTGCGCGACCGGCACCATGCCGGCCGCCACCGCCGCGCCCGAGCCGCCCGAGGAGCCGCCGGGCGTGCGCTCGAGGTTCCACGGGTTGCGCGTGGGGCCGAAGCGGCGCGGCTCGGTGACCGGGATGATCCCGAGCTCCGGCGAGCTCGTCTTGCCCATGATCACGAAGCCGGCCTCGCGCAGCCTGCGCACGACGAAGGCGTCGTAGTCGGGCGTGTAGTCGCCGAAGAACTCCATCCCCTGTGACATCACGAGCCCGGCCACCGGCGTGGCCAGGTCCTTGATCGCCACCGGCACCCCCGCGAACGGGCGCTCGTCGCCCGCGGCGATCGCGTCGGCGGTCTCGAGTGCGCCCTCGCGGTCCACGAGCGTGAAGGCGTTCACCCGCTCGTCGGCTTCGTCGATCCGCGCGAGCGACGCCTCCGCCAGCTCGCGCGCGCTCACCTCGCCGGAACGGACCAGGCCGGCGAGCTCTGTGGCTGAGCGGTAGAGAAGGTCGGTCACGCGCGAGTCAGGGGACTGGTCGGCTGGCCAAACAGCCGCGACAGCCTACCCGCTCAGCGAGTGAGCCTGATCGTGCGGTGGGAAGTGACCACCTTCCCAGTCGCATCCTTCACGCTCACCGTCAGCTTCGCCGTGAGCGACCGGTGGTTGCGCAGAGCGCGCCGCAGTTTGGCGAGCGCCTTGTTCGTCAGGCCGAGCTTGAGCTGCCGCTGGGTCCCGGCGGCGAGCCTCGCCCTCGCGTTCTTGAACCTCACGCTGCCCGCCTTGCCGCCGGCCGTGACGGTGGATGCCTCGTCGGCCGAGACGCTCAGCACGATCCCGTGCTGCTTGAGCACCGGTTGCGTGCCGGCGGATGCGAGCGCCACCGAGAGTGGGGTCGCGACCGTCGGGGGTGGCGCCGGCGACGTGGGCGGCGGGGTCACGGGCGTCGTCCCGGGACAGGCGGGAATCGACGGGTCGCTGAAGAGCTCGATTCGCTCCAGGGTGCCGTCGGCCGCATACACGCCGTGGCAATCCACCACGAGCCCGTTCAGCTCGCTGAAGGCGGCCGGGCCGGTGCCGGCGCTGTAGGCGGCGAGGAAGTTGCCGCTCCCGTCGAGCTCCTCGACCGCCTTTTCGTCGCTCACCCACAAATCGCCGGCGGAGTCGATCGAAAGCGCGAACGGACCGCCGAACGGCTCGCCGTCGATGCTCTTCGCCGTCCTGATGAAGTCACCGCTGGCCGTGAACTCCTGGAGCCGGTGGTTCTCGTCCTCGCCCACCCAGACGTTGCCGCTCGAGTCCACCGCGAGGCCGTCCGGGCTCGAGAGCTGTCCGTCGCCCGTGCCCATGGTCCCCCACTTGCGCACGAACGTGCCGGTGGAGGTGAACTCCTCGATGCGGCCGTTCCCGTTGTCGCTCACGTACACGTCGCCGTTCGACGCAACTGCCGCTCCGGCCGGCAGGTTGAAGTCGCCGTCGCCGCTGCCCGTGGCGCCCCACGACCGAACGAACGTGCCGCCCGTGGTGTACTCGACCACCCGGTTGTGAGTGCCGCCGTCGGTGGCGTAGACGAAGGCTCCCGTGGGATCGACGGCCAGGCCATAGACGTTTATGAGCTGGCCGTCGCCGGCGCCCGACCCTCCGAATTTGGCCAGGAACGTGCCGTCAGGCGAGAACTTCTCGATCCGTGGACTGATCCCGTCGGTGCCGTAGATGTTGCCCGCCGGGTCGACCGCGATCTGGTTGAGGATCTGGAACTGGCCGTCGCCCGAGCCGACCGAGCCTAAGGTCGAAACGTACGTGAACGCCTGCGCGGAGCCCGCGAAGGTCACGAGGCCGAAAACGAGCGCAGCAGCCAGCGCGACGAGCGCACGGTGGGCCTGATGCATGTGGGAGTCCTTTCGGAGCTGGGTGGGCGAGACCAGACGCCCGTCAGTCCAGCCTAAGCTGGAGGCGTTACCGCCGGCGCGAGCTGCTGTCCGAGAGCTGACGCTCGCGCGCTCTCCTCGCGGAAGCCGAGCCGCTCCAGCACCTCGGCCGCCAGCGCCACGTAGTCGGCGCCGAGCTCCGGCCGGTAGTCGAGAATCGACACGCCGCGCTCCGCCGACTCCGCGTAGCGGATCGACGCGCGGATCACGCTGTCGAACACGCGGTCGCCGAAGCGGTCGCGC
Source organism: Thermoleophilaceae bacterium (assembly GCA_036491015.1). GTDB lineage: Bacteria > Actinomycetota > Thermoleophilia > Solirubrobacterales > Thermoleophilaceae > JAICJR01. Next base: position 15,163 of record DASXCV010000004.1, on the reverse strand, counting down.
AGCGACTTGAGCGCCTCGCGCGAGTGGATCGTGCGCAGGTCCGCGATGTTCAGCACCACGCCGAGCCACTCGAGCTCCTGGTGCAGGTTGTCCTTCGCCAGCTCGATCACCTCGAGCGCCTGCTCGACGCCCTGCAGCGAGAAGTACTGCGCCTCGGTGGAGAGCAGCGCGTAGTCGGCGGCCACCACGGCGTTGACCGTGAGCAGGCCAAGCGACGGCGGGCAGTCCACGAGCACGACGTCGTAGCGGCGCTTGACGTCCTTGAGCGCGCGCCGCAGCGTCATCTCCCGGCCCATCTTGCCGCTGAGCACGAGCTCCGACTCCGCGAGCCCGAGGTTGGCGGGCAGGATCACGTCGTCGTAGACGGCGTCGACCGCCTTCGCCTGCCCGGCGAGCACGTCCGCCATCGTCGGCGAGGCGTCCGGCGGGACGTCGAAATAGTCGGACAGGTTGCCCTGCGGATCGAGGTCCACGGACAGCACGGTGAGGCCCACGCGCGTGAACACATCGGCCAGCGTCCGCACGGTCGTCGTCTTGCCCGTGCCGCCCTTCTGTGACAGAACCGCGAGCGTGCAAGCCATCAAGGGACGCGACTATAGTTCCCCGACCCAACCGTCGCGCACCCGCTCGGAGAAGGTGCAGGAACCGGAAGGAGGAGGAGAGTGGCTGAGCCGTCCAGCCGCGTCGTTCGGTACGTCTCAACGCAGGGGTACAGGCCTCGTCGCGCGCCCGCGACCGTCGAGGATAAGGACGCCTGCGCGCTTTACGCGGCCGTCGAGAAGGACGCGACTCCGCGCCACGATCCGATCCCCACCGCGCTCGGCGCGCTTCAGAAAATGCTTCACCGTGCCGGCAACGTCGACGGCGAGGGCGACGGCTGCGGCGTGCTGCTCGACATCCCGCGCAAGATCTGGGCCGAGGAGATCCGCGGGGGCGGCCACGCCTCGCATCTGGCGCTCGACCCGCTGTTCGCGGTCGGTCACCTCTTCATTCCGCGCAAGGGCGGCAACGCCGAGGAGATGAAGTCGCGCGCCCGCGAGATCATGGGCCGCTTCGGCCTCCGCCTGCTCGCGGAGCGCGAGGGCGTGGTGGACTCCTCGGCGCTCGGCCCGACCGCCCGCGAGGAGGAGCCGATCTTCTGGCAGGTCGGCGGCCTGATCGGCGAGGCCAAGCTCTGCTTCGAGATCATCGTCGCGCTCGAGCAGGAGCTCGACGTGCACGTCGCGTCCTTCTCCACGGACACGTGCGTCTACAAGGTGATGGGCGCGCCGCAGGTGCTCGGCGGCTACTTCCCCGACCTGCGCGACAAGCGTGCGGAGACGGCCGCGATCATCGGCCACAACCGCTACTCCACCAACACGTGGCCGTCGTTCAAGCGCGTGCAGCCGTTCGCGATGCTCGGCCACAACGGCGAGATCAACACGATCGCGAAGCTCCGCCAGGAGGCGCGGATGCTCAACGTGCCGATGAACGAGGACGGCTCGGACTCGCAGGACCTGAACCGGACCGTCGAGTCGCTCGTGAACCGCGGCGGCCTGTCGCTCGTGGAGGCGCTCGAGCTGGTGTTGCCGCCGATCGTCAACGAGGTCAAGCAGCTGCCCGACGAGCTGCGCCCGTTCTACATGTACCTGCGCCAGGCGTTCGGCCCGTTCGCGCAGGGTCCCGTCGCGCTGCTCGCGCGCCATGCGGACGAGCTCGTGTTCTCCGTCGACGCCCTGGGCCTGCGCCCGCTGTGGCTGGTCGAGACAAGCGGCTCGTTCACGTTCTCCTCCGAGCCCGGCGTGGTGCAGGTGGCGGACACCGTGGAGGAGCCGAAGCCGCTCGCACCGGGCGAGAAGCTGATGATCTCGCTGAACCGCAAGAAGGCCGAGGCGAAGCTGCGCCAGCACATCCAGCTGCAGTGGCTCACCTGGGAGCGCTGGATTCAGCGCACGGGCAAGGATCCGGTGCACGGCTACGCGCAGATGATCCCGGTGGGCGGTCCGCTCGAGGGCGCGGAGATTCCGGGCTACACGGCCGCCGGCCCGGCCGAGCCGGTGAAGGTCGAGGACCGCGTGCTCGGCGGCTTCGGCTGGCAGCGCGACGACATGAAGCTCGTGCAGCAGATGGCGGCCACCGGCGCGGAGCCGATCGGCTCGCTCGGCTACGACGGGCCGCTCGCCTGCCTCTCGCCCGAGCGCCAGAACCTCGGCGACTACTTCAAGGAGTCGGTGGCAGTCGTCACCAACCCCGCGATCGACCGCGAGCGCGAGGTGGAGCACTTCTCATGCCGCGCGGTGTTCGGCCACCGTCCGGGCGCCTGGGGGCTCGACCCCGAGCCGCGCACGCTCGAGACGGCCTTCCCGATCATCCTCGGCGGCCACGACGGGCTGGCGCCGCTGTCGGACTCCGTCTATCGCGAGGTGGCCAAGGAGCACAAGACCTATTTGCTCGAGGACCTGTGGGAGAAGTTCCGCGGACGCGCGAAGGTGCTCGACATCTCGGCCCTCGAGTCCGAGAACACGAAGGGCGCCATCGATCGGCTCAAGCACGAGGCCGCCATCGCCGCACGCGGGGGCGCCGAGCTGCTCGTGCTGTCCGACCGCACGGCCTACGACGGCGACCGCCGCTACCTCGACCCGCACCTGGCGCTGGCGGCCGTGGACCTCGCGCTGCGCGAGGCCTACGTGGAGGGGACCGAGCCGAACCTGCGCCGTCGCTGCGGCATCGTGCTGCGCTCGGGAGCGATCCGCAACGTGCACGACGTGGTGCTCGCGCTCGGCCTCGGCGCCGACGGCGTGTGCCCGTACGTGATGCTCGAGGTGGCGTGCGTCGACGACTACCGCACGGACATCGACAACCTCGGCTCGGCCATGCGCAAGGGCATCGAGAAGGTGATCTCCACGATCGGGATCCACGAGCTGCGCGGCTACGCCCGCCTGTTCTCCTCGATCGGGCTCGCGCCGGAGCTGACCACGCAGTTCGACTCGCCGTCCTACTACGGATCCGAGAAGGGCGGCACCGGCTTTGCCGATCTCGATGCGGACGCCGACGAGCGCCAGCGCATCCTCGCCGGCGAGGACGAGGGCGGCAAGCCCGCGAAGACGTTCCACTTCTACCCGAAGGTCTACAAGGCGGCGATCGCGGCGGCCAACGGGACCGCGACCTACGAGGACTACTCGGAGAAGGTGCGCGAGCTCGAGCTGGAGCAGCCGATCTCGCTGCGCCACATCCTGGACGTCAAGTCCGACCGCGAGCCGATCGGCGATTCCGAGCCCGGCGTGGGCCTGCACTCGTACCCCATCGTGATCTCGTCGATGAGCTTCGGCTCGCAGGGCGAGACCGCATACCGCGCCTACGCCGAGGCGGCTATGCGGGCAAACATAATCGCGATGAACGGCGAGGGCGGCGAGATCCAGGACATGTACGGCAAGTACCCGAAGTGGCGCGGGCAGCAGGTCGCCTCGGGACGCTTCGGCGTGACGTCCGAGATGGTCAACTCGTCCTATCTCGTGGAGATCAAGATCGGCCAGGGCGCGAAGCCCGGCGAGGGCGGCCACCTGCCGGCGAAGAAGGTCACCGAGAAGGTCGCGCAGGCGCGTAACGCGTCAGTGGGCACGGACCTGATCTCGCCCTCCAACAACCACGACCTCTACTCGATCGAGGACCTGGCCGAGCTGATCGACGAGCTGAAGACCGCCAACCCCGACGTGCGCGTGTCCGTGAAGGTGCCCGTGGTGCCGAACATCGGCACGATCGGCGTGGGCATCGCCAAGGCCGGCGCGGACATCATCACGCTGTCCGGCTTCGAGGGCGGCACCGGCGCCGCGCGCTCGCACGCGCTGCGGCACGTGGGCCTGCCGTCCGACATCGGCACGCGCGCCGTGCATCTCGCGCTGATGGAGGCGGGCATTCGCAACCGCGTGGAGATCTGGGCCGACGGCGGCTACCGCCACGGCTGGGACATCGTGAAGTTGCACTGCCTCGGCGCGAACCGGGTGGGCTTCGGAACCCTCGCCATGGTGTCGCTCGGGTGCACGATCTGCCGCGGCTGTCAGCTCGACACCTGCCACGTGGGCATTGCCACCCAGATCGAGACGAAGGAAGAGGCCGACATGAAGGGCCTCAAGAAGTTCACGCCGCAGGAGTTCGAGCGCGCGGCCGAGTCGTGCACCCGCTTCTTCAGCGCGATGGGCGAGGAGGTGCGCCAGATCTGCGCCTCCCTCGGGTACGAGCGCGCACAGGATCTGGTCGGCCGCTCGGACCTGCTCTTCCAGGCGCGGCACAAGGACCACGTGGACGTGAGCGAGCTGATCAAGCCGCTCGAGGAGTTCCTCGACCTCGCGCCGCTCGACCTCCCGGCTCCGGAGGAGGAGCGCTCCGAGCCGGGGCTCGTGGTGGCCCGCCCGATACGGATGCGGGCCAAGGAGGCCTCGCACGAGGTGGCCGCGCTGGCCACCGAGGTGTGCGCCGGCACGCTGGTGCGCCGCTCCTATCCGCGTCCGGCCACCTCCGACGACCGCGTGCTCGGCACCGAGCTCGCCGGCGAGCTGGCCCGCGCGCGCATCTTCGCGCCCGAGACCGCGCCGCTGGCCAACGAGGACACCCTGGCCTCGATCCACTTCGAGGGCGGTTCCGTGGCGGGCCAGGGACTCGGCGCCTTCAACGTCTACGGCGTGGACATCACCGTCGAGGGCGGCGCCCAGGACGGCGTGGCCAAGACGATGCTGGGCGGCAAGGTCTCGATCATGAAGGGCAAGAACCGCTTCGGCCGCCGGGTGAACGGCTCGGTGGGCAAGTCGTTCGCGTACGGCGCCCAGCGTGGCCGCCTGTTCGTGCAGGGCAACGCCGACTCGCGCTTCTGCATCCGCCTCTCAGGCGCCGACGTGGTGATCGGCGGCGAGCCCGAGGGTCCGCTGCAGGACGAGCTCGGCTGCGTGGCCGACCGCGCGAACATCAAGGGCTTCGCCTTCGAGTACATGACGAACGGCCGCGCCGTCGTGCTTGGCGACCCCGGTCCCTGGTTCTGCGCGGGCCAGACCGGCGGCCGCGTGTACCTGCGCGTGAACGACGCCTGGGGCCTCAACCGCGAGGCGCTGATCCGCCGCCGCGGGAAGGGCGCCAAGGTGGCCCTCGAGGATCTCGACGCCGAGGGCGTGCTCGACGTGCAGGAGCTACTCGGCCACTACGCCGAGGAGCTGCGCGGGACGAGCCAGCCCGACGAGGCGCTGCGGATCTTGGATATCGCAAGCGAGCCCGAGGCCCACTTCGTGATGTCGGTGCCGCAGAAGGAGCAGACAGATCCCTCGGTCTCGACGGAGTGAGGGGTCGGGGAAAGGGGAAAGGGGATAGGGGATAGGGGATAGGCCCAGCTGGCCAGCCTCCGACACCCGACACCCGACACCCCGCCGCGCCGCCTCTCTAATTCAGATCGTTGCGAAATGCAACGACGAGGGCCGGTTATCTGGCTCTCTAGAGCCATTTGTAGGACGTAGATCGTTTCTTAGCGCAACGATCTCGCGAGGGGATGTCGCCGGCGGACGGCCAATGGCGCCGCGGACCCGATCTATGACCTATGACCTATGACCTCTATGACCTATGACCTATGCCCTATCCCCTCCGCCTCACCCGCGCCCGAACCATCGCTGCAACACACCGGGCGGCCTCGGCTGCGTCTTCCTCCACTCGTCCCGCGTCGGTAGGCGGCCCGCCTTGCGTGCGGCCATCGCGCATTGCGTGTGGGCGTGGCGGCGGCGGGAGGTGTCGCCCTCGGGCGCGATCAGGACGTGCTCAGAGAGGGCGGGCAGGAAGCCGCGGCAGAACGGGCAGGTGTAGGTCGCCGGCTTGCGGTTCTGGGCGCGGCGGATGGTCCACCAGTCGGCCTTCTCGAGCTTCGCCATGACCAGGGCAATCCTGGCACGCACCGCAGAACGACCGAGGGCCCCGATTTCCGCGGGGCCCTCGACTTGCTCTCCTCCTCAACCGGCGCTCAGCTCAAGGAGCGGCCCCCGCTCGCGCGTGTCAGGTGACCGCGCTGCCGATCCCCTCGGGCTCCCCGCTGAGACTCTCTTCGGCGAGACTGATGAAGTACAGGTGGAAGCGGCCGATGACGACCTCGTCGCCGTCCTCCAGCTCGTGCCAGTCCACGCGCTCGCCGTTGAGGAACACGCCGTTCAGACTGCGGTCGTCGAGTACTCGCACCCCGCCATCCTCGCGGTGCAGCAGGGCGTGGCGGCGGGAAACGGTCGGGTCGTCGAAGCGGATGTGCGCAGCCAGGCTGCGGCCGATTCGAGTCCACCCCTCCTGGAGCGCGACCACGCGAACGCGGTCGTCCTCCCGGTAGGCGACGTAATCGCCGTCGCCCACAAGCGCGTTGCGCGCGTCTTCAAGCCACTCGGGCGTTTCTATCTCGTGAGATCCGATCGGCTCGAGGTCGTTGTGTCCCTCGAAGATCGAGGCGCGCCTGAAGCGGCCGCCTTGACAGTGCGGGCATGCCGGGATCTCGTCGCGTTCGTGAAGCGCGATGGCGAAGCCACAAGTCTCGCAACGAAAAGACCCGGCTCCGGCCAACGTGCCGGCTGTGAAAGCGTCCATTGTCACTCCCTGCTGGGTGATCGTGCGGATGATAACGACGGACGCAAGCCTTTCCAAGGGCAAAAAACCCCGGAAACTGCGAAAAACCGTTCAGAATTGGCCGTTAGTCCTACCCAATTTGGGTCGTTTTGCATTACCCAGACTAACCGGGTCCCGAGAGGGGTCTTGCGGCAAGAGGGAACGAGGCCCGACCGCAGAACACGCTGGGATATGGAACTCGCCAGCCTCATTCTCCGCCGCAGTCTCAACTCCCTCGGGCGCGGCCGGTCGAGCTGCTCGCGCTGCCGCCGGACGCCCGTGGCGGGTGAGCTGATGCACGTGTTCGAGTCGGACACGGCGCTCTGCTCGCTCTGCCTCGCCCAGCTTCCGGAGGCCGAGCGCTCGCCCGTTCGCTCCGAGCGCGTGCACGTCACGGACCGCCCCATCGCGGTCGTGCCGAAGGCCGCCTGAACCGGTGTCGGAGCGCCCCGCCGCCGGGGCTTCATAGAATCCCGCCCGCATGCGTCCCATCCGGGCACAGGTGACGATCTCCGCGCCGCGCGAGCAGGTGTACGACCTGGTGGCCGACCTTGCCGCCCGCGTGGCCTGGTGCGACCACTACCAGCGCGACTACCACCTCACGCGGCCGCACTCCTCCGGGACGGGCGCCGCCGCCCGCTTCCTGGCGAAGGTGCCACGCAGCAAGACCTGGGTGGAGCTCTCCGTCGTCGAGGACGCGCGCCCGCGCGCCATCCGCGAGAGGCTGCGGCTCGGGCGCCTCGGGCGCACGCCGGGGTTCGTGGAGTACACGTTCGAGCCGGTCGGTGCGGCCACTCGCGTGAGCCTCGTGCTGTGGACGGAGCCCGCCACCCGAATCGACGCCTTCAAGGAGAGTCTCGGCGCCCGGCGCTGGCTCAAGCGGCAGGTGAAGACCTCGCTGTCGCGCCTGCGGCGGATTTTCGAGGAGCAGCCGCAGGCTCCGCTCGCGCGCGCGACGATTGCGGGCTACGAGCCGGCCAAGGCCGCGCGCTTTGGCAGCTTCTGATCGTGCCCCGGATCGTTACACTGGCCGCCGCATGAAGCGGGTTGCAACCGTCCTCGCCCTCGCCGCGTTCGTCGTTCCGGTGCTGTCCGGGTGCACAAAGCACCACGAATCGCCGGAGCCGGAGGGTATCGGCGTGAAGGTGGGCGGGCTCACCTACACCGTCTACATCACGCGCGAGCTGAACCTCCGCGACCCGGAGGACCACGACTACTTCCAGGGTCCCGAGGCGCCGCCCGGCTTCAACTACTACGGCGTCTTCATCCAGGTCTGCAACGACGTGAACCACACGCACGGGGGCTCTTCCACGCCCGTGCCGGCGAACGCGTTCCGCATCATCGACACGTCGAACAAGCAGTTCTACCCGACGGAGTTGCCGAAGAACGACATCTTCCGGTACGCCCCGCGCCCGCTCAGCGCCAAGGACTGCATCCCCACACCGGGGAGCGCCGCGGCCACCGGCCCGATCGGCGGCTCGCTGCTCATGTTCAAGATCCCGGTGCCGTCGATCGAGAACCGGCCGCTCGACCTCGAGATCAATCCGCAGGGTCCGGGCCCGGTGCCCGACGCGCAGCGGATCGAACTCGATATCTAGAGACCGGCGCTCAGCACCTGCGCTGCCGCCGGCGCTGCCGTGTCTCCGCCTGCGCCTGCCCTGACGAGCATCACGCAGACGGCGAGCTTGGGGTGGGTGGCCGGGGCGAAGCCGGCGAACCAGGCGTCGGTCTTGCTCCCAGGCGGCTCGTCGCTCTCCGAGGGAGGCGGCGGCTGGCCTGGCTTCGGGACGGTGGTCTCGAGCTCGGCCGTTCCCGTCTTGCCCGCCACGGTCGTGCCGGGAATGGCCGCCCGCACGCCGGTGCCGTACTGCACCACGCCGAGCATCAGCGTGCGCATCTCCTTGGCGATCCGGCGCGAGGTCACGCGCACGGGCTTGCCGGGCGGCCTGCCCGGGGTGAGGGTGGGGCGGTGGCGGATGCCGCGCGAGGCGATCGTCTGCGCCACCGACGCCAGCTCGAGCGGCGTGGCCAGCACCTGGCCCTGCCCGATCGCGGTGGAGCCGAGGGCGAGCTCGGAGCCGATCGAGCCGGGCGCCGGGATGGTGCTCGGCAGCGCGCCCGGGATCGACGGCTGCTCGTTGAAGCCGTAGCGCTCGGCCGTGTGCACCAGGCGGTTGGCGCCCACCTTCACGCCGAGCGGCGCGAACACCGAGTTGCACGACTTGGCGAAGCTCTGGGCGAACGTGCCGCCGCAGAACTCGCCGTTGGCGTTCTGCAGGTTCACGCCGTCGATCACCGCCTGCTGGGCAACGGGGAACTGGGTGCCGAGCGAGGCGGCGTGGGCCTCGAGCACCGCCGTCGCCGTGATCAGCTTGAAGGTCGAGCCCGGCGGCTGCGGCGCCGAGAACGCCACGCCCGCGAGCGCGCGCACCTCGCCCGTGCGGGCGTCGAGCGCCGCGATGCCGCCGAAGCGGCCCGCCAGCGCGGACACGGCCGCGGCCTGGATCCCCAGGTCGATCGTGGTCCGCAGCGGGGCGGCGGGTCGCGGGGCGGCCTGGGCGAGGATCTTGCCGCCCGCCGTGAGCTTGCCGCCCGGCTGCCCCGCGAGCTGCAGCTCGAACGCGCGCTCGAGGCCCGACAGGCCGACCGGCGTGCCCGGCGGGAAGCCGCGGCTGAAGAGCGCCTCGCGGTCGTCCGTGGTGGCGGGCTGGCCGATGCTGCCGGCGATCGACTGCGCGACGGCGCCGGCCGGGTACTGGCGGTCGTCCGCCGGGCCGCTGGCGATCGTCTTGCCGCCGCGCGCCTCGAGCTTCGCCCGCTCCGGCGCGAGCGTCGTGCGCGAGAGCTTGGCGCCATGCGGCACGCCGGGGAACACGAGGTTGCTGCTCCAGGCCAGCTTGCCGTCCTTCGTGTGCAGGACGAGCGGCTGGCGCACCGTGCCGAAGATCCGCGTGGTCACCGTCATCGGCACCGTCACGATGCCGTTGCCCTCGTCCTTGGGATGCCCGGCGACCATGCGCACGATCGTGGCCATGTCGTTTGCGTTCTGATAGGCCTTGACGAACTGGGCCGCCTTCACCCGGTCCTGGGCGGTGTCCGTGAGGTGCTCGTACATCGCGCCGTAGTCACCGCGCTCCCAGGCCAGCGTGAACGCCCGCGCGGTCTTCTCCGACGCGGACTGCCGCGTGGCGCCGTAGACGACCCCGAGGCCGAGCGCGACGAGCGCGGTCCCGACGATCGTGAGCGCGGCCATCCGGCGGCGCCGCACCGCCCGCTGGTGTGCGGCGCGGGTGCGGGGCTGGGGTGTGGTTGCGCCGAGTCTCACGGGACTGGGAATAACGTCTGTGCCGCCTCGTGACGACCCTCGACTGGATCATCGTGGCCTTCACCCTGCTGATGGCCATCTGGGGATACCTGCAGGGCCTCGTGGTCGGGGCCCTGTCGCTTGGGGGCTTCATCGCCGGCGCGTTCCTCGGGTCGAGGCTCGCGCCGCTGCTCCTGCACGGCGGCTCCGAGTCGCCGTACACGCCGCTCGTGACGCTCGTGGTGGCGGTCACGCTCGGCGGCGTGCTCGCGACCGCGCTCGAGACGCTCGGGTTCGGGCTGCGGCGGAAGATGGGGCCGACGCTCGGAGCGGTCGACGGCGCCGCCGGCGCGCTGCTCGTGGCGTGCTTCGGCCTCGGGCTCGTATGGGTGGCGGGCGCTGTCGCGCTTCAGACTCCCGGCGCGAGCGACCTGCGCAAGGACATCCAGCGCTCCACGATCCTCCGGTCGCTCAATGACGCGCTCCCCCCGAGCGGCCCGCTGCTGAACGCGCTCGCCCGCTTCGACCCGCTGCCATCCGTCTCCGGGCCGCCCGCGGACGTGCCCGCGCCGAACTCTCGCATCGCCCGGGATGCGCAGGTTCGCGCCGCGGGCCGCAGCGTGGTCCGAGTGCTGGGGACGGCTTGCGGTTTGGGGGTACAGGGCTCGGGATGGGTGGCGGGGAATGGGATCGTAGTCACGAATGCTCACGTCGTCGCGGGGGAGGACGACACAACCGTGCAACTGCAGGGTGCCGGGGCGCATCTGCAGGCCCAGGCGATCTACTTCGACCCCCACGACGACATCGCCGTGCTCCGCGTCAGCGGGCTCGGCGCGGCGCCCGTTCTCAAGCTCCATGCGAGCGCCGGGTCGGGCACCTCGGGCGCCGTGCTCGGCTTCCCGCACGACGGCCCCTACGACGTCGAGCCCGCCCGCCTCGGCTCGACCAACGACGTGCTCACCCAGGACGCCTACGGGCGTGGACCGGTGCGCCGGCGGATCACCTCGTTCCGCGGCCTGGTGCGCCCGGGCAACTCCGGCGGTCCGGTGGTGGACAGCGACGGGCGGGTGATGGCCACGGTGTTCGCGGCGAGCATCGGCAGTGGCCGGCACACCGGCTTCGGCGTGCCGGACACGGTGGTGCAGAACGCTCTCGGACAGGCGCACTCGTCCGTGAGCACGGGCGCCTGCGCGGGCTGACGGCAGTTTCGGGCCAAAACCCGCTCTAGAACTTGCATCGACCCCTCAACTGGGCGATTCAAGGCACCGCCTGCCATGCCGATGAGTTTGAGCATGCAGGGTTCCTTTCGACTGCTCGTTGCCACGGCGCTGTGCGTGGTCGCCGTGCCGGCAGCGAGCGCGTTCGCGCAGGCCGACTCCAACCGCACCACCTTCCTTCTCTCGCGCGCGTTTGACGGCGGCCTGCCAAACGGCGTGTCGCGCAACGCGGCCGTCTCGCACGACCAGCGCATCGCGCAAGCCATCGCCTACGAGTCGGACGCGACGAACATCGTCCCGGGCGACACCAACGGCCTCACCGACGTGTTCGTGGTCCACCGCGCCGGTCCCTGGGGCCACAGCGGCACGCCCTGGACGGCCGGCGGCACCGACCTCGTGTCGCACGGCCTCGGCGGCCAGCCCGCCAACGGCCGCTCGTACCGCCCGGCGGTGGACGGCGACTCTCACCACTCCCCGAGCTGCGTGGCCTTCGTGTCCGACGCCTCGAACCTCGTCCCGGGCGACACCAACGGCAAGCCCGACGCGTTCGTCTACAACCTGCGCACGAAGCAGGTCACGCGCGTGTCGACCGACTCGCACGGCCGCCAGTCGAACGGCTCGACCTACGAGGTCTCCGTGGACGGCGACTGCGAGCGCGTGGCCTTCGTCTCCGACGCGACCAACCTGGCGCTCAAGAGCACCAAGGCCCTGAACTGGGGCACGGCCCGCACGAGCGACGGCCCCGCCGGCGCCACCCAGGTGTACGTGAAGGTGCTGCGCGCCTCGGGTCACGACAGGGGCTTCAAGGGCATGACCTTCCTGGCCTCGGCCAACCATCACGGCCGGGCCGGCAACGGCAACTCGTCGGACGCCTCGTTCGCGCGCGCCGGCAAGGCCGTGGTGTTCGCCTCCGACGCATCCAACCTTTCGCCGGCCGACCACAACGGCGCGACCGACGTCTACGAGCGCACCTTCAATCGCCACTACGTGCACATCAAGCACCACGGCGAGCAGGTGCTCCAGTTCCGCACGATCCTCGTCTCGGCCAACGGCCACGGGACCGCCGGCAACGGCGCCTCCACCGATCCGACGGTGAGCGACAACGGCCAGTACGTGGCCTACTCGTCGCTCGCGAACAACCTCGCGCGCGGCGACACGAACGGCGTCTCCGACGTGTTCGAGGCCAACCTCGCCGGCCGCCACCCGCGCCAGGCGATCGTGTCGCACTCGCACTACAGCGGCCTCGGCGACGGCCCCTCGCAGCACCCGGTGATCTCGGACGCCGGCGAGTTCGTGCTCTTCGACTCGCTTGCCAACAACCTTCGCCCATCCGGCGACGTGGCCACGGACACGAACGGCGTGCGCGACGTGTTCCTCTGGAACCGCCCGACCGGCAACGTGTCGCTCGAGTCGCGCGACTCCGCGAACGGCTACCTGCCCTTCGCCTCGCAGCATCCGGCAACCAGCGCCCGCGGCAACTACGTGCCCTTCGAGTCGGCCAACCCGTCGATCGACGCCACGAGCGCCCGCGCCTCCGATGTGGCGGACGCCGCGAATCCCGCCTCGATGATCCCCCAGCTGATCGATCCCGACGTGATCGCTCCGACGGTCCCGACCGTCGCGGTGCCCGGCCTGACCGGCCCGGATCCCGCGCTGGAGCAGGTCTACGTGCGGTATCTAGGCCCCCAGTAGGGCCCAACTCGCGCAAGCGGCAGTAGACGCCCATCCACTGAGGCCTCTATGTTCTGGGGCCGCTTATGGCCAAAACTCTCGTTGTTGCCGAGAAACCGTCCGTCGGCCGCGATATCGCAAATGTGCTGCCGGGCAGCTTCAAGTCGTCGAAGGACAAGACCTACCTTGAGGGCGACGACCACGTGATCACGTGGGCCGTCGGGCATCTCGTGGGGCTTGCCGAGCCCGATGCCTACGACCCGAAGCTGAAGAAGTGGCGCTACGCCGACCTGCCGATCGTGCCGGAGAAGTTCAAGCTCGTGCCGAACGACGAGCGCGCGAAGAAGCAGCTGAACGCCATCCACCGCCTGATGGCGAGCGACGACGTCGACCTGATCGTGAACGCCTGCGATGCCGGGCGCGAGGGCGAGCTGATCTTCGCGTACGTGTATGAGACCGCGAAGGTGAAGAAGCCGGTGCAGCGGCTGTGGCTGAACTCGATGACGCGCAAGGCGATCGAGGAGGCGTTCAAGCACCTGCGGCCGGGCGAGGAGATGGAGTCGCTCGAGGCCGCGGCGCGCTCGCGCTCCGAGGCCGACTGGGTGGTGGGCATGAACGCCACGCGCGCGGCTTCGATCCGGCTGCGGTCCGCATTCGACGGCGCGGTGTCGCTCGGGCGCGTCCAGACGCCCACGCTCGCGCTGGTGGTCAAGCGCGAGCAGGCGATCAGGGACTTCAAGCCCGAGCCGTACTGGCTCGTGGAGGCGCGCTTCTCCGCCGACGAGCGGCGCCGCTACGCCGGCCGCTACCTCGGCGGCAAGCGGATCGCGGAGGACGAGGCCTCGACGATCGTCAAGGACGTCGAGGGCCAGCCTGGCGAGATCACGAAGCTCGACAAGAAGGAGGAGCGCGAGAAGCCGCAGCTCCTCTACGACCTCACCTCGCTCCAGCGGCACGCCAACACGCTCTACGGCTTCAGCGCGCGGCGCACCCTCGCTGCCGCCCAGCGGCTCTACGAGGAGCACAAGGCGATCACCTACCCGCGTACCAACTCGCGCTACCTGAGCGGCGACCTGGTGGCTGAGATCAAGCCCACGGCCGAGCTCGTGGGCCACAACCCGCCCTACCGCAAGGGCGCCGAGTACGTGACCGCGCTCGAGTCGCTGCCGCTCGGCCGCGTGATCAACGACGAGAAGGTCACCGACCACCATGCGCTCATCCCCACGCGCTCCGAGCACGACCTGTCGAAGATGGGCGGGGACGAGCTGAAGGTCTACGACCTCGTGGCCAAGCGCTTCCTGGCGATCTTCCATCCCGAGGCGGTGTACGAGCGCACGCGCGTGGAGACCACCGTCGCCACCCACATCTTCCGCACGAGCGGCCGCGTGCTGCTCGTAGCCGGCTGGAAGAGCGTCTACGGCGAGGAGGCCGAGTCGCCCGACAGCCTCGAGGACGACACCGGCGGCGATCAGCTGCTGCCGAAGCTCGAGAACGGCGAGCGAGTGCAGACCGACGCGGTCGAGTCGCTGCGCAAGGAGACGCAGCCGCCGAGGCGCTTCACGGACGCGTCGCTGCTGGGTGCGATGGAGACCGCCGGCAAGGAGATCGAGGACGCCGAGCTGCGCGAGGCGATGAAGGACTCCGGCATCGGCACCCCGGCCACGCGCGCGGCGATCATCGAACGCCTGATCACGGTCGGGTACATCGAGCGCGAGGGTCGCGCTCTCGTGGCCACCGAGAAGGGCATGCAGGTGATCAAGCTGCTCGGCGCCCACGCCTTGACTTCCCCGGAGCTCACGGGGGAGTGGGAGCACCGGCTCGGCCTGATCGAGCAGGGCGCGGACTCCCGCCCCGCGTTCATGAGCGACATCAAGAAATTCGCCACGGACACCATCGAGGAACTCGACAAGCTCAAGGGCGTGAAGATCGAGCGCGCCAACCTCGGTCCGTGCCCGGTCTGCGGCCGCGACGTGATCGAGAACCGCAAGGGCTACTCGTGCTGGTCGCGCGAGGATCCGGGCTGTGGCTTCGTGATCTGGAAGAAGAAGGCCTCGAAGACGCTGCCGCCCTCGGTCGTCAAGGAGCTGATGGAGAGTCTGCGCATCTCGATCGAGGCCGGCGACGAGCACCCGGTGGGCCGCACCACCAAGCCGGTGACGGGCTTCAAGGGCCGCTCGGGCCGCTCCTTCCGCGCCAAGCTGCGTGTGGAGAAGTCCGACGACGACAAGTGGCGCGTCGAGTTCGACGAGGACTGGGCCAAGGGCGACAGGCCGCCGCCGGCCGAGGAAGACGACTCAGGCGACGGCGCGGCCGTGGCCGCGACGGCGTCCGACGAGGCTGCTGCCGACGCGGCGGCCGAGACGCCCGAGCCCGAGCCGGT
>DASXCV010000003.1:0-20856 GCA_036491015.1 Thermoleophilaceae bacterium | reverse complement strand
CGAGCGCGCGCTCGAGCTGGAAGAACATCACCGCCGCGGGGCGGTCGGCCGGGCGTCCCTTGATCTCGTAGAGCCGCGCGACGGCAGCCTCCGACTCCGGGTCGCACGCCAGCCCGTAGACGGTGTCCGCGGGAAACAGCGCCACGCCACCGCCGGCGATGCAGCGCTCGAGCTCTTCCGCGCTCAGGGCACTCTCCCCACCGTCGCGCGCTCGCGGCCGGCGAGGTCCTCGTGCGTCTCGGCGTCCGCAAGCAGCGCGCGCACCGCCTCGGCCTGCGCGGGCGCATGCTCGAGCGTCAGCAGCGTGCCGGCCGGAGCCTCGGCCACCAGGGCCCGGATGGCGTCGAGCCCGTCGAGCCCGGCCACGAACGCGTCGCGCGGCTCGTAGCGCGTGATCCCGGGCGCGAGCCCGCCCCACTCGTCCTCGCGCACGTACGGAAGGTTGGCGAGCACCATGTCGTACAGCCCCACCGGCAGGCCGGGCGCCACGGACACGGGCACCTCGAGCCCGAGCGCCGCGGCGTTTGCGCGCGCCACGTCCACGGCCGCGGCGGACACATCCGAGGCGCTCACCACGAGATCGGGCCGCTCGGACTTCAGGGCGAGCGCGATCGCACCCGAGCCGGTGCCCACGTCGTGTGCGCGCGCGCCCTCGGGCAGACCCAGCGCGAGCTCCACCAGCAGCTCGGTCTCCGGTCGCGGGATCAGCACGCGCGCATCGACCGCGAGGTCGATGTGCCGGAAGCCCTTCGTGCCGAGGATGTACGCCACCGGCTCGTGCGCCACCCGCCGGCGGATCAGCTCCATCGCGCGCCGCGCGGCCGCCGCGGGCACGCCGGCGTCGCCGTCCATGAAGAGCGCCTCGCGCGACACGCCCAGCGAGTTCGCCAGCAGCAGCTCCGCGTCGAGCCGCGGGGTGTCGATGCCGGCGGCCCCCAGCGCGTCCTCGGCGGCCGACAGCGCGTCCCGCACGCTCGACACGGGAGCGGCGGACGGCATCAGGACTCGAGCTTGCGCCGCTTCTCGTCGGCCTCGAGGGCCGCGCTGAAGTCGTCGAGCTCGCCGGCCAGGACGGCCGGCAGGTTGCCCTTGGTGAGGCCCACGCGGTGATCGGTCACGCGGTCCTGCGGGAAGTTGTAGGTGCGGATCTTCTCGGCGCGCGCGGCCGTGCCCACCTGGGACTTGCGCTCCGCCGACACCTCCGCCTGCTGGCGCTCGAGCTCCTGCTCGTACAGGCGCGCGCGCAGCACGCGCATCGCCTTGTCGCGGTTCTGGAGCTGCGACTTCTCGTCCTGCATCGACACCACGAGGCCGGTCGGCTTGTGGGTGATGCGCACGGCGGAGTCCGTCGTGTTCACCGACTGGCCGCCGGGACCGGACGAGCGGTAGACGTCGATCTGCAGGTCGTTCGGGTCGATCTGCACGTCCACCTCCTCGGCCTCGGGGAGCACGGCCACCGTCGCCGTCGAGGTGTGGATGCGCCCCTGCGACTCCGTCTCCGGCACGCGCTGCACCCGGTGCGTTCCGCCCTCGTACTTGAACACGCTGTAGGCGGCGTCGCCCTTGATCTCGAACGTGTACGAGCCGTCGGTCACCGACAGCGGCTCGACCTTGAAGCCGCGCCGCTCGGCGTAGCGGCTGAGCATCCGGTAGAGGTCGCCCGCGAACAGGCCCGCCTCCTCCCCACCGGTGCCCTGGCGGACCTCGACGATCACGTTCTTCTCGTCGTTCGGGTCGCGCTCGACCATCGCCAGGCGGATCTCCTCGTCCAGCTCCTCGAGGCGCGCCTCGGAGGTCGAGAGCAGCTCGCGCAGCTCGGCGTCGTCGCCGTCCTCGGCGAGCAGCTCCCGGGCGCCGGCGGCGTCGTCGGCCGCCTGACGGTACTCGCGAGCGAGCTCATGAGCCGGCTCGAGCTGCCGGTAAGCCCGCCCAACCGCGGCATACCGCTCCCGATCCCCGATCACGGCGGGGTCAGACATCTGGTCCGAGAGCTCCTGGAAGCGGGTCTCGATTTGGGAGACGAGCTGGTCGATCATCGCGATGGTGAGGCTACTGCGGAGGTCCCGGGTGTCGGATCTCGGGTGTCGGAAAGTCCGGCACCCGACACCCTGCACCCGACACCCAACGTGCTAGGCGACGACTTCCATCCCCACCCGGTCCGCTTCGGATGCGTCCTCCGGGTTCTCGACCGCCAGCACGGCGTCCATCGCGGCGATTGCGACGGCGAGCTGGTCGAGGTCCGGCGGGCGGGTGGTGAGCTTCTGGAGCTGCATGCCGGGCCACATCAGGATCTGCGCCCACCGCTTCGAGCGGTTGCGGCCGAAGAGCTTGATGATCTCGAAGGCGATGCCGGCCACGATCGGGATGCCGAGGATGCGCGAGGCGAACAGCCAGTACCAGGCCGGCGTGCCGAGCGGCGCGAACACGAACAGGGCCACGATCATCACGATCAGCAGGAAGCTCGTGCCGCAGCGCGGGTGGAGCCGCGAGAAGCGCTGGGCGTTCTCCGGGGTGAGCGGCAGGCCGGCCTCGTAGCAGGAGATCGTCTTGTGCTCGGCCCCGTGGTACTCGAACACGCGCTGGAGATCCTTGATCCGCGAGATCGCCCACAGGTAGCCGACGAAGATCGAGAGGCGGATGGCCTTCTCGATCAGCACGAACTCGATCGAGTTGCCGATGTGGTGTCTGAAGATGCTGACGATGCCCACCGGCAGGAGGAAGAAGAGCCCGACGGCAAACACCAGCGAGAACGCGACCGTGCCCGCCCAGGCGCCGCCCGAGACCTCCTGGTCCTCCTCGGCGAGCTGGGCGTTGGTGGAGATGCCGAGGGCGCCGAGCCCGATCTTGAGCGACTCCACGAGCGCGACCACGCCGCGCACGAGCGGCAGCCGCAGGAAGCGGTGGCGCTTGAGCCAGGAGACGAGCGGGAACGACTGCACGTCGATCTCGCCGTCGGGCTTGCGCACGGCCACGGCCCAGGTGGAGATGCCGCGCATCATCACGCCCTCGAGCACGGCCTGGCCGCCGACGGGAGCGTCGCGGACGGCGCGCAGCGGCTCGCTGGGATCCACGTGGGGCTGCCCGTTCGGCGCCGCGGCGGTGCTAAGCGCGGACTCGCTCATATGTCCATGCTAATCGGCGCCTCGCGCGATGTCCTGAGCTCGGGGCTCAGGAATTCGGCTGAGGGCAGGGCGCCGTGAGGGAATCGTTCGAGTAGTCGGTCTCCGGAATCAGCCGCCCGGAGTTGGCCACCGCCCGCACCATAAAGGCACATGCGGGGCCCATGATCTGCACCACGCTCGACTCCTGAGCGGGCAGCAAGTCGACGGTGGAGTTGCCCGCCACCGCGCCGTCCACCTTGAGCGCGACCGGCACGTTCCGCGCGTCGCCCTGCCCGTTGTTCGCAACGGTGATCGAGTAGATGCGCTGCCCGGCGGCGGCGGCGTCCATGGACGTGATCGAGCTGACCATCAAGTCGGGCAGCGGCGCCGGCTGGCGGCAGGTGCCGGAGCGCACGGTGGTGCTGCGAAGGAGCGTCTTGTTCGCCCCGTACCAGCGGAACTGCACACGCACGCGGTAGGCGCCGCCGTCGCGCAGCGCGGTGACCTTCTGCGTGTAGATGAACGTGTGCGCGCCCGACTTCGAGCGGCGCCAGGCCTTGAGGTCCGCCAGCGAGACGGGCTTGAAGGCGGTGGACACGGAGCCGAGCCGCTCGAGCAGCGTGAAGTGCATGGTCATGCGCTTCGTGCCCGGCAGCGCGCGCATCTGCCCGCTGAACGTCGCGAAGCGCTCCGCCACCACGTCCGAGGGGTGGCACACCGCCACGGTCACGCTCGACTGGCTGGGCTTCGACGACGGCGTGGAGCTGGAGCCGGACTGCGCCGCGAGCGCGCCTGTCACCGACGCCGCGAGCGCGGCGCCGGCGATTAGCAGTGCAAGGAGGGGACGGGACATGGGCTACAAGAAACAGCTTCGCCCCGCCTTAGTTTCGGCGCGCCCCCTGAGGTCTTTCGGCTAGCCCTGGCGCTTTGCGGCGCGACGGCGGAAGCGCTCGACGCGGCCACCGGTGTCCACGAGCTTCTGACGGCCCGTGTAGAAGGGGTGGCAGTTCGAGCAGATCTCGACATGCAGCTCAGGCTTGGTTGAACGAGTCGTGAACTGATTGCCGCACGTGCATGTGACGTGGGCCTCCACGTACTCGGGATGTGTGTCGGTCTTCATACAGATGTTGAGTCTAGCGACCGGCGGACGGGGCTTTCCCCGCTCCAGCGCCTCAAGAATGGTCCGTCGGGTGACGATTTACATGTCAGCTGTGAGCAACTCCACACGCCCGATTCCGCCTGCCGCGAGCAAGCCGGCGTCCCACCGCGGGCTGATTCCCTTCTACGTGGGCGGCCTCGTGCTGTCCACCGTCGGCATCGCGGCCTTCTCCAACTACGGGCGCGCCACGCATTCGCCGGTCGTTTTCGGCCTGCTGATCGCGCTCACGCTGGCGCTCGACACGGTGCGCATCGACATCTTCGAGCGCGGCAACATCTCCCCCGCCACCGTGCCGGCCATCGCGCTCGCGGCGCTGTACGGGCCCGCCGGCCCGATCTGTGCCGAGGCGGCAGCCTTCCTCTGGCGCCTGCGACGCTCGGACTCGGCGTTGATCAAGCGGGTGTTCGACTTCGGCCTGCTCTCCCTCGCCGGCGTCAGCGCGGCCGGCGTGTACGCGCTGCTCCCGGCGCACAGGGGTGGCCTCGTCCTTGCCGCTTCGGTGGTCGCGGGGCTCGGCTACTACGTCGTGAACTCGGGGCTGCTCTCGATCGTCTGGGCGCTCGACGAGGGGATCAGGCCGTTCGCCGCCTGGCGCGAGCGGCTCGCGTGGCTGTGGATGCACAACCTCGCGGCCGGTGCGCTCGCGGGCGTCTTCGTGGTCGCGGAGCGCTCGATCGGACTCACCGCGGTTCTCCTGTTCGTCGTGCCGCTCATGCTCGCGTGGTTCACGCAGAAGCAGTATCTGGAGCGCTCCCGCACCAGCGTGGACGCTCTTCGCGCAAGCCACCACGAGCTCGAGGCCGCGAACGAGCAGCTCCGTGTGGCGCTGTCCGAGAACGAGCAGCTTCTCGACCGCACCAAGCGCGCTTACCTCTCCACGATCACCTCGCTCGCGCGCACCATCGAGGCGAAGGACCCGTACACGGGCGGCCACACCGAGCGCGTGGCCGAGTACGCCCTGAGGCTCGCCCGCCAGCTCGGCTTCAAGGACGAGGAGCTGAGCGAGATCGAGGTGGGCGCCGTGATCCACGACATCGGCAAGATCGGCATCCCCGACCGCATCCTGCTGAAGCCCGGCCGTCTCGATTCGGATGAGTTCGAGGAGATGCGCCGCCACCCCGAGATCTCGAGCTACATCCTCGGTGAGCTCGACCTGCCCGTCGTCGTGCGCGACATGGCGCGCAACCATCACGAGCGCTTCGACGGCAAGGGCTACCCCGACGGCCTCAAGGGCGAGGAGATCCCGCTGGCGGCCCGCATCCTCACCGTGGCAGACGCGTTCGACGCCATGACCAGCGACCGGCCCTACCGCCGCGCGCTGTCGCACGAGGTGGCCGCCGCGGAGATCAGCCGCAACGCCGGCAGCCAGTTCTGCCCGCGGGTCGTCGCCGCGCTCGAGGTGTGCCTCGGCTCACCGGCGCGCGCGGTCGAGCAGCCGGCGCGGCGGCGGAGCACGACGCCCGCGCTCGGCGTGTCCTAGACGGGGGCCGCGGCGGTCCAGGCGGCGGCGGGCTCGGACTCCGGCTCCGCGACCCACTCGTTGCGCAGGCCGTAGGCAGACCAGAGCCAGGCGCCGAGCAGTCCGGCGCCGGCCACGATGAAGAGCACCCGTGTGCCCGCCAGCGAGGCGAGCGCGCCGCCGATCAGGAACGAGGCGCCGAACGCGCCGGAGATCAGCGTGCCCTTGACGCCGAACACGCGGCCGAGCTTGTCCTGCGGAGCGGTGCGCTGCACGAGCAGCTGCTCGTTCGCCGCGGCCATGCCGTTGCCGGTTCCCGTGGCGGCGAAGGCGGCGGCGGCCATCGCGAACATCGGCGCGATGCCGGCGGCGAGCATTCCCCCCGCCATCGCCACCAGCCCGATCAGGTAGCGGCGCTTGAGGCTGTGGGAGCTGCCGCCGCCGGTGGCGGCGAGCGAGCCGGCCACGATCCCGATGCTCGAGATCGCCACGAAGAGGGAGAAGCCGAGGTTGCCGGCGTTGAGCGTGAACTTGGCCAGCTGCAGCTCGCCCACGTTCATCATGCCCACCGACAGCACGGCGATCGTCGAGCCCGCGAGCAGCGTGCGCAGCGCAGGCATGCCCATCGTCACCGAGAGGCCCTCGCGGGCTTCGGCCAGCAGCGAGGTGTGCTCGTCCTCGGTGGCCTCGCGCTGCGGGGCGGCCCCGAAGTCGATCCCGCTCACCAGCAGCGCCGAGAGCGCGAAGCTCGCGCCGTTCGCGAGCATCACCGCGGGCGCTCCGGCCACCAGCATCAGGCCCGCGGCGAGCGCGGGACCGAGGGTGTGGCCGAGGTCGTTGATCGCTCCGTAGAGCGAAGTGGCGGCAGGCAGGCTGTCCTCGTCGACCATGCTGGGCAGACCGGCGAGGATGGCGGGCTTGAAGAGGGCGGTGCCCACTCCCGCCAGCAGCGCCAGCGCGACGATGACGGCGAAGCTCGAGCTCAGCCCGAGACCCACGAAGACGATGGCGCGCAGCACGTCGGCGATGACGGCGCAGCGGCGGCGGCCGAAGCGATCCACGGCGGCGCCCAGGATGGGCCCGAGCAGCGTGGCCGGCAGGAAGTCGGCGAGAAGGACCAGCGTGACCGCCCAGGGCGAGTGGAAGCGCTGGTAGGCGAGTACCAGCAGTGCCACGTAGGCGGCTCCGGTGCCCAGCGAAGACTGGGTGTGGGCGATGAAGAAACGCCGCGCCCGGCGCTCGCCCCGGAGAAGGGTGAGGGCGGCCGTCATGTGACGGCCGCCCCCGGGTCGTTCGAAGCGGTCAGTGGCTTCGAGCGAGCCAGACTCAGCTCGAAGTCACGACCGTTGCAAGTGCCTAGCCCCAGGATGCACGCATGGGCTCCACCCCCCTGTCGGTTTGGTGTCGTCGACCAGCAGATGACCCGATGGGAACACGGGCGGCGCCCAAGCGCAACTCGTACAAACGTCGAGAGCACCGAAAAACGCTAAAGCGGGGAGGGCTCGAACAAACGTTTATCCCCGTAAACAAGCGCTTTAGCTCGCCTGGCCGTGCCTCACCTGCGGTATGGCGCAAAAACTTCTGATCGGACCCCCCGATCGGCGGGAAGACGGTCGCCCCCGGCCTAGCTGCCTCGGCCGGGGCGCCTGCGGCGGGCGAAGAAGCGCCGCAGCCAGCTGCCGCCGAAGAGCGCCGGGGCAGGCTGGCGAGCCCTCACGAGCGCGACCCAGTCGTCCAGCGGCAGCGACCCCTCGATCAGCCGCGCGAGCGCCGAGGTGACGGGCGCGTCCACCCCCGCGCGCTCGATCGCGCGGGCGAGCAACGGGACGGTCTCGAGTGCCTCCGCGGCCTGGCCGAGGCGCTCCGGGATCTCGCTGCCCGGCACGCCCTGCGCGAGCAGCTCGCCGGCGCTGCGGTTGCGCGAGGTGGGCGCGAGGGCGGTGGCCACGAGGTCGCCGATCCCGGCCCGGCCGATGAACGTCCTGCGCTGCGCGCCGTAGGAGTAGGCGAGCGCACTCACCTCGCTGAAGATGTCGGCGGCGGCCATCCCGGCGGCGTTGAGTCCCTGGGCCTCGGTGGCGCCTGAGGCGAGCGCCGCGGCGTTCTTCGCGCAGCCGGCCAGCTCCACCCCCACCGGGTCGGACGACGCCTCGCACACCACGCCGGAGTCCTGGAACACCTCGGCCACCCGGTTCGCGAGGTCCGCCGAATGCGAGGCGCATACGAGCCCGGCGCCCGACTCCACCATCTCGCGCGCGTGCGCCGGGCCGCCCACGCAGCCCACGCGCTCGGCGCCGAAGGCCTGCTCGAGCGCGACGGTGGGCGGCGTGCCGTCCGGCGGCACGAGCCCCTTGGCCAGCGACACCACGTACGCCCGCTTGGACACGCCGCGGCGGGCGAGCTCCTCGATCGCCGGCGCCAGCCCCTGCGAGGGCACTGCGAGCAGGATCAGATCGGCGCGCGGCGACTGGTCATCCCGCGCCCCGAGCGCCCGCACCGTGATCCGGTGCGGCAGCGGAACTCCCTGCAAATAATGCACATTCTCACGAGCGGCGGCAAGCTCCCGAGCCTGCTCCTCGGTACGGCACAAGAGCGTCGTCCGCACACCGGCCCGATCGAGCAGAACAGCAACGGCAGTCCCAAAAGAGCCGGCCCCAACGACAGATGCGCGCCGGATGGGATGGGAGCGAGCCATGGTTCGGGTGACTAGTGACTAGTGACTGGAACCAGGAACTAGCTACCAGCAGCTGGCAACTACGTCAGTTGATAGTTCGGCCCATCCCCGCCCTCAGGCGGCGTGAGCCTGCCGCCCTTGGCCGTGATGGCGCCGCACTGCACGCAGTTCGACGGCGTGATCTGGAGGTCCACCAGCTCGTCCTCCATGCCGCCGCCGTTCTTCGCCGCGCGCTCCTTCACCTCGTCCGGCACGGCGTAGACAGCCGCGGGGCACATGTTCTCCCACATCGTGGCCAGCGCCAGCGGAACGTTCTTCTGGATGCGGATGTGGTTGGGCGCGTCGTCGCGCGTGGCGTTGCCGCTCGCGAACACCGACGAGAGCTTGTCGAAGGTGAGCTTGCCGTCCGGCTTCGGATACTTCTTGTTGCGCTTGCCGATGAAGACGTCCGCGGCGGCGTCGTCGTGGGTCTTCCAGTGGCCGGGCGGGAAGCGGCCGCCCGAGGCCTCCATGAAGTTGGCGATCAGGCCGCCGACGAAGAAGCCCTTGGTGAACGGCTGGCGCATGTTGCGCGAGCGGTACATGTCGGTCTCGATCTCCGAGCCGCGCACGCGGTCCTCGTAGCCCGAGAGGTCGTCGCACGAGCCCTTCTTGAGCCCGGCGAAGATCGTCTCCGCCGCGAACATGCCCGCGTGCATCGCGTAGTGGATGCCCTTGAGCTGCGGCACGTTGACCATCGACGCGCCGTCGCCGGCGATGCACAGGCCCGGCGCCCAGAGCCTGCTCGGCATGGCCCAATAGCCGCCCGAGGGAATCGTCTTCGCGCCCCAGCCCACGCGCTTGCCGCCCTCGAGGATGCCGCCCACGAGCTTGGAGGTCTTGAGCTCCTGGAGCACGTCGTGGCAGGAGAAGGTTGCGTCGCGGTAGTCGAGCCCGACCACGAAGCCGATCGACACCTTGTCCTCGCCCATCGGGTAGATGAAGCTGCCGCCGAACTCGCTGTACTTGGCCTGCGGCCGCAGCGGCCAGCCCATCGTGTGGACGACCTTGTCGAGCGGCTTCGGCACCTCCCAGATCTCCTTGACGCCCAGCTCCCACTGCGGCGGGTCGTCGCCCTTGGCGAGATCGAAGTAGCGGATGGCGGCGCCCGTGAGGTGGCCCTGCGTGCCCTCGGCGAGCACGGTCGCCTTGGCGATCACCTCCGAGCCCGGCTCGAAGTTCGACAGCTCCTCGCCGTCGCGGCCGCGGCCCTTGTCGCCGGTGCGCACGCCGCGCACCACGCCGTCCTCGGCCAGCAGCTTGTAGCCCGCCGACTCAGGCAGCACGTACACGCCCGCCTCCTCGGCCTTCCCCGAGAGGAAGCGACCGAGCTGCGCGATCGACACCACGTGGTTGCCGTGGTTGCGGAACGGCGGCGGCGTGGGCAGCGGGATGGCGCGGTTCTTCCCCGCCATCAGGTACACGCGCTCCTTCTCCACGGCCCCGTAAGTCGGCCACTCGGACTCGTCCATGTCCGGGAACAGCTTCTGGAACGCGCTCGGGCGCATGATGCCGCCCGAGAGCAGGTGCGACCCGGGCGTCTTGCCCTTCTCGATCAGCGCCACCGGCACCTCGCCGAGCGACTCCGCGAGCTGCGGCGCGTCCTCGAGCAGCTGCATCAGCCGGATCGCGCAGGCGAGGCCGGCCGGTCCACCGCCCACGATCGCGACGCCTACCTCGATCCGCTCGTCCTCGGGATCTACAGGCGGGCCGACGAACTCCTCGGCCGAGTTGACCTGCGGTGGGTATTCGATCGGGGCAATGGACATGTGTCGGTTCAGCCGCCCTTCTTCGCCTTTATCGCCTCGGTGAGCTTGGGGACGATCTTGTTCAGGTCGCCCACCACGCCGAGGTCGGAGAACTCGAAGATCGGCGCGTTCGGATCCTTGTTGATCGCGACGATGTTCTCGGAGTTCTGCATGCCGACCTTGTGCTGGATCGCGCCGGAGATGCCCACCGCGAGGTAGAGCTTGGGCGCGACGGTCTTGCCTGTCTGGCCGATCTGCGCGGCATACGGGTACCAGCCGGCGTCCACGACCGCGCGGGTCGCGGCAACGGCTCCGCCGAGCGCGCCGGCGAGATCCTCGGCCAGCTTGAAGCCCTCGGCCTTGCCGAGACCGCGGCCGCCGCCGACCAGCAGGTCAGCGTCCTCGATGTTCACGTCGGCGCCGCGCTGCTCGCCGCGCTGCACCACGCTGGCGCGCGTGGAGAACTCGGACAGCTCGACGTCGACCTTCTCGACCTCGGCGCTGCCGCCCGACTCGTTCATCTCGAACGCGTTCAGGCGGCCGATGATCACTCCGGGCTCGCCCGCGTAGTCGACGTCGACGATGGCGGAGTCCTGCAGGATCGGCCGCTCGGCCACGAGCTTGCCGTCCTGCACCTTCACGGCCGTGACCTCCATGGTCACGCCGCCGCCGAGCCGGGCCGCGAGGCCCGCGCCGATCTCGAAGCCGAGCAGACCGCCGCCGAACAGCGCGTAGCTGTAGCCGTTGTCCTGGATCAGCTTGGCCATCACGTCGACCACCGGCTGGGCGATGCCCACCGGGGCGGACGCGTAATAGACCTTGCCGGCGCCGTAGTTGCCGAGCTGAGCGGCAAGCTCCTCGGTCACGTCGTCGCCGACGACGACCGCGTGCGCCTCGGCGCCGAGCTCGCTCGCGAGCTTGGCGGCCTCGGATACCGCGCCGAGCGAGTTCTTGTTGAACTCGCCCTCGTAGTGGAGTGCGTAGGTGAGGATCCCGCTCATGCCAGCAGCTTCCTTTCGTCGAGCCAGGCGACGATCTTCTCGACCGTCTCGTCGGTGTCCTCGTCCTCGATGATCTCGCCGCCCGCCTTCTCCGGCGGCGGGTTGATCGCGAGGACCGCGGTCTTGGAACCGCCCTCGCCGACCCTGCTCGTGTCGATGTCGACGTCGCCGGCCGCCTTCGTGTCGAGCGGCTTCTTCTTGGCGCCCATGATCGCCTTCAGCGACGGGTAGCGCGGCTCGTTGATGGCGTCGCCCACCGAAATCACCGCCGGAAGCTGGACGTCAACGGTGTCGTAGCCGTACTCGGCCTGGCGCTCGCAGCGCAGGCTGCCCTCGTTCACGTCGATCTTGATGACCTGGGTGAGCGACGGCATCTCGAGGTGGTCGGCCACGACCGCGCCGATCGTGTAGCACTCGCCGTCGTCCGACTGCTGCCCGAGCAGGACGAGGTCGGGGTTCTCGGTCTTCAGCGCCTGGGCGAGCGCGTAGCCGGTGGCCACCACGTCAGAGCCGGCAAGGGCGTCGTCGCTGAGGTGGACCGAGCGGTCGGCGCCGAGTGAGACGGCCTTGTGGAGCGCGCGCACGGCGCTCTCCGGGCCCATCGTCACGGCGACGATCTCGTCGACGTCCACAGCGCCGCCCTCGCGGATCTGCATGGCCGCCTCGATGGCGTGAGTGTCAAAGGGGTTCAGGTTCTTCTCGCCACTGCGGTCGAGGCGCTTGGTGTTCTGGTCCATGCGCTTCTCGACGGCGGCGTCCGGGACCTCTTTGACCAGGACGCAAATCTTCAAGTCTGGCTCCTTCGGTCAGGGCTGGAATTGCCTGCCAGCCGCGGGGATGTTACCCACTTGACTGACGAGTCAATCGCCCGACGACACCGCATTGCGGATGAAGTCGACGATCTCGTGCGTGGGCGCGCCTGGCGTGAAGACCTCCGCTACGCCGAGCTTCTTCAGCTCCGGGATGTCCTCTGACGGGATGGTCCCCCCCACGGTGATCACCACGTCGTCGATCCCCTGCTCCTTGAGCAACTCGACCACACGCGGGACGAGCGTCATGTGCGCTCCCGAGAGGATCGAGAGGCCGATCGCATCGGCGTCCTCCTGCACCACGGTGGCCACGATCTGCTCCGGCGTCTGGTGGAGCCCGGTGTAGATGACCTCCATCCCGGCGTCGCGAAGGACGCGCGCGATGATCTTGGCGCCGCGGTCGTGCCCGTCGAGGCCGGGCTTTGCCACGACCACGCGGATCTTGCGCCCGCTCGAGGGGGCGCTCGGTGCTGTCTGAGGACTGCCTTCCATCAGCCTTGAGAGCGCCGGAGTCTACTTTTCGCGCGCCGGCGAGCGCCGCACGAACCAAAACGGGCGACGCTCCGTGGCGCCGCCCGCTTGGCACAGGCCGGACGGGGAGGTGTCCGACTCAGCTCTAGACGACCTTCACCTTCATCCGCATCGTGGACTTGTGCTTGGTGCAGATGATCGTGAAGGTCCCGCGGTGGTTGAAGGTGTGCGTGAAGCTGCCGCTGTGGCCCGTGCTCGACTTGAAGCGCTCGCCCTTCGCGCTCGAGCTCACGTTGTGCAGGTTCTCGGTGTTCGCCCAGTGCCAGTGCACCGAGCTGCCCTTCTTGATCTTCACCGTGCCGTTGAAGAAGTAGTTGTCGCCCATCCCCACGCTCTTCGAGCGCGCGAACGCCACCGCCGCGCCTATGCCGGCGAGGACGGATACGAGGGCCAGAACGGTCAGCAGCTTGCGCACGGGCTTGGGGTCCTTTCGTGGGAGACGATCGGCGGGCGGCGATCCTTCCCGCCCTCTTCGTGAACACGTCTAGAAGACGGGTGTTTCTGTGTAGGTGCCGAAGACGGTCTGGAGGGCTTCGACCATCTCGCCCTCGGTCACGTGCGCGCGGGCGCAGTCGAGCAGCGGCTCCATCAGGTTCTGGTCGCCGCTCGCACCCTGCTTGAGCGCCGTGAGCGCCGCCTCGGCGGACTCGGACTCGCGCCTGCCGCGGATCGCCTTCACGCGCTCGATCTGCTTCGTCTCGAGCGCGGGGTCGATGCGCAGGATCGGGATCTCCTCGTCGTCGAGCACCTGGTAGCGGTTCACGCCGACGATGATGCGCTTGCCGTCGTCGACCTCCTGCTGGTACTCGAACGAAGCATCGGCGATCTCGCGCTGCGGGAAGTTCTGCTTGATCGCCTGCACCATCCCGCCGAGCTCGTCGATGCGGCGGAAGTAGGCGTAGGCGGCCTCCTCCATCTTGTCGGTGAGCGCCTCCACGAAGTAGGCGCCGCCCAGCGGGTCGATCGTGTTGGTCACGCCCGTCTCGTGGGCGATGATCTGCTGGGTGCGCAGGGCGATCCGCACCGCGTCCTGGGTGGGCAGCGCGAGCGCCTCGTCGTAGCTGTTGGTGTGCAGCGACTGGGTGCCGCCGAGCACGCCCGCCAGCGCCTCTACCGCCGTGCGGACGATGTTGTTGAGCGGCTGCTGCGCGGTGAGGCTCACACCGGCGGTCTGGGTGTGGAAGCGCATCAGCAGCGAGCGCTCGTTCTTCGCGCCGTAGGTCTCCTTCAGCTCGCGCGCCCAGATGCGGCGGGCGGCGCGGTACTTGGCGATCTCCTCAAAGAAGTCGATGTGCGCGTTGAAGAAGAACGACAGCCGCGGCGCGAAGGCGTCGATGTCGAGGCCGCGCTCGAGCGCCCACTCGATGTACGTGAAGCCGTCCTTGAGCGTGAAGGCGAGCTCCTGCTGGGCCGTCGAGCCGGCCTCGCGGATGTGGTAGCCGGAGATCGAGATCGGATGCCAGCGCGGCATCCGGCGCGCGCAGTACTCGACCATGTCGGTGACCAGGCGCATCGCCGGGTCGATCGGGAAGCACCACTCCTTCTGGGCGATGTACTCCTTGAGGATGTCCGTCTGGATCGTGCCGGCGAGCTGCTCCGGCGGCACGCCCTGTTTCTCCGCCGCCACGACGTAGAAGGCGAGCATGATCGCCGCGGGCGCGTTGATCGTCATCGACGTCGACACCTCGCCCATCGGGATGCCGCCGAAGAGCGTCTCCATGTCGTCCAGCGAGTCGATCGCCACGCCCTCGCGGCCCACCTCGCCGAGCGAGCGCGGGTGGTCCGAGTCGTGGCCCATCAGGCTCGGCATGTCGAACGCGGTCGACAGCCCGGTCTGGCCGTGGTCGAGCAGGTAGCGGAAGCGCTCGTTCGTCTCCGCGGCGCTGCCGAACCCGGCGAACTGGCGCATCGTCCACAGGCGGCCGCGATACATCGACGGGTAGACGCCGCGCGTGTACGGATACTCGCCCGGGAAGCCGATCCTGTCCGGATCCGGCAGGTCGTCCGCGGTATAGAGCGGCTCCACGCGCTCGCCGCTGATCGTCGTGAACAGGTCGTCGCGCTCGGGCGTCTGCGCGAACCTCTCGCGGTACCAGCGTTCGGCTTGGGTCATGGCGCGGGGCGCGGTGGCCATGAAATCAGTCTAAGGGGCGGTCCGCCGTCCGCCGCGAAGCGCACACGCCGCCGCCATCGATTGCGCCGCTCTACGATGCGGCGGTGGCCACCGTCTTTGTCACCGGCGGCTCCGGCTTCATCGGCCAGCGGCTGATCGAGCGGCTCGTGGACGAGGGAAATGTCGTCTTCGCGCTCGCCAGGTCGAAGCAATCGGAGGAGCTGCTCGGCGAGCTTGGAGCGCAGCCCGTACTCGGCCGGCTTGGCGACGCGGACTCCCTCAAGGCGGGCGCGAGCGAGTGCGAGCTGGCGTTCCACGCCGCTGCTCGGGTGGGCGAGTGGGGCTCGCGCTGGGAGTTCGAGTTCACCAACGTGCGCGGCACGGCCAACGTGATCGAGGCGTGCCGGGCGGCGGGCGTGCGGCGGCTCGTGCACGTGAGCACCGAGGCGGTGCTGCTGGCCGGCGATCCGCTCGTGAACGTCGACGAGACGGCGCCGCTGCGCCCGGACTCGAAGTCGCTCTACTGCTCGACCAAGGCCAAGGCCGAGCGGCTCGTGCGCGACGCGAACGGCGATGGACTGGAGACGGTCTGCGTGCGCCCGCGCTTCGTCTGGGGAGCGGGCGACAACACCGTGCTGCCGAGCCTCGTCGAGGTCGTGCGCGGGGGCAAGTTCGCCTGGATCGGCGGCGGCGAGCAGCTCACCGCCACGACGCACGTGGACAACACCGTGGAGGGGCTGATGCTCGCGGCGCAGCGCGGCGAGCCCGGCAGCGTCTACTTCGTGACCGACGGCGAGCCGGTGGTGTTCCGCGAGTTCGTGAGCCGGCTGCTCGGCACCCAGGGGATCGAGGCACCCGACCGCAGCGTGCCGCTCACCGCGGCCACGAGGGGCGCGAGGATGGGCGAGGCGCTCTGGCGCTTCCTGCCGCTGCGGGGCTCGCCGCCGCTCACCCGGATGGCGGTGTGGGTGTCCTCACTCGAGACCACCATCAACATCGATCGCGCCCGCGCCGAGCTCGGCTACGAGCCCATCCGCTCGCGTGACGAAGGGATAGACGAGCTCCTCCTCGCCGATCCGCTGTAGCCGCTCGGGGGTATTTGTGGATTGCCTTTGCGCAGCTTGAGGGGATCGATCCCGCATGTGATGACCGGCACGAGTTTGCTCAGGTCATGTTCAGGAACAACGGTCTGGCAGGGCAGGGGTACTCACCACTCAAGCACCTAGGCGCGGCGGCACGGAAGCCCGTTGTCGGTTGCGCGCAAGGAGGCAGAACATGTTGCGGATTCACCACTTGGCAGGGATGGTGGCCGTAGGGGCGGGGCTGTTGCTCTCGCTCGCGCCGTCGTCCGCGAGCGCGGCGCAGCCCGTATGGACTTGTCGCGCCAGCGCGGTCAGGGTCACGGGCCTCACGCCCAACCCGGTCGAGCCGATCGTGGCCAACAACACGCCCACCGGCGGCTGCGCGGACTCGGACACCACTCAGGACGCCGGCCAGTCCGGCGTCCAGGCGAGCGGCGGCTTCGCTCGCACCTCGATCGACCCGGACAACGTGCCGGCAGCCGTCCAGTCGCTCGAGTCGAGCGCGGGGGTCGACAACGCATCGGTAGGCAACGGGAACTTCGCGCTGTCGGTCACACACGTCGAATCGGATGCGACCGCCACATGCTCCGGCAACGCGCCGAGCTTCGACTCGTCGGGACAGGTTGGCAGCGTGACCATCAACGGCCAGCCGATCTCCGGCGACTCCACCTTCACGCAGGCGGGTGACGGGCTGAACGGCAGCCCGATCGGCGGGCTGATCCAGGTGCACTTCAACCAGGTGACCACCGACGGCACGAGCCTCGTGCGCGACGGCGTGCACGTGCAGATCCTCGACGCCACCGGGAACACGGTGTACGACGCGGTTGTCGGCGAGGCGCGGGTGGCGAGTGACGGGCTCACCTGCTCGCCGGGGATTCCCGCGGGCGGCTGCCCGGCAGGCAGCGTGGAGACCGGTGGCGTGTGCGTGATCGAGGTGCCGGTCCCCGGCGGGAACGGTCACAACACGGCCACGGTCACGATTCTCGGAGCGGGCCCCTCGGGCGGCTTCATCACCTCGCCGAGCCTCCTGCCGAACTCGCTGAACCGCGGTCCGTGCTCGGCGAAGGCGCGGCACATCAACGACGTGCTGTTCGGGACGGGGCACGCGGACCGGATCACCGGCACGAACAAGAACGACTGGATCATGTCGCTCGCCGGCAAGGACCGGGTCTCGGGCGGTCGTGGCAACGACTGCATCGAGGGCGGCACCGGCAACGACCAGCTCGACGGCTCGAACGACAACGACAGGCTGTACGGGCAGGGCGGCAAGGACATCATCAACGGCGCCACCGGTCGCGACCGCCTCTATGGCGGGGCAGCCTCGGACAAGCTGAGCGGCGGCTCGGGCAACGACTACCTGAGCGGCGGCGCGAAGCGAGACAAGCTCAGCGGCGGCGTTGGCAACGACAATCTGGTCGGTGGCGCCGGCAGCGACTGGATCAACACCGACAACGGCCGCGACCGGGTGTCGGCGGGCGCCGGCAACGACGACGTGAACGCGTCGACGGCGGGTCCCGCGGCTCACATCAGCTGCGGCGCCGGACGCGACACCGTGCGCCTCAATCACAACGAGATGAAGCGCGCCAAGGGTTGCGAACGCGAGCTCGTGACCCACAGGGTCTAGGAAGCGACGCGGTCGCCGGGCGGTCCGGGGGGGCCGGCCGGCGACCGCTTCCTAGCGCAGTCTTCCGAGGCGGCGGCGCGGGCGCAGCCGGGCGGCCGCGTAGCCGCTCCCCCCACCCACGAG
Organism: Thermoleophilaceae bacterium; assembly: GCA_036491015.1. GTDB lineage: Bacteria > Actinomycetota > Thermoleophilia > Solirubrobacterales > Thermoleophilaceae > JAICJR01. The sequence goes on along the minus strand of DASXCV010000003.1, from coordinate 3,393 downwards.
CGCGAGGCCGCCGGCCACAACGGCGATCCGCAGCCGCCGGCCGAGCTTGTCGAAGCGCATGATCTGCCAACCCTCGTCGCGCGCCACGCGGTAGAGCTCGGAGTCCGGGTTGACCGCCACCGGGTGCCCGACCGCGCGCATCATCGGCAGGTCAGACTCGGAGTCCGAGTAGGCGTAGGACTCGGCAAGGTCGAACCCGAGCTCAGCGGCCACTTGGCGGATCGCCTCGGCCTTGCCCTCGCGGTAGGTGAACGGCCCGGCGGGCTTGCCGGTGTAGACGCCGTCGTGCACCTCCGAGCGGCTGCCGATGCCGCCGTCGAAGTGCAGGACGTGCGCCAGGATCTCGGCCATCTCCTGCGAGGCCGCGGTGACGATGAACACCGGGCGGCCCGCCTCCTGGTGGTCCCACGCCACCTGGAGCATCTGCGGATAGAGGCGCGGGAGCACGCCGGCGAGCACGTCCGGGGTGAGGCGCTGGAGGTCCACCACGCGCTGGCCGGCGAGCGATTCGAACACGCGGTCGCGCAGCTCGGCGGTGGCCTCGTCCGTCGAGCCCTCGAGCCGGAACTTCACGTTCGCCCACACGTCGCGCGCGAGCTGGCGCCGGCTCATCTGGCCGTGCTTGAACGCAGCGCGCGCGAACTGGAACGCGCTCGAGCCCTCCATGAGCGTCTTGTCGAGATCGAAGAAGGCCGCGGCCTTCCCGCCGCCGCCATCGTCGACCGTCACGGAGCTATCCCCCGTTGACCTCGAGGATCACGGCGTCGCCCTGGCCGCCGCCCGAGCAGATCGCCGCGACGCCGAGGCCGCCGCCGCGGCGGCGCAGCTCGTTCGCGAGCGTCATCAGGATGCGCGCGCCGCTGGCCCCGATCGGGTGGCCGAGCGCGATCGCGCCGCCGTTCACGTTCACCTTCGACTCGTCCACGCCGAGCATCCGCATCGAGTTGATCGCCACCGACGCGAACGCCTCGTTGATCTCGAACAGGTCGATGTCGTCGATCGACAGGCCGGCCTTCTCGAGCACGAGCTTGGTGGCGTTCGCCGGCGTGCGGGCGAGGTACGGGAAGTCGTCGGCCACCGCGGCCTGCGCCACGATCGTGGCGAGGGCCTGGCGGTCGTTGGCCTTCGCCCACTCGTCGGACGAGAGCACGAGCGCGCCGGCGCCGTCGTTCACCCCCGGCGAGTTGCCGGCCGTGTGGCTACCGTCCTTGCCGTGCAGACCGGGCAGCTTGGCGAGCGCCTCGAGGCTCGACTCGCGCCGCGGCCCCTCGTCCACCTCGACGGTCGTGTCGCCCTTGCGCGACTTCACCGTCACCGCCACGATCTCCTCCGGGAGCCGGCCCTCGTCGGTGGCCTCGACGGCGAGCTCGTGGCTGCGCAGCGCGAACTTGTCGAGGTCGGGCCGCGTGAGCTCGAGCTCATCCCCCACCTCGGTGGCCTCGACGAACATCTGCTTGTCCGTGAACGGGTTCGTGAGCCCGTCGTGGACCATCGCGTCGAGCGCCTTGGCGTCGCCCATTCGGTAGCCGAAGCGGGCGTCCTTCAAGAGGTAGGGCGCCTTCGACATCGACTCCATGCCGCCGGCCACGGCCACGTCGAGGTCCCCGGCGCGCACGGCCTGGTCGATGATCCCGGCGGAGCGCAGCCCGGAGGCGCACACCTTGTTCACGGTCTCGCTCGAGACCTCCTTCGGGATGCCACCCTTGATCTGCGCCTGGCGGCTCGGGATCTGGCCCTGGCCCGCCTGGAGAACCTGTCCGAACACCACGTGCTGCACCTGATCGGGCTTTACCTCGGCGCGCTCGAGCGCGGCGGCGATGGCGGTGCCGCCCAGGTCGGTTGCGTCGAGGCTCGAGAGGCCGCCGCCAAGCTTTCCGAACGGGGTGCGGGCGGCGCCGAGGATCACGGTCTTGGGCATTTGGTGCTCAGTCTCCTGGTCGCTTAGGGGCAGGAACTCTAGAGAGAGGCCTCGGTGAAGGCTCCGCCAGCGGGGCTATACACTGCCGCGTCGATGCCACCAATCGGGGTAAGCGCGCGCAGGGGGGCGCCGGGTGACACCGACGCTGACACCCGGGTAGTAGGACTGTTCGAGGGCGAGTCCCTCGAGGAGCCCGAGCTGCAGCAACTCGTCGATTCCGGCGAGGCCAAGGGCGGGCTCAAGAAGCTCGCCGTGACCCATGTGGACGGCAAGCGCGTGGTGATCGTCGGCTTCGGCAAGCGCGACGAGTTCGACGGCGAGAAGGCGCGCGCGGCGGCTGCCGCGGCCGCCGGCCGGGCCAGCGAGCTCGGCGCCCGCTCGCTCTCGTGGGCCACGCCATCACCCGATGTGGCCGGTGCGCTCGTGGAGGGCACGCTCCTCAAGCTCTACAAGTTCGACCGCTTCAAGTCCAAGAAGAACGGCGACGACGGCTCTGATGGGGACGGCATCGCGTCGGTCGAGGTGACCTCCGGCAACGGCGACGTGGTGGCCGAGGTGTCCGAGGCGCGGGTGCGCGGCGAGGCCACGAACCGGGCGCGCGACCTCCAGAACCTTCCCTCCAACGTGGCCACCCCGGAGTTCCTCGCCGAGCGGGCGCGTGAGATCGCGGACGGCCACGCCTCGCTCTCGTTCGAGGCGTTCGACCGCGACGCGATCAAGGCGATGGGCATGGGCTCCTTCGCGGCAGTGGCACAGGGCACCTACATCGAGCCGCGGCTGATCGTCATGCGCTACTCGGGGCCGGACCCGAAGGGCCCGCACCTCGGGCTGGTGGGCAAGGCAGTGACCTTCGACTCCGGCGGGATCTCGATCAAGCCCGCCGGGAAGATGCACGAGATGAAGTTCGACATGTCGGGCGGCGCGGCCGTGATCGAGGCGATGAGCGCGATCGCGGAGCTGGCGGTGCCGGCCACCGTGACCGCCGTGGTGGCGGCCACGGAGAACATGCCGAGCGGGCGCTCCGTGAAGCCGGGCGACATCGTCACGGCGATGAACGGCAAGACGATCGAGGTGAACAACACCGACGCCGAGGGCCGCCTGATCCTCGCCGACGCGCTGTGTTACGCGGTCGAGCAGGGCGCCGAGCGGCTCGTGGACATCGCCACGCTGACCGGCGCGATCGTGGTCGCGCTCGGCTCGACCTACTCCGGCCTGTACTCGAACGACGACGACTGGTACGGCAAGGTGGAGGCCGCCTGCGCCGCCACCGGCGAGTTCGGCTGGCGCATGCCGCTCCATCCCGACTACTTCGACCTGACCAAGGGCACCTACGCGGACCTGCAGAACTCCTCCGAGCAGCGCAAGGCGTCGTCCAACTACGCCGCCGAGTTCCTGCGCCAGTTCGTGGACGACCGCCCATGGGTCCACATGGACATCGCGGGCACCGCCTGGGCAACCGGCCGCACCTACGCCGG
>DASXCV010000002.1:0-2322 GCA_036491015.1 Thermoleophilaceae bacterium | reverse complement strand
CCGTAGCAGGCGAGCATGAGCGTGACGAGCACGAGCTGGGTGCCGCGCGTGCCATCCCGGACGAAGACGTAGAAAAGCATTCCGGTGATCACCACGTAGGCGGCGAACGCCCAGCGAGCCACGAGCCAGAACGAGCTCCATGAGAACCCGCGCAGGCGCGCGAGCGCGAACACGCTCCAGCCGATCAGCGCCACGGCGCCGACGAGCACGATGATCGGCAAGGTGGTGGGCGCGGGGTGCGGTAGGTGCGACGCCATGAAGATGCCGCCGACGATGATCAGGCTCATCGCCGCCACCGACACCTCTGCCACGGGCGGCAGCGAGTCCTGGTCGGACATATCGGGGCGCTCGGCCGCGACGTCGCTCATGCCGAGGCGATGCGCGTCATGATGATCAGCGTGGCCACCTGCATCGCGCCGATCACCCCCGCCGTGTAGTAGAAGCGCTTCATCAGCCTGCCGATCAGCTCGACGTTCGGCCGCTCCTTCTTCAGCTCGAAGAGCGCGGCGAGGTTGGCCGGCTCGAGGACTCCGAGCGCGATCACGGACATCACGCCGACGACGGCGTACGACGCCACGATCCAGCCGTGGCGGAAGTAACTCGAGTCGGTGAAACCCAGGTGGTGCCCGAGCTGCCAGCCGGACGCCATCGTGCACAGCACGAGCGTCGGCATGAGCACGAGCATCTTCGGCATGAAGCGCGCGGAGAACTCGGCGCGCGCCGGCACCGGCAGACGAGCGATTATCGGCCCGACCACGAAGCCGACGAACAGGTCGATCGCGGTCCAGAGCCCGCCGGCGGCGACGTGGAAGAAGTCGAGTCCCCAGCCCCAGTCCGCGGCGATCGTCGCGACCAGCAGCGCAAGCACGAGCGCCACGAACGGCAACGCCTTGAGCGGGACTATCTGAAGCTGGGTGCGATCGAACGCCTCCGCCGGCGGCGACGGCGCGGCCAGCGGGATCGAGGCCTCGTGGGCCAGGTCGGCCATGCGGGTGAGTCTAAGCCGCGGTGAGGCGAACCGGCAATGTCTTCAGCTGGTTGATGAACGGCGACTCGACCATGGTCGGCGCCGCCGCGATCTCCATCTCCGGGTAGCGCGCGAGCGTCTCCTCGAACAGGATGCGCAGCTCGAGGCGCGCGAGGGCGGTGCCGAGGCAGAAGTGCCGGCCGCCCGCGCCGAACGCCTGGTGCTCAGGGTTGCGCTTCACGTCGAAGCGGTCGGCATCCTCGTAGCGCGTCTCGTCGCGGCCGGACGACACGTACCACATCACCACCTTGTCGCCCTCCTTGATCTGCTGCCCGTTCAGCTCGGCGTCGCAGGTGGCGGTGCGGGCGAAGTGCGCGAACGCCGGGAACATCCGCAGCGCCTCCTCCACCGCGCTCGGAACGAGCGACGGGTCCTCGAGCAGCAGCAGCCGCTGGTCGGGGTGCTCCATCAGCGCGCGCATGCCGCTCGAATAGGTGGCCTTCGTGCTGTCGTTGCCGGCGGCCACGAGCAGGAAGAAGCCCATCACGATCTCGTGCTCCTCGAGCTTCTCGCCGTCGATCTCTGCGTGCACGAGCACGCTGAGCAGGTCGTCGGTGGGCTGCTCGCGGCGCGCGGCGATCAGCTTGTTGCAGCGCTCGAAGATCTCCGGCACGTCGACCTCGATCGCGGCCTCGATGCCGCCTGGGCTGAGGTCAGGATCGCTCGCGCCGAGGGTGGAGTTCATGAGGCGCGCCCAGATCGCGTCGTCCTCCTCGGGGATGCCCATGAAGCTGCCGATCACGCGCGACACCACCGGCTGCGCGACCTCGCTGACGAGCTCGCACTCGTCGCGCCCGTCCACGCGGTCGAGCACCTTGCGCACGATCGCGCGGATCTCGTCCTCGTGGTCTGCGATCCGCTTGGGGGTGAAACCGGCCTGGAAGAGCGCCTTCAACCGGTCGTGCTTGGGTGGGTCCATCCCGATGAACATCGCCTGGACGAGCTCGAGCGGGAAGACCGCGCTCACTGCCGTGATGCCGTTGCGCTCGGAGGAGTAGGTGCGCCAATCGCGGCTGACGGTGTGGATGTCGTCCGCGGTCGTCACGTCCCACCAGCCGGGCGCGTCCGGGAACTCGGTGGCGCCCTTCGACCGGTGCACCGGGCACTGCCCGCGGATGGCATGGAACAGCTCGTGCGGCGGGCCGTCCTCCCAGTGCTCGCGATCGCCTACGAGCACTTCATTCAGGTCGCTGCCCACCGCCGTCATGGGAATCCTCCGATCGGACATACCGTTGGAATGTGACATACTAACCGTATGGCCGTGACCGGCGAGTTGCGCTCTGCATCGCCGCGCA
>DASXCV010000001.1:0-6318 GCA_036491015.1 Thermoleophilaceae bacterium | reverse complement strand
GCTGCTCGATGGCTTCCTCGCGGGGCTCGACGGCGGCTTCGCCGCCGCGATGCTGCGCGGCGAGCCCGGGATCGGCAAGACGACGATCTGGGAGGCAGGTGTGTCGCGAGCGCGCGAGGCGGGCGCGACGGTGCTCACCGCCCGCCCGGTGGAGGCCGAGGCGGGATTGTCGTTCGCCGCGCTGGGCGACCTTGTGGCGCCGCTGGGCGATCGCGCGCTGGCGCCGCTCCCGGACCCTCAGCGCGAGGCGCTCGCCGCTGCGTTGCTCGAGGTGCCCGCGCCGGCCGAGGGGATCGACGAGCTGGCGGTGTGCGCGGCCGTGCTCTCGCTGGTGAGGAACGTGTCGCGCGAGCATCCGCTCCTCGTCGCCGTCGACGATGTCCAATGGCTCGATTCGCCAAGCGAGCGGGTGCTCAGCTTCGTACTCAGGCGCCTGAGGACGGAGCGCTCGCGGTTCCTCTTCACGCTGAGATCGGGCGGATCCACCAGCCTCGCGCCGTTGGCGCAAACCGAGATCGAGGTCGGGCCCGTGACGGTCGCGGCGCTGCACGAGCTCATCAAGCTGCACGTCGGCCGCACCTTCCCGCGGCCGCTGCTCGTGCAGATCGCCCGGGTGAGCGGGGGCAACCCGTTCTACGCGCTCGAGATCGCCCGCGAGCTGGAGCGCCGGCCGCCGGTGGACGGGCGGGTCCCGATCTCGGCGGGCGTCACCGCGCTCGTCGAGGCGCGCATCGACCGCCTCCCCGCGCGTACGCGCCGCTCGCTGCTCGCCGCGGCGGCGCTCGCCCAGCCCACGGTTGAACTGATCGACTCCGAGCTCCTCGCGCCGGCTGAGGAGGCGGGCATGGTGCGCATCGACGCCGGCAGGATCCAGTTCGCGCACCCGATCTTCGCCTCGGTGGTCTACGGCCGGGCGAACGACGCCGCGCGCCGGAGCCTCCATCGCAAGCTCGCCGCGCTGGTGCCCGGACAGGAGGAGCGCGCCCGTCACCTGGCGCTCGGATCCGCGCGCCCGGACGAGGGGATCGCCGCCGAGCTCGACGCGGCGGCCAAGCTGGCGGGCGCCCGCGGCGCGTCGGATGCGGCCGCCGAGCTGATGGAGCTGGCTCTGCGACTGACCCCGGCCGCCGCAGACCGCCGCCGGGTGGAGCGGCTGGTTGCGGCGTCGCGCCTGCACTTCGACGCCGGTGATCTCGGCCGCGCACAGTCGCTTCTCGAGACTGCCGTAGACGAGGCGCCGTCGGGGACTCTGCGCGCGGAGGCGCTGGAGGTGCTCGGGCAGATCCACAGCCGCCGCAGCAGCTTCCCGCGCATGGCCGAGTTCGCCACCCAGGCACTCGAGGCGGCCGGCGACGACGAGCACCTGCGGGCCGAGATCCAGCTCGACCTGGCCTTCTGCTGCGCGAGCATGGGCGACTTCCCTGGCGCCGTGCCCCACGCCAGCGCCGCGGTGGAGGGGGCCGAGCGCGCCGGCTCGGACGCCCTGCTTGCCGACGCACTGTCGGTGCTCACGATGGCGGAGTTCCTGAGCGGCAGGGGGTTCTCGGAGGAGCGAATGGCCACGGCGCTTGCGTGCGAGGATCCGCATCGCGCCCGCCCGCTGTTCACCCAGCCCTCTCTCGTCGAGGGACTGCTGCTCCTGTGGACGGCGAGATGCGATCGCGCGATCGAGGTGCTGGACGGGCTCCGCACCCGGATGACGGAGCTGGGGCAGGAGAGCGGGGTGCCGATCGTGGCGATCTACCTCGTGTGGGCTTGCGTGTGGCGGGGCGACTTCGCGGCCGCGAAGCGGTATGGGGACGAGTCGCGCCAGATGGCCACGCTGCTCGACGACCTGATGGCCTCGGCGATCGCGCTCAGCGCCAGCGCACTGGCCCGCGCACATGTGGGCGAGGTGGAGGAGGCGCGTGCCGAGGCGCGGGAGGCACTCCAGGCGTTCGACCGCCTCGAATGGATTCCCGGGACGATCTGGCCGCTGTGGGCGCTCGGCTTCCTGGAGCTCTCGCTCGGCGATCCGGCGGCGGCGCACGCGGCGCTGGGTCCGCTCGCCGACACGCTGACGGCGATGGGTCTCGGCGATCCCGTCCTCGGGATCTTCCTGCCAGACGAGATCGAGGCGCTGGTGTCGCTCGGCGAGCTGGAGCGGGCGGAGCAGCTCGTGGAGCCGATCGAGCAGCGCGGCCGGGAGCTGGACCGGCCCTGGGCGCTGGCGGTGGCGGCGCGAAGCCGCGGGCTGATCGCCGCCGTACGCGGCGACCTCGCCGCCGCCGTCGCATCGATCGAGGAGGCGTTGGGCCAGCTCGACCGGATCGACCTGCCGTTCGAGCGCGCGCGCACGCTGCTGGTGCTCGGTCAGCTGCGCCGCCGCGGAAAGCAGCGGGCGCAGGCGAGAGCTGCGCTGGCGGCGGCGCTCGAGCTCCTGGAGGACATGGGCGCACCGATCTGGGCCGACAAGGCGAGGGCGGAGCTCGCGCGCGTCGGCGGCAGGATCGCCGACTCCGACGGGCTCACCGCCACAGAGCGCAGGCTCGCCGAGCTGGCCGCCACAGGACTCACGAACCGCGAGGTGGCCGAGCGCGCGTTCGTGACGGTCAAGACCGTCGAGGCGAACCTCACGCGTGTGTATCGCAAGCTCGGCGTGCGGTCGCGAACGGCCCTCGCGCGGGTCCTTTCCGAGCCGCCGGACGAATAGGGTTTTCCCGCTTTCGCGCGCCCACCCTGGCGCCTACGGTGTGGCGAATGGCCCCGGCCGAGTATGTGATCGAGTGCTTCTGGCCCGGCGTCCGCGAGAGCGATCTGCGGGCGCTGGACGACCGCGCCCGCGCCCAAGCGGCCGGGGAGCCGGTGCGCTACCTCGGCTCGCTCCTCATGCGCGAGGACGAGGTCGTCCTGTGCCTGTTCGAGGGCGACGCGGAGGCAGTGCGCCGCGTGACCGAGCAGGCGGCGATCCCGTACGAGCGCATCCTTACGGCCGCGCACTCGCCGTGGCCGCTCGCTGACAGCCCCAGCCAAAGGAGATCCACATGAGCCGTCGTTCGCATCTTGTCCTCGGAGCCTTGGCGTTGGCCCTGGCGATCGCACTCGCGAGCGCGGGCGCGGCGTCGGCTGCCAAGGCCGTGAAGGTGAAGTGGAACCGGATCGACGGTCCCACCGGCGCCGGCAACGAGATCGGCCTCGTGCGCGGCAGCGACGGAGTGCTGCACGCGGTCTGGATCAAGGGCACGACCCCGTCCACGATCTCCGACACGAGGATCTCGGCCCGGGGCCGTCCGGCGGGCACCTCCACGGTCGCCAGCGGGTGGGACGGCAACGGCGGTATCGCCGGACTGATGATGCCCGACCAGACGCTGCGTCTCTTCGTCACGGGCGGGCATGTGCCGAACCTGCCGACAGCACAGACGGGCGTGAACAGCTTCACCGCACCGGCGAGCGGATCGCCGTGGACGCTCGATGCGGGACGCGTCTGGGGCGGCACGATCGCCTACGACTCGGGCACCCTCGGCGCGACCCTGATGAACGACGGCCAGCCGGTGACCGCCTGGAGCGGCACGGGCGTCGGCACCGTGCACGTGGGCCTCGATCCGAACACGCCGAACAGCGCCTTTGGCAGCGACCTGGGGTCGTCATTGCTAGCCACCGACCACGGCAGCGGCGCGGTGGTCTTGTCAGGATCGACGGTCGCGGGTTCCGGCGGAGCGTTCGTGCAGCAGGTGCTGCCGAGCGCGGGCGGGAGCCAGATCCTCCCCGGAACCGCAAACGCGCAGGCCTCGGGCCTGGCGGGACGGATCGGAACGGGCGGCGTGTACGTCGCCTGGACCAATGGCAAGACCATCAAGCTCACCCGGGTGGGCGGCGGCACTCGCACCCTCGCGCGCGGTCTGTTCAGCTTCGCGAAGGTCTTCGCGGCGCCCGGTGGTCGCCTCTGGGTGGCGTGGGGCGATACGAACGACGGCCTCTACATCACGCGCTCGAACGCCGCGGTGACCAGGTTCGAGAAGGTGCAGCATCTGAAGCTTGCCTCCGGCGACGTCGCCGGCCTGGGCAACGAGAACGGCGAGGGCTCGACGGGCCCGCTCGACTTCTTCGCCCTCTTCCAGATCGGTGCCTCCGACCGCGGCTACTGGCAGACGCACGTCTTTCCCAAGCTGTCGATCAGGAGGTCGGTTGGCAAGAGCAAGCGCGGCAAGCGCAAGGTGACGATCACGGTCACAGACGCGGGGGATCCGGTCAGCGGCGCCTCGGTGAAGGTCGGCTCGAAGAAGCTGAAGACCGGAGCGAACGGACGCGTGACTTTGTCGCTTCGGTCGGGCTCGTACAAGGAGAAGGCGACGGCGCCAGGCTATGCCGGAGGCTCGGGGCGCGTGAAGGTAAAGGCGTAGTGCACGCGCGGCGGCACCTCACCTAGCGAGCGAAGGCGGTAGCCGGCATCCCGGGGTGCGGTTCGCCCAGTGGCGATGAATTACGCCCGGGCATCCGGTCTCTTAGGTGTGTCGGTGCCTACGAGGAGGTAGATCCATGGGTGAGCACAAGATAGGAACCCGCGAGGAATGGCTCGCCGCGAGCGACGAGTTGGCAAAGCTCGAAGCCGAGCAGGCCGAGCGCAACCAGGCGATCAGGCGGAAGCGACGCGAACTGCCCTGGGTCACGGTGGAGAAGGAGTACGTGTTCTCCACCCAGGACGGCGAGAAGACGCTCGCCGAGCTGTTCGACGGCCGCTCGCAGCTGCTGGCCTACAACATCATGTACGGGCCCGACTACACCCTCGGCGCATGTCCCGGATGCACGAACCTCGCCGACGGCTTCGACGCCACGACGCTGCTGCATCTCAACAAGCGCGACGTGACCATGATCTGCTTCTCGCGCGCACCGATCGACCGGCTCACGTCCTATAGGGAACGGATGGGCTGGGAGTTCCCATACGTGTCGACCCACGACACCGACTTCCCGTGGGACTTCGGGCTGGCGCTGACCGAGGATCAGGCCCAGCGGATCCCCGAGGTCAAGCAGATGGTCGACAACCCGCCCGAGTGGCTTAGCTTCTGGGCATCGCAAATCGGCGCGGAACCGAAGGACGGCATCCGCGAGAACCCGAGCTACATCGCCTTCGCGAAGGACAACGGCACCGTCTACCACACCTACACGGTGTCGGCGCCCGACCCGTTCGTCGCGCCGTACTTCAACTTCCTGCTCGAGCGGACGCCGAAGGAACAGCCAGACGACCCGCTCAACTACCGAAAGGACGAATACCCGGAGAGCTAACGCAGCCGGCCCTTACGTGCACGTCGGTCGGGGCATAGACGCAAGCGACATGCGCCTGTTTGGTGGCCTCGTTGGCGCCACGGGGATCGGCGCAACAGCGATAGCCGTTGCGACGAATGGTGGGCCCCCGACTTTTGTGTGCGCCCTGGGCGCCGCCCTAGGCCTCGCGGTGATCTGGCTGAGCACGTTTGCGACGGGGCCGCTCTAGCGCACGGTCGAACTGAGCGCTCATCAACCGAGCGAACCGACTGCCGCTTTTCGTCTCATAGAGCGTCCGAAGCAGAGGTGCGAGCATGGGCGCGCGATTTGGTGTGCAATGGGCGCATCGCAGCGGTCAACTTGTTTGACCATTCGCCGGGTACTGTCGGATGGTCGACTATGGCGGCGGGGAGAACTGATGCTGATCGAGGACATTCCGCCTGACCGCTGGACGGTGGAGCTTCGCGACCAAGCCCCAGTCTACGTTTGGGCCTGGGGGTACGCCCACCAGGGCGACCACTATTCGCTGTGGAACCTAGTCCAGCTCGAGACCGGGGAGCAGGCTCCGGATGGCGCTGTCGTCAGCGTAAGCACACCGGGCTATCCGTCCCAAATTCAGCTGTCGGTGGCACGGTTTCGCGTCGACCAAGTAAGGCTCGAGGAAGGCGACGAGGACTGGCCGGCGATATACAACGGAGAACCTCCGGATGACGCTCCCGATTTGACGATTCGTGTTCTGAGTGGCCCGCCATCGCGCTGGACCGTCGAACTCGCCACCGGAATCATGGTTGACGTGTGGGCCGAACGGTTCACGAGAGTGGACGGTCAGTACATATTCACCAACCGGGTCGAGCTCTTGGGAGAAGCCACATGGTCGCCGGACATGGTCGTAATCGGCGACGCTTCAACGCGAGACTCCCCGAAGGAGCTTGCTGTGGCTGCCTTTCGCGAAGACCAAGTGCGCGCTTGCAGCGAGAAGCGCCCACCTGCAGTTGAAACGCCATAGGTGGGCGTTGGCGGCCTTACCTCAGCTCACCGCCGGTGACCGCTAGCCAGACACGAATCACATCGTAAGGCCGG